>JALEZQ010000011.1 GCA_022772475.1 Bacteroidales bacterium | reverse complement strand
ATCTGCTGCGTTGCTATCGTCTTCGGGCTTGGTCATGTACTTCAGTACACTCCCTGCGCCCTCATCCTCAGCGCCTTGCATCTTGACCATTCTGACGCACCTTTGAGTGCGCGTCAAAATTTGCATTTTGACACACCCTCTAAGCGCTGTCGCGGCGACAGCTGCGACGCCTATGATGCGCCGCGCGTGCCGCGTCTGTAGAAATGGCACTACTGCCCCCCTCGCAAAACACAAAAAAAGCGGTCCGAACGCCTGCATGTTGCAGAAGCATTACGGACCGCCTTGCGTGCTGTTGTTCCACTCCGACTCGAACGGGGACTGAGAGAACCAAAAACTCTAGTGCTAACCATTACACCATGGAACAGACACTGCTATGTACCCTCGTTGGGGTGCTAAAGCGTGGCAAAGGTACGCACATTTTTCTGAACGGCCAATAATTTCGCTCAAAATTTCCACATCTTCCGTTCCACGCGACATCGTATCGAAGCAACTTATTATTCCATCTATCGCTGTCCGGTAAAAGTTTTGCGGGGCGGCGCCGCTAGGAGGTGCCGTCGCTCAACCATCTTCATCTTGACACCCCCTCTCATCGCCGCCTATGGGCTTATCCTATGGGAACAACATACGGCACAATACATTGAGACAGTTTAACAGACAGTATAAACAACAAAAAACGGGGCGTTCACACATTTTTTGGCAAGCAGGCATGGCATTACGCAGGGGAAATCATTAATTTTGCCAAATGGCACGTTGCGGTCCTACGCGGCACACGCACCACGACGTGATATGGCGGATGCTACGCCACCGCTGTTCCACCCCTGCCCCACCCCTTCCGGCAGCACGAAAAAGGTACCGACCGAGGGTTACTTGAGCCCCAAGGCGGTCATCAACCCCGGAGGCAAGGGTGGGCTTGGCCCCATGGTCCGGCGATGCACAGCGTCCCGACCGTCCTCCTCCCGTACACGAATATCCATCAACGCCCATACATCACTATGGAACATCTTATTGCCGACACCGGCCTACAGTTTATCACCACAGAGGTCACGTTCAACCCCTCTGAGCCTCTGCAATCGGCGCACGGACGCATACTGAAGTACACGTTCTGCGAGACAGAGAATTTCGTCACCGGCGAAACCCAGTTTGACGCCGCCTGCTTCCACACGGAAGACGGCGTGTTCGTCCCCTACACCGAACTGATTAACGCGGGTGCCCTGCGCACGGATGCGTCGGGCAGCGGCATAGCCTACGATGAGTTTGGCCTGCCCATCATCAACGATGGCGTGGAGACGATGATGTTCACCACCTACGAGCCCGACTCGTCACAGATTTACTCGTTCAACGCGCTCGAGTCGCTGCGCATCGAAAACCGTCAGCGTTCGTACGAGCGGCGTTCGGCCTTTGAGATGGTGCTGGGCCACTGGCTGCCGATGCCTATGTATCAGATTCAGGAAGACGGTTCGGTGATGCCGCTGCCCAAGGGCTGGTGCCGCATGAAGATGGAGGAGATCGGCGCCACGGGGCGCAAGGGCGTCAACCGCTACCGTTGCACGTGGGCCTTCGACACGGCCACGACGACCGATATCTACTCCGGCCAGCGTCCGTTCTTCGACGAATATGACAATGCGCCGCAGACCTTCGGTCTCTGCACGAGCATTGCGGGCCTGATGGACTTCCTCTCGCTGCAGCCCGACCAGAACCACTACTCGGAGTATGTGCTGGACCTGCTGGGCTTCGACCAGACGGCGGACCCCACGGCTCTGCCCTTCCGCCGTCTGGCGTGGTACACGTTCTTCGTGCAATTCCTGCGTCAGGTAGGCGCTGCGCCCGAGGTGAAACTCTACAAGGGCACGGCCCGCGAGATTCCCGTGGACCTGGTGCTCGACATGGGCAACTCGCGCACCTGCGGCGTGCTCTTCGAGGAGGGCGACTTCACCCGCGCCATGATGCTCGGGCTGCGCAACCTCTCTGAGCCGCACCGGCTCTACACGCAGCCCTTCGACATGCGCATTGCCTTCCGCAAGGCCGACTTCGGCGGTGCCATCCGCCAGCCCGAGGGCGAGACGACGCCGCTATTTCAATGGAACAGTTTTCTGCGCGTCGGCGAAGAGGCACACCGCCTGATCTACCGTGCCTGCGAAGAGCAGGGCGAGAGCGAGACGTGCAACAACTATTCCAGTCCGAAGCGCTATCTCTGGGACACGCGCCCCTTCGACGGCCGCTGGCAGACGCTGGTATCGGTCAACGACCCCGCCAACGTCGGCATAGAGAACAACATATATATTAAAGGTCTGTCGGAACACTTCGACGCCGAGGGCCACTATACCGACGAGGAAGACCAGAACGGCCTGTCGGACCATTTCTCGCGCTCGTCGCTGATGACCTTCGTAATGATAGAGATTCTGCAGCACGCGGCCTGCCAGATCAACAGCCACGACTTCCGCAAGAAGCACGGCAACATAGACTGCCGCCGCTACCTGCGCAACATCATCCTTACCAGTCCGACGGCCATGCCGGCCCAGGAGCAGTATACGCTGCGCAAGGCGGCCGACGACGCCTGGAAGGTGCTCTGCCACATCAACCCCACCCTCCAACCCGTCAAGGTATGGCCCACGCCCGAATCGCTGACGGCGACGAACGACTACGACTGGGAGAAGCGCATGTGGAGTTACGACGAGGCGTCGTGCTGCCAGCTGGTCTATCTCTATGCCGAACTGGCCCAGCGCTACGACGGCGAGGTGCAGCGCTTCTTCGACATGAAGGGCCACATCCGCCCCGACCTGCTCAAGGAGGGATACGACAGGAAGAGCCTGACCATCGGGTCGGTAGATATCGGCGCCGGCACGACGGACCTGATGATCTGCGCCTACGAATATGGCGGCAAGGGGAGCACGCACATCACGCCGGTGCCCAAATTCTGGGACAGTTTCTACCTGGCGGGCGATGACATCCTGCGCACGCTCATCCAGACCTTCGTCATCGAGGGCGACCCCCACCCCAACCCCATGCTGGGCTGCGTGCGCAGTGCTCTGGAGGCCCGCCTGACGGCGATGACGGACGACGAACTGATGGCCCTGCCCTGCCTCAAGGACCATACGCTGGCGGCAGAAGACTACCGCCAGAAGGTGCGCGAAGCCATCGCCGCCGAACCGGCAGACCGCCCGCACCACCTGCGCGTGCTGGCATCGAACATGGTGCTCAACTTCTTCGATGCCGATTCCAACCTCAAGACGGCACACGACCGCCGCACACGCCGCGACTTCAACACGCAGATCTCGGTGCCCATCGCGCAGAAGCTGCTTGACCTGCTGCGCCTGCACCGCCCGTCGCGCATATATACCTTCAACGACATCTTTGCCGACGTGCAGCCGGCGCACTACCTGCTCGACAGTTTTGAGCACCACTTCGGTTTCCGCTTTGAAGAACTGGAATGGCGCTTCGACCCGCAGCATGTGGCCGACGAAGTGCGCCGCACGCTCGAGCCGCTGATGAAGCAGCTGTCGGTGGTGCTCCACGCCTACCACTGCGACATTCTGGTGCTCGGCGGACGCCCCACCTCGCTCGATACCATCACCGAACTGTTCATCAAGTACTACCCGCTCTCGCCGGACCGTCTGATCCGCCTGAGCGACTACCGCGTGGGCTCGTGGTATCCCTTCGCCGACGGCCAGGGCTATTTCTTCGACCAGAAGAGCGTCGTGGCCGTAGGCGCCATGGTGGGCTTCACGGCCTCGACGAAGTCGTTCTGCGGCATGGCCATCGACTTCAAGGAGGTCATCAAGCAGATGCGGCCCACGGCCAACTATCTGGGCAAGTACAACCCCAAGACGCAGCGCGTGAACGACGTGCTGCTCACTCCCGAAGCCTCGACCTTCATGGTCGATCTCATGGGCGAACCCTTCTTCATCGGCTGCCGCCAACTCTGCGACGCCGCCTATCAGGCCCGCCCGCTCTATGCCATCTACAACAACACGCTCAAGCCGCGCCTGCGCCTGACGCTGACGCGACAGTTTCACGAAGACCGCGAACGCCTGTACCTGGAAGAGGTGACGGACGAACAGGGCAACATGATGAAGCGCGACAGCGTCACCGTCATGCTACAGTCTATCGCCGACGACGGCAACTACTGGCTCGACAAGGGCGAGTTTACCCTGGGCATCGGCGAAAGCCTGAAAGACTAAGACGGATAGCCACGAAGGGAGTAATATCAACAAGGAAGAACAGACCGCGACAACGATTCCACCCATGATCAACAAGATAAACCGACAGATAGAGAATATCAACGCCTCGTTACAGTGGATCAAGGCCCACAAGCCCGAGCACTACGCCCAGCGCTTTCCACAACTGGTGCAGCAGCGCTGCCAGCTGCGCCGCATGGCTGCCGCCGAGGAGGAATTTCCCGCCATCGCTGCCTACGGCGAGAGCCAGCGAGGCAAATCGTACGTAATGAGCAACGTGCTGCAGAAGGACGGCAAACCCTTCACCATCACGGCCAACGGCAGGAAAATAAACTTCATCGAGCGTATCAACCCGCCCACGGTCAACACCGAGGCTACGGGCGTGGTGACGCGCTTCACCTCGTTCCTGAAAAACCCCGGCCTCTACAACGCACAGTATCCGGTGCTGATGAAGGTGCTCTCGGTGACGGACGTGGTGGCCATCCTCACTGACGGCTACTTCAACGACATCCACGACTACCAGACGCTCGACACAGACGAAATCAAGGCGCTCACGCAGCAGATCAACGCCACCTACGCCACGCGCCCCGAGGTGCAGAGCGCCATCATCGAAGACGACATCCTGGACCTCCAGCACTACCTGCGCAAATACATCGGCGCCAAGAGCGTCAACCTGTGGAAGTCGGCCTACCTGCCCACCGTGGCTCAGGTGGTGCGCCGCGTACCCGTGGGCGAATGGAAAGTATTATTTGCCCCGCTGTGGTTCAACGACACCAGCCTCACGGCCCTCTTCGAGCGCTTCGTGCAGGTGCTGCAGCGCATCGACTTTGCCGCGAAGGTATATCTGCCCATCGAGGCGGTGCTCAACAACGACAACACCATCATGGGCGTAGAATGCCTGAAGGGCCTCATCTGCAACGGCACAGGCTGCACGCAGACCACCGACGCCTATGTCCCGACAGCCACGGGCGCCCTCAACGCCGTATGCGGACTGAACAAGGCGATGGTGAGCGCCATCTGCCGCGAGGTGGTGTTTAAGGTGGATGAGGAGTTTCTGGAAAGCACCGAACACTACGACTTCACCATGATGGAGCCCGAGGTGCGCGCCAAACTGCCGCAGGGCGAAATACACAAGGACATCCTCAAGCACAACGACCTGATTGACTTCCCCGGTGCCCGCGCCCGCCTCTCGCTCAAGGCAGACGACATCGCCAACAACTTCGACCAGGTGGTCAAGCGCGGCAAGGTGGCCTTCCTCTTCAACAAATACAGCGAAGACTTTGCCATCAACATCCTGCTCTACTGCCACGACAACTGCAACCTGGGCGCCACCGAGATACCCCACGTCCTGGCCGACTGGGTGAACGAATATGTCGGCGCCACGCCCGAAAGCCGTGCCCGTCACATCCGGGAGATGGGCGGTTCGCCGTTCTTCTTCATCGCCACAAAGTTTAACATCGACATGGCGGTCAAGACCAACGCCAGCCTCAACGACGAGGGTATGCTGGCCAAACGATGGACGGACCGCTTCATGAAAATTGCCCACGACGAGTGCTTCGTGGCGCAGAGCAACCCGTGGTTCTACAACTGGGACCAGCCGGGCAACTCGTTCAAAAACACCTACCTGCTGCGCGACTTCAAGTACTCCACCAACTCGGGCGACGGCTCTTCGCTCTACGCGGGCTTCACCCCAGAGGGTGGCAAGGAGAATCAGTGTCTGCTCAACGACGTGGTCATCGACGGCCGGCACGTGGACCTCTACGCCTCGCTGCGCCGCTCGTTCGTCAACTGCGACATCATCCGCCGCTTCTTCGCCGACCCCGCCCTGGCATGGGACACCTCGGCCACGATGAACAACGACGGCTCGCTGCTGCTGCTCCAGCGCCTCACGGCCGTAGCACCGCAGATGGCCAAGGGACGCGACATGCTGTTCGGCGAAAAACTGCAGGACGCCTGCAAGCAGATACGGGCGCTGATGCAGGATTACTATCACAGCGACGACGCTGAGGTCATCTTCGAGGAAAACCTGCGCAAGGGATTCCGTATATGCCGCGAAATAGACTTCACCTGCAACGAGGACAACTACTTCTTCGGCCACCTTATCGAGCGTCTGCAAAT
Source organism: Bacteroidales bacterium (assembly GCA_022772475.1). Taxonomy (GTDB): domain Bacteria; phylum Bacteroidota; class Bacteroidia; order Bacteroidales; family Bacteroidaceae; genus Alloprevotella. The sequence continues at coordinate 54,707 of JALEZQ010000011.1, read as the reverse complement.
CACGGAGAAGAAGGTCTATCAGTGTCTGCACAGCCTGATCAACAGCAATGCCATCGTCAGTCAGACGCACGATTTCCACAACTACGAAATCATCCTCAAGACCTGCGGCAAGCAGTTGGCCGCCTGCACCAACGACGAGCAGCGCTGGAAGGTGCTCATACAGTGCTACGGCTTCTACGATCGCAAAGAGGCCGAGGACTACCTCGTGAGCCGCAACGTGGACCCCACCGTGCTCTTCCAGCCCAATCCCAAGAAGAAGACCAACGCCAACACGCTGGCCGACGCCGTGTTCGACCTGTGGTGTGAGCGCATCACCTCGGCCGAGATGGTACGCGAACTGACGGACGACAACGGCTTCAACGCCATGGTGATGGGCTTGCTTTTGGACAACGTGGTGAGCACCGCCCGCCAGCTGCTGCTGCCTGAGCGCATGGACCAACTCATCGCGCCCTACGTCAACGTGGTCAATCTGGGCACGGCCAACGTGTCCTTCCTGGCCGACCTGCTGGCCAGCACCATCAACAACTACATCGTGGACCTGGGCTTCCACCTGCGCAGCAAGGAGGAAATCGACAGCATCCGGGCCACGGCCGAAAAGCGCAGCCTGCCCCTGTTCAACTATCTGGACGCCCCGCGCAAGGAGGACTTCAGCGAGCAGGAACTGGGCCAGCTCTTCTGCGACCTCGGCGAGAACGCACAGACCATCACGCCGGCTGTGGAGCAGGGCATCTTTGAATGGAAAGAATGCGTACTGCTGTCGTTCGTTGCCGCCACGCCAAAAATAGACTACGACCCGCAGGCCAACAACGAACTGAAAGAAATTCTCTGCGCTGTATAGCAGTTTTTCCGTGCTCCAAGGGTTACTTTCCTTTGGGTACGTCCATAAACGGCATAGCAAGTCGCCGGACGCCGCTCTGCTCAGATTCTCCACGTGGCATCAGAAGGCAGGGCGGCGGATAGGTACACACTTATAAAACCTCCCCGTCATGAAGACCTTCCCCCTTAACGAAAAAAAGAAAGGCGCCGCCGGCCACAGCCCATGGAGCATGGTGGCCCGCACGCTGGCATTCACCCTCATGCTGCTGGGCATGCTCATCCTGCTGCTGATGCTCCCCCGAGGATGCGACAATAAGGATAAGGACAATCCCTATGAGGACCTGCCCTTCGTTGACCCCGTCATCAACGACAGCATACCCGTCGATACCATGCCGCAGCACGACTTCGGCCCTGACGTGCCGCTGCCCGACCCCGAGGACAACGTCATCACGCCGCCCGAAGAGTGGGAGGAAGACTCGCTGACGGGACGCGAAATAGCGCCCGACCGTCTCAACGTCATTCTGGACAAAAACAAGGGCGAGCAGACCATTGCCCTCTTCGCCCAACGCTTCAAGGAGGAGTATCCGGACGATGCGTACCAGATTATCTACTTCGACGAACTGACCTACCTGCTGCAGATCAGCGTGCCGCAGGGCAGCGTGCCCCGCATGTTGCACGAGATGCCGCAGCGCCTCTCCGACTTCAGTTTCAAACTGTTCCAGGAGGAGCGCTTCCAGCAGAGCATGCGTCCCTCCGACCCCTTCTTCAAGGACAGGGACAAGGCATGGTACTTCAACGCCATACAGGCGTATGAGGCATGGGACATCACGCAGGGCAGCGAAGAGGTGACCATCGCCGTGGTGGACAACTACTTCGACCTGAACCACGACGAGATGCGTGGCAAGGTGGTCTATCCCTTCAACGTGGAGCGCCGCAGCACGCAGGTGGGTCTGACGCGCGACATGCTCGACAACGCCGTGGCCATCCTCCAGCAACTGATTGCTCAGGGTATGCCGAACGCGCAGGCCATGCAGCTACTGCAAGGGTACGTCTATAGTTGCTGCCATGGCGCCAACGTGGCCGCCCTGGCCTCGGCACAGGTGAACAACGGCGCGGGCATGTCGGGCATTGCTCCGAAGTGTAAGGTGATGCCGGTGGGCGTCTTTTCCGACCGCGTGCTGCTGACGAAAGAAGGCCTGGCCAACGGCTCCACGTCCATGATGATGGTCTCGGGCATCCTCTATGCCCTCTACAAAGGGGCTGACGTCATCAATATCTCTATGGGCTCCTACTTTGGCGACCAAGTGAAGGAACTCTCGCCCGAGGAGCAGATGGAGATTATCCGCAACGACATGAACAAACGCTACGGCGAACAGGTGTGGGACTACATCTTCGACCTTGCCGAGGAGCGCAACTGCGTCATCGTTTGGGCCGCCGGCAACGAGACCATTCTGGCGGGCATGGACTGCTCGAAGCGCAACAACAACACCATCCGCGTCTCGGCACTTGACCAAAACCTGCGCCCGGCCGATTTCTCCAACTTCGGCTACGACTATCAGGGGCAGAACGGCGGCCGCGACTTCTCCACGGTGTCGGCCCCGGGTGTGAACATGTGGGGCTGCGCCCATGGCAACGGCTACTGCAGCATGAAGGGTACCAGTCAGGCTGCACCCATCGTCACCGGCGCCGTGGCCCTGCTCAAGAGCGTGGACCGCACGCTCAGCGCACGCCAGATCATCGACATCCTGCAACGCACAGGCAAACGCATACCGGGCGCCGTAGGACCGATGATTCAGATACGCGACGCCCTGCAGCAGGTTAAGGGCGAACTGCTCGACTATGACGACGCAGTGAAAGACCCCAAGGCCATGCTCGGCATATGGGAGAGCACGACGGAACTCTACGAAGAAAACACCAATAAGCCTGTCAAAATATATTTCCAGTTCGATTCAACCAGCAGAGGTAGAATGGTGACCAAAGTGATTAGTACGGGCGAAACCTATCGGGCAACCCTCAACGTTTCGCGCCAGAACAACGGACTGCAAATTATTCAGCCAAACCAGAGCGTCAGTGACCGTGGCAACCAATTGGCCCGCTATATCTACACCTGCCAAAAAGGCAAAGACGGCAAACTGGAGGTCGTGGCCAAAAACCGCGACCGCGACCAGGGCTTCACTTGTAACATGCGCCGCGTGCAAAGCATTCCCTAAGTCTGCCCCTTCATCCTCACACGATTACCCGACCCCTTCATTCAACAAACACACATAATCTCCAAATCGTATGTCTTCTGAAACAAACGGACCCAAAGGCATGCTCTTCTTCAATTTCCTGAGCATCGTAGGCATCACCCTCTTCGCCGTGTTCAACTTCATCGGCATGATGTTCTTCTTCGACGGCACCATCGGCACCAGCCTGCTCATCACGTTGGGCCTGACCGTGCTGCTGGCCGTCCTGCTCATCCTGATGTGCGTGGCCAAAGCCAAGGACAACAATATCTCGCTGTGGCGGACGGTAGAGTTTTCCGCCCTGGCCCTGTTCATCATCACTGCCGGCGCCTCTTTCTTCGGTCCTGTACGCAGCCTCTGCATCATGGGCTCGAAGGGCGAGATACAGGCCGCAGCACAGGCCGACAAAGCCGCCATCGCGGCGCTTTTCGCCGAGTATGAAGAGAAAGAGAAGGAGGCTATCACCCACACCCAAAACGGACTGGGAAGTTGCATCGGCAAGGATATGCAGGAGGATCTGGCCGACTGGTGCAGGGAAGCCAATCTGACCACCGGTAGCGGCAGCCTGAAGCAAAAGTCCATCAATTCGTTTGCCGACAACCAGCGCCTGCTGCTCATCGATGGCATGCAGAATAATATCAAAGCTCCCGCAGAGGTCACGCTCAACAGCAGCATCGGCGTCTTCGAGAGTTGGAACATCTTCAGTATGCCCGCCCAGCCCGCCATTCTCCAAGACCTGGCCGGCGAAACGGCAGAAGCGCTGACGAATCTGTCGGGCAAGGCCAACCTGCCCTTTATCGAAAATGACGACTATACCAACGAGGGCTATATCAGTCAGGAAAACCAGACCTTCACCTACGACGCGCCCCAAATGAAGAGCGCCAAGGCCATCAGCAACGTGGGCTACGGCAAATGGTATGCCTGGCTCATCCTCGTTGTCATGCACGTGCTGACCCTCTGCAGTTACTTCTGGACACAGCGCTCGCGCAAGACGTCCATCAAGGAGCAGGCCATCACCGGCGGCAGCACCATCCTCTAACCTTCACATATACCCCTATCTCATCATGCCAGCTCTTACCCCGCAACAGATAGCCAACCTCAAGGCACGCTGCAACCAAATCAACATACAGTTTATCATCGACGCCATCGCGTCGGGCCAAATCAAACTGGAAGACCTGCCGCTGACGCCGCCGCGCCGCGCCTTCGTGCTGAACGCCATGCAAAACATGCCCAACCCCGCCGAGGCGACCGCATGGAAACAGATTGAAGCGCTGAAGCAGCAGGGCCAGACCGAAGCGCTACAAAACAGCCTCACGCAGTATATCCAAACGTGGAGCGCCACGATGCCGCCGCAGAACCATGTGGAAGAGGCGAAGGCTCTGGTGCTCTCGCTGTCGGAAAAAATTATTCAGGACGAATGGCAGAAGGTCAGCAACATGCAGAATGGGGCTGACCCGAAGGCGTATGAACAAGCCCTCAACGACTTCATCGGGAAATGGTCGGCCATCTGCCCCGAACACCAGTATGTGGCGCAAGCCGCCCAATGTCTGTTCGACATCATGGGGGCTCGCGAAAAAGCGGCCTGGGACCAGGTGAACAAAAACAGTTACGACCACCTCATGGCCTATATCCGCAAGGAAGCCTACTACGGCCACGAGGCCAAGGAGCAGCTGTGGATAGTGGCGCAACGCGACGCCGACACCCTGAAGCGCTACATCACCGATATGCCCAACTCCCCCCATGCCGCCGAAGCCCAACAGGCTCTGCAAAGCATTGAGGAATGGATGTACGCGAAGAACGGCACTCTTCTGGACCTCATCAATTTCGTCCGCACCAACCCCACGTCGCCGATGGTCACCGAAGCGCTCGACCTCATTGAACTGCGGAAAAGCACTGTCCTGAGCGACATGCGCGAGAGCCCCGAGAAGTTCAAGAGCAGCGACATTCAGGCCTACCTGAACCACGGCATCTTTACGGGCGATGACCTTGTGGCCAACGGCATCCTGCCCGAAGAGGCGCTGAACATCATCCTCAATGCCCCCGAAATACCCCTTGTCTCGGCGGGCATCGCTCCCGACACGCAGACGCAGGCCGACACCACGGACATCTATTTCTTCGGCGTGCCGTCATCGGGAAAGACCTGCGTACTGGCCGGTCTGCTGGGCTCGCAGAAGTGGTACAACATTGACCTGGCGCTCTACAATGCCGGCAACTACGTCAACTACCTTGACCTGACACGCCGCCACGGCATCGTGCCCCGCGGTACGGACAGCAACTTCGTGGCCCTCATCAACGCCGCCGTGGCCAACCCCAAAGACCCCAAAGACATCCACGTGGTCAACCTCATCGACATGGCGGGCGAAGACTTCGCCACAAAGATGGTCAGCAACCCCGACAATATCATCACCTTCGAGGACATGGGTATCGGCGTGACCAACCTGATGACCAACACCAACCGCAAGGTGTTCTTCTTCATCATCGACCCCTCGGCCGACGGCATGATTCAGCTCACGCTCAAAGACAGCGACGGCAACCCCATCCTCGACGGCAACGGCATGCCCATCAAGGTGCCTACCAGTCAGGACCTGCTGGTGCGCAAGATGATCAGCATGTTGCAATCGCCCGAAAACAGCGGCGTGCTGAAGTATGTCGATACCATCCACTTCATCATGTCGAAGGCCGATATGCTTGGCAGCCGCGCCAACCGCGACCAGGCGGCTGTCGGGGTGTTCAAGACCAACTACCAGACCTGCCTCAACAGCCTCGTGGCCCTCTGCCAGCAGTATGGCATCAACAACGCCACCGACGGCCGCCCCGTGCTCCACACCTTCAGCCTGGGCCAGTTTTATATCGGCGGCGTCTATCAGTACGACGCCACCGACTCGGACAAACTGACGGAGGTCATCCGGCAGGTCAGCCGCGGCATGAAGCAGAAGGGCTGGTTTGGCAAACTGCACTGACCCCTGCCCCCTCTGCCACAGCACCCACTAACACCCGCTTACTCATCACAGCCCTATGAACAACTGCCTTTCCCTATATATCTACGGCAACAAGATAGCCAACGAAGGCTACACGCCCCTTGTCGTCGTGGGCGAGCCCCGCAACATCCCCGATGGCGTCGTCGGCGGTCTGGAAAGTCTGCCGTACTATTTTACGCTGAGCATCGAGGCCACCCACACCTTCTTCACCTTGGTGCGCAGCGATGTGTCGAGCATCGGCGCTGCCCGCGGCGGCCGTCTGAAGATTGCCATCGCCCTGCCCAAAGGCACGGCACTGGCAGGCGGCATCAGTCCGCTCACCGTCCTCAAGGCCATCAATGCCTACTACGACGAAAACTACCTGAGCAACGGCCTCATGGGCCGACAGTTTACCGAAGTGAGGGAAAACCCCGAAGCCTTTGCTGCCCTTCAGGCGCAATATCCCATCGTGCCCGTCCTGACGCCCCACCGCGTCATGACGGGACAGAGCGATGCCATGGTCATTGCCTCGGAGGAAGAACTGGCACAGTTGATGTGCGATGCCCAGTACCCCGAGTTTGTCAACTACCGCAACATCATCCTGAGCACCTCGGCCGGCGCCAGCGCCCTGCCCCGCCTGTCGGTCACCATACCTCGGCCGCGGGTCTATGCCCTGTTCATGCAGCAGACGAAGATTCAGGACATCATCGACAACGGACAGACCGAAATCATCCTCAACGTCGCTGCCCGTCAGGCTTACGAAGAGGCTTATACCGTCAAGTTCAGTTTGCAGGATGCCCGTGCGGGCCGTGTGCCCAACGTCGTGGTCAACGATATGGAGGAGACCATCGTCTGCTCGTTTCCCCCACGCCCGAAGCAGAAAGCCTGCCGCCTGATTGTCAGCACCGCCAATGAGGCCGCCGACAGCGCGCCCTGCCCGCCGCTCACCTCCTTCTATCTGGCCGAACGCCAGGACGCTACGGGTCGCAACCGCCGCCCCTTCTCACCCGATGGCACCCTCGTCCTGACGGGCATGGAAGCGCTGTGGCCGAATCCCGTCGTTGGCTGCACGGACCCCGACTGGGCCGTCAGCGTCAGCCAGCCCGCTATGGGCGCCGATGGCGTCACGGAATACCGCGCCGTGGCCCGGCGCATCCCCGTCAGACGCTACCGCCTACAGCTCACCGGATCGCCGAACATCGTCGGCAAGGTGCGCCCCATCGACTTCTACATCCTGACCGACGCCACCCGTGACCTGCGCCGTCCCTTCGACAGCAATTACATCGCCACCCTGCGCGGCGACGAGGCTCTGCTGAACGATTTTCAGATAAGGACCTCGCGTAACGATGTCAAGTTCTCTCTCAACAAAGAACTGAGCGGCAAGCCCAACCCCGACGGCACCATCGCCTGCTGCATTGAGGTCAGCGCCATTATCACACTCGGACCTACCACCATCCCTAACCCCGGACGTCAAATCGACCAGCAGCAACAGCCTCGGCAGCATCCCGCCAATGGAGGAACCGGGCAGCGTATCAGCATCCCCGACTGGGCGAAGTATCTCATCGGCGCAGGCGGCACGCTCCTCATCGTCATGGTCATCCTTGCGGCCATTTTCCTCCCCGGCATGTGCAGCGGCGAGGGCGGTACGCAGACAAGCAAAGATGATGCAAAAGCCGAGCAGCGCGATTCGACGCAGGAGGATGACAGTACCCCCACGGACAGAGACAAGGCGAAAATAAATACCGCCGAACTCTTCTGCGACAGTCTGAAGGGTCTCGACTTCTGTTTCGAGGACTTCCTGCCCGAAGTGGAGGGCTTCATCCAATCGCTTGACCAAGAAAAGGACAATGCGGAGGTCTTCCAGACGCTGCAGCAGCAGTACGAGGTCATGAAAGCCATTGCCGACGAACTGGCCAAGGCCCACAGTTCCAATGTGACCAAAGACAATTTGAAGAACGACATCCCGGCCACGCTGCAGACCTACCTGAACGAGGGCGACGGCCTTACCGACGAGCAGAGCAACATCCTCCATACGCTCATCAACGAAAAGCCCAAGGGCTACAAGGATACCTATCTCGTCAATTACTACCGAGACCCCATGGACTCTTTCAGGGACATTCAGGCCATCGTGCAGAAGAAGCCGGTCCAGGAAAAGAACGAAACGCCTGCTTCTAAGAAAAAGGAGTCCAAAGGGCAGTCCGAGAAGAAGGATAACAAACAAGATAAACGTTCTGACAAAAATCCTTTCAACTAATGAAAATCCTCAAACTCTCCCTCATATTTCTCGCCACGTTGGTCGTCGTCGTGGGCGCTCTGTGGCTGACCATGGGCGGGACGTCCGGCACAGCCAGTCCGGCGCAGAATGACCTGTACGACAGACTGTCGAAAGAGATTCCCGCCCAGTGGCAAAACATGACGCCGTGGAGCCGCGAAGCCTACGACAACACCCGCACGGACCTTAACCAGAAGAAGGACGCCGAACTGCTGACCATCGACCAGTGCAGTCTGCTGGAAGACCTGCTCCGCAACAACGCCATCAATCGCCTCTTCCTTCTGGCCAAAGAGGAGTTCGCCAAGGCCGACTGCCGGCCGGACATTGTCCGAGCCTACAACAACGAGGCCAAACGCCTCAACGCCGAGCGTGCCGACAAGGAGCGCCTGCAAAAACTATGCAACATCTATACGCTGTACAGCAACATCAGCAACTTCGTCCGCCGCCCCCTCACCTTCACACCCCGCTTTGACGGCGAACGCTGGACTAGTCTGAACACCCACCGCGACAATGCCCTGCGGCAAGCGCAGGCTTACCGCAGCAACGCCCTCTATACGGAGTATCTCAGCCATATCGACGGCTTTGCCGAAGGACTGACGGACGCCACGGTGCGCAACAAGGTGGAGAAGGGACGCGCCCGATACTATGCGGCGCTTTCCAACCGGATTATCGAGCACTTTGAGTCCATTAACAGTCCCACCTCTGACGACGCGGATAAACTGAAAAGCATCTACAACGCCTTCCGCCGCGAATATCCTCAAGGCAGCAGTGCATTGTTCTCTTTCTATAGAAAATTCCAATCAGAGGCCGACAGCGAACACAACGCGTACTAATCCTGCGACATCGCGCCATCTCCCATGAAGCATCTTCCACACCTTCCTACGCTCTTGCTGCCGGTTCTGTTGCTCTCTGTCTCGGTCAGCACGCATGGACGACGCATCGTCAGCCGCCCCATGAGTACGGCCTCGGCCTATGCCGCCGCCGACAGTGCGTCGGCCGACACCCTGCCGCTGACTGAGGCCGACCTTGAGGCACAACTTCAGCACTTCGCCGCCGAGGCGCACCGCCTGGACAGTCTGCGCTGCGTCATGGCCGCCGATGTGGCCCGGATGAAACAGCAGCGCGACGTCCTGAACGCGCAGGCCAACCGAGCCTCAGCCGATACGGCATGGCTCCGGTGGCTACAGCCCGCAGTGGTGGATAGCCTTCTGCGGCAGCCTTTCCAGAGCATGTCGGTCGAGGCGTTGGAACAGGCACGGACGTTGGCGGCAGGTACGGGCGACTCGCTGTTGCTACACAGACTGCCTGCCATAGAGTTCATGCTTGAAGCACAACCTCTCTGCCACGACATGCGGCAGGCCATCAACGATGCCGGCATCAGCCGGAAAGTATGTCAGGTCCGTTTAGAGAAGGCCACTAAATTGGCTGGCAAAATCAACGGAAACGTCACGCTGACCGAAGCCCAAAGGCAGACACTCCACGACCTGTGGGATGAACTGAACGCCGTCATCCCCAAACGCCACTAACGCCCAACCCTTTATGAAAATCTCATCTCTTATCCCGGCCCTTGCGGCTGCCACGGTCCTCTTCGCAGCCTTGCCATGCCATGCCGCGGTTGGCGACGTGCCTATGCAGCGCGGCTCCCTCATGGTGCTCGCCGCCGACAGCATCGCGCCGGACAAGGCTGAGGCGCCGGAGGCCAAGGCGCCCAAGCCTACCAAAGAGGAAAAGGCACGGGCCAAATTTATGAACAAGCACAAAGCCGACCTGGACAGACTGGCCGAACTGAAAGCGCGCGTGGCACACCTGAACGACAGTATGCAAACGCTGCGCAACGAACAATCGGTGCTACAGGCCGAGACCGACCGCCTGCTGCCTCTCGCCGCCGAGCGCAACCGGCAGCGCGCCCTGACGGACAGCCTCCGCGCCGTCTTCCACCGCCATCTTACGGACCGTCTGCAGGAGCAGCAGGCACGCTCATTTGCCGACATCGACACGCTCGGTCTGGCCCGGATGGCCGCCGCCCTGCGCTTAGACCACGGCAATGCCACCAGCGACAGTCTGGCGGCCAGGGTACAGGCGCTGGAGGATGCCCGCCGCACGTTCTTCGCCGCCAAAGACGCCTGGGAGAAGGACCGCAACCCGCTGCCCATCCTTCAGGCGTTCGGTCCGGCACAGCAGAGCGAGAGAGAGCAACTCTGCCGGCAGGAGATGCTGTGGAAGGCAGCCCGCTTCAAGTTGGGCAACTTCATCCGACGTGTCGTCAACCACAAGGACATCCGCAGCAACCGCCAGAATGGTTGGGACAAGGAGAATGCCTACGTCCTCAAGGACAGTTTCTCCGAAGACCAGGCTCAGGTCACCCAAGACGTCGCCCCCTTCGCCGACCTCAAGAGCAACCTCAACAGTTTTGTCAAGGACCTGACCAGCCGGGTAGAACCGGGCGACATAGAAAAACGCTACACCAACGACACTAATACCTCCACGCCATGATACTTCAAACAGTCCATGTGGGCCAGGTCATCCTCATTGCCAAGGAGCCGGCCTACGAAAAACTCTATACCATGCTGTCGCGCATGACGGGCTCTGCGCTGCTCTTCGCCGAACGCCATACCACGCTCAAGCAGATTCAGTGGAGCGCGCCGGGCGACGACTGGAAACCGCTGGCTCTGGCCCCGGACGAGGTGAGACAACAGGCGCTCCACATCATGGCCAATGCCCGCGCCGCCGTCAGCGCGGCTCTCGGCGGCAGCAACAGTCGTCTGACGGACAACGTGCTCACCACGCCGAGCGAAGACTTCATCTTCTACCGTCCCGATGCTGCCGGCGGCATCCAGGTGGTGCTCACGGCATGGGGCTACCGCCAGGCACAGATTGCCAACCCGCTGGCGGCATGGCTGCTGGGCATCAACAAGAAGGGCGGCATCGGCATCGGCTTCTCCCGTCAAGGCAAGCCCGTCCCCTCCTACCCCTTCCGGATGATTATGGCCAGCGGACAGGCCAAAGTCTTCACCACGGGGCCCGACGGCCTGCTGCACATCAAACCGAACGTCAACGACCACCAGATTACCGTGGCCTATGAGAACGGACTGACGCACACCATCACGCTCGTCATGGGGCAGGAGACCTACTGGATTGCACTGCCTGACATCAAGCCGAAACCCGAACCCGAGCCCGAGCCCGAACCGGAACCCATTCCCGCCCCCGAACCAGACCCCGTCCCCGAACCGCCCACACCGCCTGAACCCGAACCCGTCCCCGAACCGCCCACGCCGCCCACGCCGCTCTACCCCTGCTACGTGCACGTGACGCGGCCCGACGGCACGCCGGTGGAGAACTACGAAATCACGTCCGACAAGGGCGACAAGCACATCACCGACGCCAACGGCTACGTCCGCATCGAGGATATGGAGGAGGGCACACAATACAGCATCTGGAATACCGCCGACGGCAGCAACCGCCAGACGTTTGTCGTGGAGGCCAAGGAGAGCAACATCTTCGATTACGTCCTCGAGGACGACTGCACGCTGACGCTCCTCGAGGCGGATGGCACCACACCGCTCCGCGGCGCTCACGTCACGCTGACGCTCAACGGCAGCAAGGTGGCCGAAGGGCCTGTCGATGCCGACGGCAAGATGACCTTCCCCGGCACCACGCGCCTGCAGGGCGGCGACATGGAAGCCCGCGTGACCATCGCCGGGCGCACGCTCGACACGGGCCATATCACCCTCGACCCCAACGAGCGCGAATATGTCCTTCAGGTCAACGAAATCATGAAGAAGGGCAAAAACTGGATGTGGCTCATCTGGGTGCTCATCGGTCTGCTGCTCGTCTTAGGTCTGATCGGATTGATCGCTTTGGGCCGCTGACAGGCCATCCCGTCCTCTGCTGACAACGGCCGGCAGTCTGCTCGTCATGCCGCCGGCCGGCAAAATACTCTTCCTTCACCCCATACCTCATCATCACCATGGAAATTGCTATTATCCTCTATATCTGCTGCAGCGTCACCTTCCTGCTCTTCGCCATCGACAAACTGAAGGCGCTCGCCGGCCGCCGCCGCATCCCCGAGGCGGTCCTGCTCACCGCCTGCCTGCTGGGCGGTGCCCTTGGCGGCCTGTTGGCCATGCTGTTCTGCTGGCACAAAGTGCGCAAGCCCGTCTTCCTCATCACCGTCCCCCTGCTCTTCATCCTGCAGTGGGTAGGCGCCTATTTCCTGCTCTGCTATTTCTACGGCAGCAGCCGCCTGCTGTGGCTTTGACATTTGCCGATCATGTCCATTGAGGTGGCCTACTATCCGCCACTGACCGACAACGGGTCGGGCTCCACATTAGGGAGTCCGGCCCGTTGGTGTTGAATAACCTGAAGATTTGGGAGGGTGATGAAAAGTATTTGTGGACTTTGCTGTCCGGTAAAAGTTTTGCGGCACAACACATTGTGAGAGGGTGTGTCAAAATGCAAATTTTGACGCGCACTCAAAGGTGCGTCAGAATGGTCAAGATGCAAGGCGCTGAGGATGAAGGCGCAGGGAGTGTACTGAAGTACATGACCAAGCCCGAAGACGATAGCAACGCAGCAGATTGGCTATTATGACACACCGCCCAATGTTCTCCAATCAAAAGATCTTTGGCGACTTATAAGCCGATGTACGATACCAATTGGTATCATGCTTATATCTTGCGATGGCAATGGACGGACTTATGCCACAACGCTCCGCTTCTGTCGCGATGGTCTTCACAATCTTATAGGGAGAAAGGCTGGTACATCCCACTTTAAGAATGCTTTCCCATATTTCATCCGGTATAAGCATCTGTCTTGCAAACTCGTTAGCCTCTTTTTCTCTCGGGTCATTGGAGTATTCTACACCCTCAATTGAAATGAAGGCCTTATTCATTTCTGTGAAGTGGCGGTCTATATGGCATAGTTCATGGAGAATATCAAATGCCAGTTTGTCCATATCGTTGTAGCGGTAGGTCACGGTGATGACCGGCATGTCTCCACTAAACGTTGAATAGGCATCAACCGGCGTTTTGTCCAGTTTCTCCACTTTTATATAAGAGATGCCATACCCATTGAGACAATCCTTAATACGCTCCGTTGTGAGCGTCCTCACGTTTGCCATACGCGCGATGTCTGCTGCCGCTTTCAGAGCATATCCTTTCTTATATTTATCCAACGGCTGAATACGCGAAATTTCCAATTTGTTTAGGATGAGCCATGTCAACATATTCTTTTCATCCACCTGAACTTTTTCGCTATGCTTGTACATACCTGCAACCTGCGTTCTCAGTTCATTGGACGAGAGCAAGTCAAACGGGAACAACGCCTTTAGTCTCCTCACCCTCTCTTCACATGAAAGATGCGTCATCCCCAAGCGTTTATACAAAGCATGGAGATTGAAGATATTGGCGCACGCCTCTTCAAACAGAAGAGCGCTCTGCTTTTCAGTTCGCTTTTCATCCAAAGCCTTGCACTCATACATATAGCCGTTGTGCAGACTCATCCACGTCTTGAAAGGTATGCCCAACTGAGATTCCAACTTCATGGCCAAATCTTCATTCAGGTGCCGTTTCCCGTTGATAAACTCACTCAGATGTGTAGCCTGAACACCAATGGCTTGGGCAAAATCCTTTTGCTTGATACCACGCTCCTGCAACTCTTCACGCAAGATTTCTCCCGGGTGGATTGCCCTGGCAGGAACTAATCGGTTACTTCTTGTTGCCATAATGTGTGCTATCTATTTCTACAAGTTCTATTTCAATGCCGTCTTCCGTCTCTGTAAACAACAGACGTTCAACCATTCCGTTGACAAGCCTTACAGAGCTCAACGGCTCTTTCAGGTATTTCAATTTTTCGTAGTGTAGAAAACTGAATGGTCTGAGGTCCTCTGTAGAATCCACATCATACATGATGGAAACAGCCCTTTGGTAACCTGCTATCAGTTTCTTGTTTCTACACATCTTCTTGTACTTATGGTCTTCGGTCCTGCCGCTCTCATACAGTTCGGATAACGCTTCATCTTTGAAAATGATTCTCATAAGCGTTCTATACTACTGCCATTCTTTTCTGCAAAGTTAAATAGAAATTCCCGGATTTGGTAATTTCTCAAAACTGTTTTTTGTGAACAACGGGCCGGGCTCCACATTGGGGAGTCCGGCCCGTTGGTGTTGAATAACCCGAAGGATGGGATAATAAGGGGTGAGGATTATTCGGAGATGCAGATGCAGACGCGGTTTTTGTCGTTCTCGCGGAAGGGTTGCCAGGTGTCGCCGTGGGCCTCGGTGAGGATGCGGCTTTCGGCGATGCCGGCATTGAGGAGGATGGCCTTGACGGCGGCGACGCGCTGCTTGCTGTAGGCCATGTTGATGTCGGCATTGCCCGTGCCCTTGTCGGCATAGCCCTGGAGGGTCACCTTCATGCTCGTATGCTGCTTGAGGAAGGCCACGAGGTTGTTGACCTTGGCCTGCTCCTGCGGCGTCAGTTGTGCCGAACTGATGGCGAAGAAGATGTCCTCGCGGATGCGGTCGGCCTTCTTCTCTGGCTTGACCTCGGGACGCACGCCGGGCTGGTCGGGCGTGATGGGACGCTGCTCGGCGGGCTGCTCGGCAGACTGCACGGGCACCACTACCGTAGCGGGCACGGTCTTGGCGCGGCGGGTCTTGCCGAGGTTGATGCGCACGCCGGCCAGAGCGTTGAACATCCAGTCGGCATTGCCGGCCTTCTTCGAGTTGAAGTGGTCGTTGATGATGTGGGCATTGAGTTCGAGGCCCAGGCTGACGCGGTCGCTCAGGCGGATGTTGGCATCGACGCCGGCGCTACCCACGGCGCGCAGTTTATGCTCCGTCCATAGATACGGCAGTTCGTAGCCGTGGGTTTTCAGGGTGCAGGCTTCGCCGTTGTCCCACGCCATGTTGGCACCGCCACCGGCGAAGAGGCCCACGCTCACGGGGCGTGTGGCGCTATAGCCGCCGAAGAGCGACGTGAGGTCCAGGCGCACGTCGGCCTGCAGACCGGCCTGCTTGAAGGTATAGGTCTGCGAGGGGTTCACCCATCCGCCCTTGGCCTGCCAGCCGCTGGCTTTGACGCGGGCGCTGATACAGGGCGTGAACTGACGGCCGAGGGCAAACGGTGTTGAGCGTACCTACGTTGGCATCGTTGATAGCCTTCTTGGCGTTGGTCAGAGCCGTGGAGGTCAGAGCCTGGTTGCGGCTATTGGTCACGCCGACAACCTCGACATACTTCTGATATACCTTCGCGTTACCGGCCGGTTCTGCCTTACCAAACTCGTCAAGCGTGGGCAGCAGAGCAAACGTACCGCCCATCTGCTGACCGTAATCCTTGGTGAAGCGGGCATTTACAGCGGCAGGGCAGGTGGCATCGGCACCATCAGCAACCATGGCAGGAGCCGTCTGCTCAACAGCATTCGTCACATTGATATTGAGGGCATATTCCGAGTAAACCTTCTTGGTAGCCACGTTGCCGTCCTTATCCTTCTGCTGGTACGAGGTAAAGAGAGCGTAGGAATTGGCGAAGCCGGGGTGAGCCGACGAGGGAGCAAGGTTGCTGTTGGTCAGCGTACTCTGATAGAGACCGTTCTTCGGAGCGTCTGCGCTACGCTTGATGGGAGCCTGACGGTTAGCAGCCTGAGGAGCGGAAATGGCCAGATTTGCGGGAGCAACCATATTGCTGTTCTCCAGCGCGATGTTGGCCTTGTCGGTGAAGTTGACGTCGGTGGGGTTGATGGTGTAATATACGTTACCGATAACCTTCTCTACGTTCCACTTGCCGGCGACAAGCGTGTTCTTTGCAGCAGCCGTCTTGTAGGGGAAATAGACGATGGTCTGTCCGTTGGTATATTCAGAGAAGGTCAGCCCCGTGAGGCCCGTCTTGTTGACATCACTCTCTACCTTTGCCTGCACCATCTCAAGCTGCTCATCCTGGAAGATAAGGCCCGTGATGAGGTTGTTCAGGTTCTGGTTGAGGATGTCGAGGTACTTATTGATATTCTGGATCTCGGTCTTCAGCGAAGAGATTTCCTGCGACAGTTCGTTGAGTTTGGGCTTGATATTGTCGGCGATATCCTGCTTGATGCCGGCGATATCCTGCTTGTTACCTGCGATGTCGCTCTCGTTCTTGCCTACGCGGCCTTCGAGGGCGCTGATGGCGGTGTTGACCTCGCCAAGCTTCGTGTTGATGGCAGATACCTCGTTGGCCAGTTTGCCTTCGATTTCCGTCTTGTTGGCCTCGATGAGGTTTTTGAGCTCATCGTCCTTGTCGCTGAGGGCGTTGTGGGCAGTCTCATTCGAGGCCTTCAGGGCATTGAGCGTGGTCTCGAGCGTGGTCAGCTGGGCCTTGTTCTCGGCAGCCTGTGTCTTCACTTCGGCGATGGCAGCCTCGGCAGCCGTCATGCGGGTCTGGAGGGCTTCGATGGCCTTCTGGAGGTCGGTATTAACCGTCTCGAGTTCCTTAGCCACCTTTTCCAGTTCGGCTTTGTTGCTGTTGGCCAGTTTGCTGGTCTGCTCGGCCAGGTTGTAAGCCTGCTCTGCGCGAGCCTTGGCATCGGCGATGGCGCCGTTCTCCAGGTCGGCGATAGCCTGAGAGAGTTGTGCCTGCAGGGCGGCGATGGCGGCCTGCTTGGCCTGCTCAGCCTGAATGTCGGCATAGCCCTTGGCATCGTTGGTGGCATTCTTGATAGCCTGTTCCAGGTCAGCGTCGGCCTTTTCTGCAGCAGCCTTGCAGTCGTCAAGAAGCTTCTGCAGTTTGGACACTTCCTCCTTGAGGTTCACACCGCTGGCATCAATCTGTGCTTGCAGATTATTGATGTCGTCATCATAATCGCTACAAGACACGAGTGTGCTCAGAGGCGCCAAGGTGGCAGCACCCATCATGAAAACACTGATGAATTTTTTGTTCATAGGATTTTGTTTTAATAAATTGAAAAATGATTGTACGTGCGTCTCTATGTATCAGATTCCCCAAGGCTATACCGCTCAGTAGCAGCCTGTTCGCTGCGACTTTGTCGGCGTTGGCGGGCGTCGCGAACCCGCTTACCCGGGGCCTCCATGTCTGCGAAAGGCCGGACTATTTCAGTGCAAAAGTACAATAGGGGCTACCAAGAGAAATTATCCGCCGCGGCGTCCTTCGTGAAACCGCGGGTTTATTTCGCGAAACAAACATAGAAGGAGTAAAGAGGGGGCGCGCCAATAGTAGAGCCATGTCCACCCGCGTGGCTCTCAGTGCTTGTTGCAACGATAGGAGCAACGCCTTGGTTTAAGACTTGGTATCGTGGCGGGCACCAATAGTAGAGCCATGTCCATTGACATGGCTCTCAGTACTTGTTGCGACGATAGGAGCAACGCCTATTAAAACGCCTACAAAAAAGGGATCGTGGCTGGGCACCACGATGAAGCACTGAGTACCACGTCAATGGACGTGGTACTACTATGAGGCCTCAGACGCAACGCCTTGGTTTAAGACTTGGTATCTTGGCGGGCGCCAATAGTAGAGCCATGTCCATTGACATGGCTCTCAGTACTTGTTGCGACGTCAGGAGCAACGCCTATTAAAACGCCTAAAAATAGGTATCGTGGCGGGCGCCACGATGAAGTTCTGAGTAACACGTCAATGGACGTGGTACTACTATGCGACCTCAGACGCCTATTCGTAAAAATAGGAAACGCTCGCTTGCCGGCGCACGGTTTTGCGGAGAAGCAGCGGAAAAGGGCGATTTGCATTTCGCCTCTATTTGTTGTATATTTGCATAGCAAAGTGTGAAGGGCTCCCTCGGGGGCCCTTTTTTCGTGGCCTAAAGGCCATTTTACGGTTTGGGCGACTGTTTTTACGGTCGCCCAAACCGTAAAAACAGTCGCCCAAGTTGAATATCGCGTAGCCCAAGCGGTGTTTTCAGTAGTCCATACGCTGTTCCGAAAGCCTGCGGGCCGTTAATCTTTCCTAAAGTTTTTGCCCGCAAAACGGGCGGTGATAGAAAACGCGTGCGGAAAACGCCAAGCGCTCTCCACCGTCCTCTAAGAGCGTGCCCGGACGGGATGGCCCGGCGAGCGTGGCGCGACGCGGCCGGTGCGCCCTATGCCTCGAGCCAGGCGGGGAGGTCGGCCAGATGGTCGAGGATGACGTCGGGCAGGCTGTCGTCGGTCTCTTCCTTCCCCCACCCTTCTCCGCGCAGCCACACGCTGTGGCAGCCTACGGCGGTGGCGGGGACGATGTCCTTGCCGAAACTGTCGCCGACGACCAGACAGTCGGCGGCGGGGCAGCCGGCGGCCTCGACGCCGAGGCGGTAGATGGCGGGATCGGGCTTGCGCACGCCGACGACGGCGCTCTCGATGATAAGGGGGAAATAGTGGTCGAGGCCATAGCCGCGGAGCACGGCCCCGACGTTGCCGTAGAAATTGGAGACGAGGACCAGGCGGTAGTGGGCGGCGGCGAAGTCGAGCACGCGGCGGGTGACGTCCATCTGGCGGCGCACATAGGCGTCGCACCATCGGGCTACGCTGTCGGCCATGGCCTGGCGGGCGCTGTCGTCGGCGAAGGCGATGCCGAGCTGGGCCAGACGCTGCGTCTCGATGTCGGCTTTCTTGCGCAGCAGGGTGAGGAAATCGTCGTCGGGGCCGATGATGGGCTGGCGGGCCAAGGTGCGCTCGCCGTGGACGTAGGCGTCGCGCCAGACGTCGTCGGCGAGGGTGAGACCGGCGGCGGCATAGCCGTCGCGCAGGACGTGCGACCAGTGGCGGGCATCGGTGTCGAGGGTGCCGCCGTAGTCGAAGATGAGGGTGTGAAAGGGGCGCATGGAGGGAGGGGTATAACGATGATGAGGCGTATTATGACTGGGGCATGTCGGCGCTGTCGGCCTGTTTCATCAGTGCTTTGTTTCCCACCTTGACCAGGGAGACACCGATGAATATCCATACCAGTTCGCGGATACGGGTGAGGAAGGCAGAGAAGATGCCGACGCCGGCGCCGCCGGGATAGCCCAGTATCTGGATGACGAGGGCCAGGCCGCCCTCGCGGGCGCCCATCTGCATGGGGAAGAAGAAGAGCAGGTTGCCCACGAGCGAGGAGAAGGCCAGGACGAAGAGGGCGTCGAGGAGGGTGACGGGGGCGCCGAAGGCCAGGAGGATGAAGTAGAACTCGAGACTGTTGATCAGGCGGCCGACGTACTCCATCAGCAGCGAACCATAGAAGGCGCGGGGCATCTGGTGCAGACAGGCGATGCGCCGGTCTATCTGCTCCATGTTCTCCACCTGCTTGTCGTAGAAGCGGCGGGCATAGCGGCGGACGTAGGGGATGTAGAACAGCAGGCGGTACAGGCGGACGATGAGGCCGTTCTTATAGCCGCGGTAGAAGAAATAGATGACGAAGAGGAGTACGGCGGCGAAGATGCCGGCGGCTATCCACAGGGCGGTGTCCATCTTGTCGTAACAGCAGACCACGAAGAGGGCGGCGGCGGTGGCCCACAGGCAGATGTGGGAGAGGATGTGCATCATCGAGTAGAGCACGACGGACGACATGGCGCGGTTCATGCCGATGTGGTTGGCCAGTTCCATGACGCGGTAGGGACCGCCACCGAAGCCGAAGGGCGTGGTGTAACTGAAGGCGAAGCCGGAGACGGTGAGCTTGTAGGCGTGGCGGAAGTCGAGGTGCTTGTCGTGGTCGCTGGCGTTGACAATCATCTGGAAGGCCCAGGCGTTGCAGGCATAGACGGCCACCCATACGCCGATGACCAAGGGGAGATAGGCCAGGGCGCTGCCCATGCGGCTGCCTATCATCCGGTAATCGACGTCGAAGGAGAGGAGCATGATGACGATGGCCACCACGCCGAAGAGCAGGAAGAGGTTTCTATACAGCGGTTTCATAGGTGTCGAGATTGGCCTGCACGCGGCGGCAGAGGTTTTCGTGGCGGCGCCACATGTAGAGCATGAGGGCGTTCATGACGGTGGCCTCGAAGACGGGGTAAATCCAGGGCTCGTCAACGAGGACGGCGATGTAGAGCACGATGGCGCGCGTGTTGAAGGTCAGGATGTTGGCCCACTTCATCAGGGGCAGACTGCCGGCGCGGAAGTCGTCGCGCAGGGGCTGCGGCAGGGCCTTGGGGAAGCGCTCGGCCAGGGCGTTGCGCAGGCGCTGGAAGGCGGGGGTGAGGCGCTCCTGCGAGCGGGTGTAGTTGCGGTAGAAGAAGAGGAAGAGTTTCCACGCGCCGTCGCGGCGCCACGTCAGATGCTGAAACTCGGCCGTGAGGCGGTCGCTGCGGTCCAGTTCGCTGCCGTCCTTGCCTTTCAGGAAATAGAGGTGGATGTTGCGGTAGTAGTCGGCCAGGGCGCACTGCTTGCCGTGGAAGATGAAGCCCGTCACGACGGTGAGCACCCATATCCACGGGCCCCAGGTGGGCATGAGGCGCAGGCTGATGGCGACGTAGATGGCGAAGAACCAGACGTCGCCGGCAAAGCCGTCGAGGATGCGGCCCCAGCGGGTCTTCTTGCCCGTCATGCGGGCCAACTGGCCGTCGCAGCTGTCGTAGAGGTTGGCCCACACCAGCAGGCCGACGCCGAGCAGGTTGGTCCAAAAGTCGGTGAAATAGAAGCAGATGCCGGCGCCCAGGCCGAGCAGGATGGAGAGGATGGTCACCACGTTGGGGTGGGTGCCGAAGAGGTTGAAGAAGTTGGCCCACAGCAGCCCCAGGGGGCGGGTGAAGTGGATGTCGAGCCACTCTTCGGTGTCTTGCGACTTGAAGGTGGCGGCGAGTTTGTTGGTTTTCTTTTCAGACATGATTCGTTCGGTATAGGATTTATGGGGCGCGCTGTCCGCGATTTACCACCGTGCAGCTGCCGTCAGGCGGCTGGCGATGGCCTCGGCGGCGGGGGCGACGCAGGGAGCGAAACTGGGCCAGTCGTTGAAGTCGATGATGTGCCAACGGCCGGCGGCGTCGATGATGCAGTCGCCGCCATAGACGGTGTAGCCGCTGAGGCGCGCGGCGCGGTCGGCATCGGCCTTGAGGCCCTGCACGTCGTAGGCGTAGCCCTGCGGCGTGCCGTTGAGGCGCTCCATGCCGTATTTGGAGAAGCCGCCGGGGGCTGTGGCGGCATAGGCGTAGAAGAAGGGCGTGCCCTCGACGCCATAAAACTTGACCAGGTCGCCCTCGACGTGGGCCGACAGCAAGATGCTGCCCACACCGCGGCGGGCATAGGCGGCCATGGCGCGGGCATAGGCGTCGGCACTGTCGATGGGACAGACGTCGTCAGGGTGCTGCGCACAGGCATCGCCGCGCTTGAGCCAGTAGCGACGGCCGTCGGCAAACGAGGGCGGGGCATCGGCGGGGCCTACGGCGCGCTGGGGCACGACGCTCACGCCGCCGCCCTCGAAGCGCTGCGCCAGGACGGCGCGGCTGGTGTGGAGCAGGGCCGCGGCACTGTTGACGACGGTCACGCCGCGGGCTTCCAAACTGGCCAAGCGGGCCAGGGTCTGCGGGTCGCGGGCCATGTGAAAGACGGCGGCGGCATTGGCCTCGGCATCACTTCCCTTGGCGGTCGGCCGCTCGGCCTCGCGGCACCAGCGGTCTTCGTCGGTGAGGGTCACCTGATGGCCGCCGGCGGTGAGGACGCGGGCCACGGCGGCGAAGATGGCTTCGTCGCGCTCGGCCGAACCGGGCGAGAAACGCTCGGCACGTCTTATTCCGAGGATTCTCATGGCTGCGGCGTTGGGGTTTCGCTGAGGAAGGCTTCGGCCTTGGCGATGTCGCTGGCGTGATCGACGTCGAGCACCTTGCTCATAGGCCAGGCATGGAGTTCCAGACCGTCCTCGACAAGGGCGCGCTGGAAGTTGCGCATACGGCTGCGGCCCTCGGCCATACAGCGGCGCAGGGTGGCGATGGCCTCGGGCTGGAGGGCATAGATGCCGCCGGAGATGTAGCGGTCGCCCTCGTCGCTGTCGTGAAAGCCGGTGATGCGCAGGTCGGCGTCGGTGCCTACGTAGAGGGGCTTCTCGTCGTCGATATAGTCGGTGACGGCCATCAGTCCGCCCTGTCCCTGGCGGAAGGCGCGGATATAGGCGGCGAAGTCGTCCTCGCGGAAGATGGTATCGACGGTGGTCAGACAGAAGGGGGCGTCTTCGAGCCAGGGGGCCAGGACATTGAAACTGTGCATCGAACTGGGCGTGGTCTCGACGGCCAAACGGATGGGGGCATGGCCGGGCTGCGCCATGAGGTGGCGCACATGGGCTTCGGTCTGAGGATGGAGGCGGTTGACGATGATGCAGATCTCGTCGGCGCCGTTCTCGGTGAAGATGCGCACCAGACGGTCTATCATCGGTTCGCCGCAGATGGGCACGAGGGGCTTGGGCAGGGCCACACCCTCGCTCATCAGGCGCGAGCCTTCGCCGGCGGCTATGATGGCATATTTCATTTTCCTATATGATTATAGCGGTGTGCTGAGAAGAAGGAAAGAGGCGGCATCTGTTCGTGCTGACGGTGCCGCCGGGCCCTCAGGAGAGCGGGGGCAGGGGCTGACGCTGCACGCGCAGGCCGTCCTCGCGGCGCTCGTGGTAGAGTTTGGGCAGGGGGTTGCGGCGGGCGTCGTCGTCGGCACGGCGGTTGCGGCAGATGTCGATGGCGTCGTAGATGGCGCGGCGGAAGGAGGCTTCGCTGGCGATGCCGCGGCCGGCGATGTCGAAGGCGGTGCCGTGGTCGGGCGAGGTGCGGACGTAGGGCAGGCCGGCGGTGAAGTTGACACCGTCGTCCATCGACAGGGCCTTGAACGGCGCCAGGGCCTGGTCGTGGTACATGGCCAGCACGGCGTCAAACTCGCCATAGAGGCCGGCGCCGAAGAAGCCGTCGGCGGGATAGGGGCCGAAGCACTGGATGCCGTCCTCGACGGCGGCCTGGATGGCAGGGCGGATGATGTCGGCCTCTTCGCTGCCCAGGGTGCCGTTGTCGCCGTTGTGGGGGTTGAGGCCGAGGACGGCGATGCGCGGCGCGGGCACGAGGAAGTCGTGGCGCAGGCTGTGATAGACCTGACGGATGTGCTGTTCCACGCTCTCGGTGGTGATGGCGGCGGGCACATCGCGCAGGGGCAGATGGGTGGTGACCAAGGCCACGCGCAACTGGGCGTTGCAGAGCATCATCAGCGGCTGGCTGTCGGGAGCCAAGCGGTCGGCCAGGTATTCGGTATGGCCTACGAAGCGGAAGTCAGCACTCTGGATAGCCGACTTGCAGATGGGGGCGGTGACGAGCACGTCGATGTCGCCGGCCTTGAGGGCCTCTGTGGCAGCCTCGAGGGCGACGTAGGCCATGTGGCCGGCTTCGGCCGAGCACTGGCCAAACTGCACGCTGACGTCGTCGGTGGCGCAGTCGATGAGGTTCAACTGTCCCTCGAGGGCATCAGCGGCGGTAGCGACAACCTGGAAAGGGGTGTCGAGACCTAAGGCCTTGCGGTGGTAGTGGGCCACCTTGGCAGAGCCGAAGACGATGGGTGTACAGAGGTCGGCCATCTCGGGAGCGGCGAAGGTGCGGAAGATGAGTTCGTAGCCCACGCCGTTGATGTCGCCGTGGGTGATGCCCACGCGCAGGCGATGGTGGGTCGGAGCGATGGCAGCCACCTGCTCCTCGGTATGTGCGGTTTGTTCGTTGGTCATGATGGTATGGGGTTGTTCGGGGTTAGTGGGTGGGGCGGATATTCCGGGCTTTCCGGGTTATCCGGAAATTCCAGCATTTCCGGCATCTCCGGCGGCCTCGCGTGCCTGTCGTTCCTTTTCGGCGGTGGAGAGCAGGCCGCAGGCGGCCATGATGTCCTGCCCGCGCGAGGCGCGGATGGTGGCGAAGAGGCCGCGGCGCGTCAGGCTGTCGCGAAAGGCGGTCATGCGGGCGTCGTTGACGCCGCAGAGCGGACTGTCGGGAATCTGGTGGAAACGGATGAGGTTGATGCGGCAGTCGAGGTTGCTGAGCAGGCGTATCAGGGCCTGGGCGTGACGCGGACTGTCGTTGACGCCATCGAAGACGATATACTCGAACGAGAGGCGGCGCTGGCGCGGCGCACCGGGGTCGCGGGGCTGGCGGCGGCAAAAGTCGTAGCGCTCGAGGATGCCGACCATCTCGGCGAGCGACAGACCGCGCTCGGCGGGCATCAGCCGGGCACGCTCTTCGGGGAAGGGGTTGTGAAGGCTGATGGCCAGGTGGCATTCGCTCTCGCGCAGAAAGCGTTCGAGCCCCTTGCGCAGGCCTACGGTCGAGACGGTGATGCGACGCGGACTCCACCCGAAACCCCAATCGGCGGTGAGGACGGTGGTGGCGCGGAGCACGGCGTCGAGGTTGTCCATAGGCTCGCCCTGTCCCATGAAGACGATGTTGGTCAGGGTGTCGCGCTCGGGCAGGGAGTAGATTTGGTTGAGGATGTCGGCGGCGGTGAGCTGCCCCTCAAAGCCCTGCCGGCCGGTCATGCAGAAGGCGCAGCCCATCTTGCAGCCCACCTGCGACGACACGCACAGCGTGGCGCGGTCGCCGTCGGGGATATAGACGCTCTCCACGAAGTGGCCGGCGGCGGTGGGGAAGAGGTACTTCACCGTGCCATCGACGGAGCGCTGGCTGGCGGCGGGGGGCATGGCGCCCACCGTGCAGTGGGCGGCCAGACGCTCGCGGCCGACTTTGGAGATATTGGTCATCGCGTCGATGCCGCCTGCATGGCGGCGGTAAAGCCACTCGGCCATCTGCTTGCCGGCAAAGGCGGGCAGGCCGTGCTCGACGGCCACGCGGCGCAGTTCGTCGGGGCGAAGACCCATCAATATGGTTGGGGAAGGGGTATTGGTCATGATTGAAAAGATAGGATGCAGCAGGTTGGCCATCATGCCGCACCGCAGCGACTGCAAATTTACGCAAAATATGTGAAAGCGAGGCCACAAAACGCCCCCCCCCGCGTTGCCGCGCAAAAAAAACGGGGGACGCGCGGCGGACGTCTGCCTGAAAATGCGTACATTTGCCGTGACAGCATACGCATTCTCACCTATCATATCATGGACAACAAAGCAATGTACAGCCTCTCGTACGGCCTCTTCGTCGTGACGGCCCGCGAAGGCGAAAAGGACAACGGCTGCATCACCAATACGGTCATGCAGGTCACGACGACGCCCTGCCGCATCTCCGTGACGATCAACAAGGGAAACTATACGCACGACATGATTGCCCGTACGGGCGTCTTCAACGTGTCCATCCTCTCTGAGAAGGCGGACTTCGGCATCTTCAAGCACTGGGGATTCCAGAGCGGACGCGACACGGACAAGACCATCGGCGTCACCCTCTCGCGGGCGGATAACGGCGTGGCCTATATCACCGAAGGGGTCAACGCGGTCCTCTGCGCCAAGGTATGTCAGAGCATCGACCTGGGCACGCATACGCAGTTCGTCGCCGACGTCACGGACGCGCTCTGCATCGACAATTGCCCCGCAGCGACCTACGCCTTCTACCACAAGCACATCAAGCCGGCGCCTGCCAAACCGAAGGTAAAGGGATGGATATGCACCATCTGCGGCTACATCTACGAGGGCGACCCGCTGCCGGCCGACTTCATCTGCCCGCTGTGCAAGCACCCGGCGTCGGACTTCAAACAGCTGGAATAGCGCGCGACGCCATTCACCGCAGCGCGGCCACACAAAAGGCAAGCGGCGAGCATCGTCAAGGATGCTCGCCGCTTGCTTTAGGGTGCTTAGTGGGATTCGAACCCACGACATTCAGAACCACAATCTGACGCTCTAACCAACTGAACTATAAGCACCATCAATGTCGCTTTCTCTTGTAAAGCGATGCAAAGGTACGTACTTCCTGCGACACGGCCAAATTTTCGCCACACTTTTTTCCAAAAAACTGCGAAAGCGGCGTGAGAGCGGGGACACCTTCCTACGGACTCCCCGCCGCGGAAAGGCGTCAATAGTCGAACAGATGGAAGACGAACTTGACGCCGAGGCCGCTCTGCCGCGAGCCGGCGAAGGCAACGAAGGCGGCGGCATCGAGCAGCGGGGTGGCGATGCCGTAGCCCCACTCGGTATAATAGCCGAGGGTAGAGAGGTGGAGCAGGTTGACATAGAGGCGCTCGGTACGCACGGCTCGCGTGAGGAAGGGCAGGCGCGAGACGAGGAGCATCGGACTCTCGTAGGCTGTGGTGGTCAGGACATAGCTGCGCGCTTCGTTGTACCAGTGGCTGTCGAGGAGCTGAAACTGACCCGACAGTTCGTCGTTCCACCCCGTGGGCAGGTAAGAATAGCGGAAGTAGTCGTAATCGAGGAAGCAGTTTTTCTCGCGTCGTGTATAGACGCCGGCGCCGACGCGGAAGAAGAGCGAGCGCAGGGCGAAGAGCGGCAGGCGGTAGGTGGCGCCGCCCTCGAGGCGGGTATAACCCGTGGGGGCGCTGACGGTGGACAGGCCATACTCGGCATCGGCCATGAAGGTGGGCCAGCGGCTGTAAAGAGGGATGCGGCGATGGCCGGCGGTGTAGTAGTACTGTCCCGGCGTCCATTCCACGCGCAGGCGGGGGGCGATGCTGCCCAGGCGGCGGTTCATGCCCGTGGCGGCCGAGAGGGCATTCCACCCCATGAGCGTGCGGTGATGCAGGCGTAGGCCGGGCTGGAGCGTCAGTCCGGGCAGCGGCGTGAGCGACAGGGAGAGGTTGAGGCGGTTGTCGCGATAGTACTGAAAGCCGAAGTGGTCGAAGATATAGCGCAGGGTGTCGTAGTGCGAACTGCCGGAGAGGTGGTGGCGCACCTCGTCGGCCTGTGCGCTGTTGTACATCTTGTCGCCGCCGCCAATCTCGAGGGTCAGGCGGGCATCCATGTGTGGCCAAAAGGCGAGGGACGTCGGTATGCGCCAGTAGATTTGTTTCTCCTTAAAGTTGTAGGCCAGACGTGGGGCGACGGTCAGCGCGCGGTCGTCGGCCAGATTGCAGGTGAGGCTGAGGCGCGTCTGCAGCGACACGCCCTTGCTGCCGGACCACTGCACCATGGAGGGCGTGATGATGGCCGGCAGGTGCATCTCCGTGCGGCGCCCCATGCGCAGGTGGTGGCTGTCGAAGAGCAGGGCTTCGGTGGAGCGGGCAAGGGCGGGCAGACTGTCAGATTTCACTTCCCCCTCTGTGCGGTAGGCTGCCTCCTGATAGGGCAGCAGGGGATAGGGGCGGTGGGCGTCGAACCACTGCCGCGAGCGTATGATGCCCGTGGTGTCGGTGCGCAGAAGCGAGCGTGCCGTCAGGTCGTGACGCGGACGCAGGGTGTCGGCCGGCAGCGTGGGGAGCGGCGAGGTGTCGTAAGTAGATACCGTCTCGAGGGCGTCGTCCACAAGATTGCCGATGTAGTTGAGGCGCGAGGCGAGGGTGACGCGGTGCGGCAGGGCCATGGTGGCATCGTCGGCACCCATCTCGGCACTGACGTGGTAGGTGCTCCACCCGTAGGCGTAGCGCAGGGCGAAGCGCACGACGCGCCCCGTGCGCTCGTCGATATCGGCTTCGCCGCTGACCAGCTGGGCATTGGAGAGGTGCGGCCGAATGGTGATGACGGCAATGCGGCGGCCGTTCTCCGTGCGGCGCGTGCGCAGGGCAAAGTGGTAGAAGGCGCGCGTGCGGCGGTGGAAGGGCGAGAGGATGCGGTCGGTGAAGAGGTTGGGGGTGTAGATGGAGAGGGTGTAGTGGCCCTGATAGAGGGCGTCGGCAGTGGGGATGGCGGGCATGATGCCGCTCTGCGCCACCTCCTTGGCGTCGATGAGGCGGTCGGGGCG
Organism: Bacteroidales bacterium; assembly: GCA_022772475.1. Lineage (GTDB taxonomy): Bacteria > Bacteroidota > Bacteroidia > Bacteroidales > Bacteroidaceae > Alloprevotella. The sequence goes on along the minus strand of JALEZQ010000011.1, from coordinate 26,684 downwards.
GTAGTCGAAGCGGAAGGCGCGCTCGCAGAGGTAGCGGTGCTGGCCGCGGCGTATGCGCTGCATACCGGGCGTGAGACGCGTCAGGATATTGCGGCGCTGCGTCTGCCGCGTGTGGCGCACATAGACGGTGGAACGGAAGGGCGTGAGGCGGCTGCCTATGCTGTCGGCCAGACGATAGACGCGGGCCATGATGCTGTCGGCCTCGGGGTCGGTGGGCTCTTTGGCTTTGGGCCCGGAGGGCCCGGAATATCCGGAGCTTACGGAAAACCCGGAATATCCGGGAAAGCCGGAAACTTCGGAGTTGGCGGTTGCCGTGTGGGCGGCGATGACAACGCATAGCGCCATGCACACATACCGTATGGTCCATGCGCTGCGGCGGTGGAAGATGCGGTATGTGTACATGGCGCTATGTGGTGGGGAGTCCGTGGTGTGCGGCCGCGTCATGATGCGGCGCGTTGCGGGCGTGACTTATTTGTTGTAGAGCAGCCAGGCGCCGGCGTAGTCGCTGATGAGCTGGTTGCGCGACTGTACGGCCGAGGCCTTGTCGTCGTACGACGAAGCGATGACGCGATACCATCCGGTGTGGTTGCTGATGGTCTCGTTGGTCTTGACGATGCGTGCGTTGTAGCCTTTGCTCTTGAGTCTGGCCAAGAGGCCCTCGGCGTTGGCCTGGGCTACGAAACTACCCACGACGACGCTGTAGGTCTTGAGTTTTTCGCCATTGATGACGCTGAAGCCGCCGTTAATGGTGCGCACATCGGCATTATCGGCAGCAGGCTGCGAGGGGGCGACGGGGGTGACAGCCACCTGACGTTCCTGACCCTGGGGCTCAACGGGGTTAACGGCCACGACGGTAGATTGGTCGTCGGTAGTAGCCGTCTGCTGTGCCTTGGCCTTCTCAAAAGCCTGACGGTAGGCGCTTTCCTTTGATTTGCAACTTCCCATAAGCGCGATGGTGGCCAGCGCTAACACAGGGATGGCGTAGTTTTTCATATTCTGACGGGAGTTTTTAGAGTTTGTGTAGAGGTTTGTTCGTCATGAAGGGCGTGCGCCACGCCGTGAGCAGGGGATATGGCACATGCTGTGTGCAAAGGTACGTTTTCTCTTTGGTTTGGCGAAATAGGCAAGGGTTAAACATTACAAAAAGCAGAGTTTCGCCCATTGGGGAGAGAAAATGTGCAGTGAAGACTTGGTAAGCAAGTAGAAAAGCTCTAAATTTGTAGCAAAATCAGTCACTCCGCTCTGCCGCCGCCCCGGCCGCAGTGCTTTATAATAAAAACCGCGCGCGTGAGCGCAAGGAAGTGTAAGCGAACGGCACTATCCTCTGAGGTTTCACCGGCGGATTCATGGGCAGGCACGGAGGCCGGCAGGCGTGGGATGAGCGAACAGCCCGCGGTCTGCCCCCTCCTCCAGAAGGCGGCAGGTGGTTGAGTCAAGTTATCATTTTCACTAACATCTATCAGAAAAGCACTTTCGTATTACTCTAACAAAAACTCCGCACCTTCTGCCCGTCACGAGGTGCAGGGAGCAGGACCGGCCACCTTTTCATAAAAACTGTTTATGGGCCGGCGCCTGAAAGCCTTGAAGAAAACATCACTAACCAACCCTCTTCCGTTAGCAGCGCCATCGACGAAGTGTGCCCGCCGCCTTTGGCTTACCACCGTGGCCATGGGCATCGGGGGCGATATGCTCTCCGAAACTTTGCATGTAACGCGCGAAGCGGAAGTCCAACCAAACCAACAACCGAATGAAAAACGTTTACACTGTACATTCCCTGGTGAGCGTGCGCCGTATGGCCATGGCCGCGGGAATGTCGCTGGCCCTGCTTCTCGGAGGAGCGCCGGCCGAAGCACAGTCGGCCTTGCCGGCGGATGCCCATCCCATGATTGTCACGCCGCACCGCCAAAGCATCAACTACCGTGAGCGCACGCTGTGCTACCCCGTCACGGCCAACGTGCCCTACGAGGTGCATACCACGGCCGATTGGGCCACGCCGCGCCGCGGCAGCGACGGCACGCTGTATGTCCATGTGGCATGCAACTACGGCGGCCAGGACCGTCTGGCTGTCCTCACTTTCCAAAACGAAGAGAAGGGCATCATGCAGCAGATGGAGATTGCCCAGGGCGCCAACCAGTCGATACTCGAGATGTCGGGCGAGGTGCCCGTGACCTCGGCTACCGACAACAACCACGCCTCGTCGGGCAACGACGGCGGCATCAGCAACTCGCTCGACGGCAACACCTCTACGCTCTACCACTCCAACTACGGCGGCGGCGTGTCGGCAACGAACCCCGTGCTGCTGACCTACAACTTCAACAACGCTCACATCGACTACATCAACTACGTGCCCCGCTCAAGCGGTACGAACGGCAACTTCAAGGAGGTTGAGGTGTATGTCAAGAAGAAGGGCGAGAGCAAGTACACACTCTACAACAAGTACGACTGGGAGGGCTCGGGCGAAATCCGCACCATCGCCTTCCCCGACGGCGGCATGGACAACGTGACCAGCATCCAGTTTAAGGTGCTCAGCGGCCAGGGCGGCTACGCCTCGTGCGCCGAGATGGAGTTTCGCGTCAACATGCCCGACGTCACCACCTACGGCGGCCTGTTCACCGACGACGTGTGCAGCCAGCTGCGTGAGGGCGTGACCGAGGCCGATCTCGACTCCATCCGCATGCCCTTCGTCAAGGCGCTGGCCATGCAGCTGGCCAGCGGCAAGTACGACCTGAAGTACCGCGTGGCCACCTTCCCCTGCCACCTCTCGCCCGTTGAGCAGAGCGAGCGCTGGTCGAGCCCCGGCAAGTACTACGACCAGATGGCCGGCGTAACGGGCATCAACGTATCGAAGGGTACGCACGCCGTCATCGTCTCGGGCATCCCCGAGGGCATGAGCGTCTCGCTCAAGGTCGTGGCATGGTATGCCGGCCCCCTCAACGACGAGGGCGTAGGCACGGGTCCCGCCACCTACACCTATCCCTTGAAGAACGGTCTGAACACATTCAACTACAAGAGCGACTACGACGGTCTGGCCTACATCTCCTACTACTGCTTCGACGACCCGAAGCTTCATCCCGACATCAAGGCCCACTTCGTCAACGGCGAGGTGCAGGGCTACCTCTCGCTCGACAAGACCAACGACGAGATGTACGACCTCTGCATGAACGCCCCCAACGCCTGCATGGACGTCGTCGGCTCGAAGGTGCACAGCGTATGGACGTCGCAGGGTCTGGCCAAGTACTGCAAGACCACAAAAGGCGAGGCCAAGGGCTACATACAGTATATGCACGTGCTCGACAGCCTCGTGGCATGGGAGCACCGCCTGCTCGGTATGGAGAAGTATAACCGCATCCCCGACAACCGCACCATGGCCTACGTCAACTATACGTACTACATGTTCCAGGGCGGCTACGGCGTGTCGTTCATGTACAATACCGAGAGCCGCGTGCTCAACTGTAAGACCATCGTCCTCAACGACGACGATGCCATCTGGGGTCTGAGCCACGAGTGGGGCCACCAGCACCAGATGACGCCCTACTTCTGCTGGGCCGGACAGAGCGAGGCCACGAACAATATGAACTCGTGCTATAACGTCCTGCACATGGGCTACACCGGTAGCCACGGCGCCCGCATCCAAAACAACTGGACCGCCGTCTATAACCACTTCTTCAATGGCACGGCCGTCTCTTCGGCCGCCGGGGTGCGCACCAGCCTCAAGGACCAGTACGACCCCAACGGCGGCAGCACCGCTGTGTCGGCACCGCGCCTCAACGCCTACAAGGCCATCAACCAGTTTGCATGGTGCCCCGAGTTCCAAGACTCCATCCGCGCACAGTATGCCCGCTTCTACAATGCTGAAACTCAGGAGTGGATTGTGCCCTCTTACTTCGATGACCCCGACCACGGCCTGAGCATCAACGAGGTATATTGCGAGGAGTTCACCGCCCCCTTCTTCATGCTCTACTGCTACTTCTCCAACAAGAACAACGAGGGCTACACCCCCGACTACCAGGAGGACATGTATGAGAGCCTGCGCCAGAACGACGAGGACAACGGCTCGGCCGTAGAGCCCGACTGGAACGCCGGCGTCAAGAGCGCCAAGACCACGGTGGACAAGTACGAACTGCTGGCCTCGGCACAGAATGGCAACAAGAACGGCGCCTACGAGCGCTTCATCGCCGCCTATCCCAACTCCTGCTGGACAAAGAAAGGCTACCTCGTGGCCGGCGCCACCTACCAGAAGAACAGTGTGCCCTTCGCCTTCAACTACATCCGCAAGGCTTCCAAACTGACGGGCTACAACCTCTTCCCCTACTTTGAGAAGTTCGGCTTCTTCCGCACCGTCTTCATGGAAATCAACGACTACGGCAACAAGTACGTGGCCCAGACCAAGGACATGGTGGAAGAGTTCCGCGCCGACATGGAAGCCCTCGGCCTGAAGACCTGCACCGACGATATGATCGAGACTATCGCACACTCGAACATCCCCCGCTACAGCGTGCCCAACTTCCCCAACACCCCCATCGTCAAGAAGTAGGCGATACCTTATCCAAACAACGAAATAATCACACACCCTACAAACCTATTCAAAATGCGTAAGAACCTTTTCCAAATTTCCGCGCTCCTCGCTACGGGTATCGTGGCAGGCTCCCTTTCTGCTGCCGCCCAGACTGAGCGTATCGTCAAACTGACAACCGGCAAGGCTGTCGGCTCGGAAATCACGCTGCTCGTCAACCACACCTACGAAGGCGTCACCGTCGATTGGGGTGATGGCAACCCCGTGGCCTACAACACCGGCCGCGATGCCATCCGCGAAGTCACGGGCACCGTCAAGGGCAGCCAGATTACCATCACGGGCGATGACATGTGGGACATGCTCTCCTGCGCCGGCTGCGGCCTGACCGCCATCGACCTGGAGGGCGCCAAGGGCCTCAAGTCGCTCTACGTGCAGAACAACGAACTGACCACTATCAGCCTCAAGGGCATGGAGCAACTGACGGACTTCAACGCCTCGAACAATGCCCTGACCACCATCGAGTACACCAACCCCTCCTATCCCGAGAACGACCTGAAGAGCATCGAAAACTTCAACGTCTCGAACAACAGCCTGAGCGGCACCTTCGTCATCCGCACCGCCTCGCTCACCAGCGCCGACATCTCGTACAACAAGTACTCCACCATCTACCTGTCGAGCAACTCCAAACTCGATATGCTCAACTGCGCAGGCAACGCCCTCAAGTCGCTGCCCATCAGCTCGTGCAAGAACATCACCACCCTGGTATGCTCTGACAATGCCCTGACCTCCCTCACCCTGCCCTCGGGCATCGCCACCCTGCAGCAGCTCGTGGCCGACAACAACAAAATCCGCAACAAGATGGACCTCTCTGCTTCGGCCTCGCTCTACGACCTGTCTGTGGCCAACAACGCCATCACCCAGCTCGTCCTGCCCGCATCGACCCGTCTGAGCACACTGGCCATCGAGGGCAACAGCCTTACCTTCAACAGCCTGCCCAAATCGGCCCAGAAACCCGGCTACCTCTCCTTCATGCCCCAGGCCCGCCACGACATCTCCAAGTATGAGAACGTGCAGACCTCGGCCGACGGCGTGCCCTACATGCCCGTCGTTACCTGGGCCGAACGCACCAGCGCAACCTCCATCCTCAACCTCAACGACCTGCGCTACATCGGTGTGACCGAAACCTCGTCGGGTACGCCCGAGGCTGTCATCAACTGGATTGCCGTTGACGCCGAAGGCAACGAGACGCTCCTGACCAAGGGTACCACCTCGTCCGCTCCCAACGACTACTACTACTCCAACGGTAAGACCGCCTTCTTCACCCCGCACGGCAAGGTCTATGCACGCATCCAGGGCAACAAACTCTATCCCGACTACTACGTTGACACCACGCCCATCGCCATCGGCTCTGACATGGTAACCGGCATCGGTCAGGCTGAGGTAGAGACAGGCAAGACCCTCACCGTAGTGGGCATGAAGGGCCAGCTGCAGATGTCGTCGCAGGATGCTGCCGCCGTCAATATCGTATCTATCGACGGCAAACAGGTATGGAGCGGCACCGTCAGCGGCACCGTCACCATCAACCTGCCCGCCGGCATGTACGTGGCTGGCGGCGTCAAGGCCATCGTGAAGTAAGCCCCCGTCTTTCAGATTATCAAAACACACCAAACAAATGAAAAGAATCAACCACATATTCTACACTCTGGGACTGGCTGCCACCCTCGGCACGGCACCTGCCATCGCGCAGAACACCGCGGAAGCCCATCCCATGATTGTCACCCCGCACGTGCAGAAGTGCTCCTATCTGGAGCGCACCCTGTGCCTCAACGTACAGGCCAACGTGGACTATGAGGTGGCTTGCGACCAGGAGTGGGCTACCATCCGCAAGGGCGACGGCGGCACTCTGCTCATCCACATCCAGCCCAACTACAACAGCCAGGAACGCGTGGCCCTCATCACGCTGTCGAACGACGAGAAGGGCGTCAGCCAGACCATCATCCTCACCCAGCAGGCCGATGCCTCAGCCCTCAGCATCCCCACGGACATCGAGGTGAAGCCCTCCGGCGCCACCGACAACTCCCACGCCTCGGGCACCTACGACGGCCCGGCCTCCTACACCCTCGACGGCAATACCTCCACCCTCTGGCACACAGCCTACGGCACAAACAAGTTCGTCGTCTCCGAGACCAACCCCGCCATCCTCACCTACACCTTCTCCAACGTGGACCGTATCGACTATATCAACTACGTGCCCCGTCAGGATGGCAATAGCAACGGCAACTTCGGTCACGTCAAGGTCTATGTCAAACAGCAGGGTGATGCCGACTTCCGCCTCTATAACGATTACAACTGGGGCTTTGGTTCCAGCACCCAGACCATCAACTTTGGCGAGGGCGGTCTGGCCAACCCCGCCGCGGTGAAGTTTGAGGTGCTCACAGGTCAGGGCGACTTCGCCACCTGCGCCGAGATGGAGTTCCGCAAGCGCTCCGAGGGCGTCAGCGAGTTCAGCATCTTTGCCGACGACGTCTATTCCACGCTCCGCGAGGGCGTCACCGCCGACGACATCGACCGCATCAAGAATCCCTTCGTCAAGAGCCTCGCCACGAAGATCTTCAACGGCCAGTACACCACCGACTACCGCGTGGCCACCTTCCCCTGCCTGCTCAACGTCAACACGCTGTCCAGCCTGTGGAACTGCCCCGGTAAGCTCTACGACCAGAACCCCGGCGTCACCGGCATCTCCTACGGCCCCGGCTCGCACGCCATCATGGTGAGCGGCCTGCCCGCTGAGAAGAGCCTCAAGCTCCGCCTCATCGCCTGGTACAACGGCTACGTCGGTGGCAACTTCAACGGCGGCAACCCGCAGGTGACCACCTTCACCCTGCAGAACGGCCTCAACGTCATCCAGTACAACCCCGAGAAGACCATCTCCTACAAGGATGCCTACTGCCAGGCCTACCACGCTCTGGCCTACATCGTCTATGACGACGTGGCCGACCCCGACGCCTATCCCGACGTGAAGGTCCACTTCATCAACGGCGTAGTCAACGGCTACCTCTCTGCCGACAAGACCAACGACGAGATGGACGCCCTCACCGCCAACGCCCCCAACAGCCACATGGATGTCGTGGGTAAGAAGGTGCACAGCGTATGGTCATCCGAAGGTCTCAACAAGTACTGCAAGAGTATCACCGGTGCCAAGGGCTATCGCCAGTACATCAACGTCATCGACTCCCTCATCCAGTGGGAGCACGACGTACTCGGCTTTACCAAGTACAACCGCCTGCCCGAAAACCGCACCTTCGCCTACGTCAACTACACCTACTACATGTTCCAGGGCGGCATGGGCGTATCGTTCCATCAGGACCAGGAGCGCCGCGTGCTCAACTGCAACACCCTGGTCAACAACGACGACGACGCCATCTGGGGTCTGAGCCACGAGTGGGGCCACCAGCACCAGATGCACCCCTACTTCTGCTGGAAGGGCGTCAACGAGGTGACCAACAATGTCAACTCCTACTATAACATCATGAAGATGGGCTACCGCAAGTCGGACAAAATCAACAACTGGGCCAGCGCGCGCCGGCACTTTATCGACAACAACCTCTCCGGCGTCACCCTCAACAGCAGTCCCCGTAAGGCTGCCTACAACAGTTCGCCCGAAGTAAGCTGGTGCCCCGACTACGCCGCCCTTGTCAACGAGATGAAGAATGACACCATCTATCCCGTCTCGGTCAACAAGTACCGCGCCCTCAGCATCAACGAGGTTGGCGTCGGCGAGACCCTCTGCCCCTTCATCATGCTCTATGTTTACTTCACCCGCAACGGCTTCCCCGACTTCGCCCCCGACTGGTACGAAGCCCTGCGCCAGACCGACCAGGAAGGCGGTTCCACCGTCGAGAAGAGCGGTGGCTACGACAAGTATGAGCTCGTCGCCGCTGCCCAGAACAACAACAAGAACGGCGCCATAGCCAAGCTCAACCAGCTCTTCCCCAACTCCGTTTGGTGCAAGTACATCACTGAGGCCCACTGCTCGACGTGGAACAACAACATGCCCTACATCCTCAACTGGATTGTGAAGTGCAGCCGCCTCACCGGCTACAACCTCTTCCCCTACTTCGAGCGCTGGGGCTTCCTCCGTCAGACCGCCCTCTACATTGGCGACTACGGCAACGGTTGGCAGATTTTCACCCCCGCCGCCTATGACGAGTTCAAGGCCGACATGGACGCCCTCGTGGCCAACGGCACCCTCAAGGAACTCAGCGAAGAGATGGTAGTGGCCATCTCCAACTCGCCGGACTACTTCCAGAGCAAGCCAACCTTCCCCAACTGATGCTGCTCTGCACATACCCTCATCCCACCACGGGCCGGACCTCCACGTCCGGCCCGTGGCGTTTTCTTGCCGGTGCTGCCGCCATGAGGCACCCCGCAGAGATTTCCCCACGTGCTGATTTTTTCGTAAATTTGCAGTGATAAACGCCGGCGCATCCCGGCGCCATTCTTCTGCGCTGCTATCCCTGCGGATAGCATCCTCACACCAACCCGCCCCGATGGCCCGTCACCACCGTCCATATCCTCTGCACGTCCGTCTGCTTGCTCTGCTGACGGCCTGCGCCTTCTGCTACCTGTATATAGGTAGCACGGCCTTCGTGCATACCCACTATGTGGACGGGCAGAAGGTGGCCCACTCCCATCCCTATTCGGCGCCGCACCAGCATGCCAACGCCCACCAGGTGGCGGCCTTTGCGCTGATGGGCGCCGCGCTGACCACGCCGCCGGCGGCGCCGGTGCTCACCGTGCCTGTGCGCACGGTCATCTGCCCTTGGCCGCGTTTGTCCAAGGGCCGCGTGCGTGGCGCCTTGTTACACCCTCTTGCGCCCCGCGCCCCGCCTTTCTTTGGTCTGTCCGCAGCCTGATTCCTACGGTGTGTCATGCCTATGTGCCGACACGCCCTCTGCTGCATGACGGTGTGTCTGCATTACATTGTGACGCACCGTCGGCCTCCCCTTATCTAACAACCAAAGAAACCTTTACCCTTTTCCTTCCAATGCACAGAATTCTTCCTTTTCTGCTGGCCCTCCTGGTGCCGGCACAATGGCTCTATGCCCATACCGCTCCCGTGACGCCCTCGCCGACCGATGCCCATATCACGGGACACGTCGTTGAGCAGGGGGGCGAACACCTGCCCTACAGCACCATCCGCCTCATCCCCGCCACGGGCGAGGCCCTCGTCACCACCACCGACGCCACCGGCCACTACTTCCTCAAAAATCTGCGCGAAGGCACCTACCGCATCGAAGCTTCGGCCGTCGGCTACGTCACGGCGTCGAAGCAGGTGACGGTGGTGCGCAACACCACTGTCGAGGTGCAGTTTACCCTCCTGCCTGATGAGATAGGGCTGGAGCAGGTCGTCGTCACCGGCAACAAGAACGAGGTGCTGCGTCGCAGCAGTGCATCGCTCGTCCAGGTGCTGGGTAGCAAACTCCTCACTGAGGTGGGGGCCGTCAGTCTGGCTGATGGCCTCAATTTCCAGCCCGGCGTGCGCGTGGAGAACGACTGCCAAAACTGCGGCTTCACCCAGGTACGCATCAACGGCCTCGATGGCCACTATTCGCAAGTGCTGATGAACTCGCGCCCCGTGTTCTCGGCCCTGGCCGGTGTCTATGGCCTGGAGCAGATACCCGCCAATATGATTGAGCGCGTCGAGGTGATGCGTGGCGGCGGTTCGGCGCTCTTCGGCAGCTCGGCCATCGGCGGCACCATCAACGTCATCACCCGCGCCCCGGCACAGAACGGCGCCGAGGTGGCCCACACCGTGACCTCCGTCGGCATCTCTGGCGCCCTCGACCAGAATACCACCCTCAACGGCTCCATCGTCAGCGACAACCAGCGGCTGGGGGCCTTCATCTATGCCCAGAGCCGCAACCGCAAGGGCTACGATCACGACGGCGACGGCTTCACCGAGGTGCCCGAACTGGTCTCGAAGACCATCGGCGTGAAAAATTTCCTGCGCACCGGCGAGCGCTCACGACTCACCCTGGAGTATCACACCACGCACGAATACCGCCGCGGCGGCGACCGGCTCAAACAGCAGCCTCACAACGCCCTCGTGGCCGAGCAGACGGAGCACGACGTACATGCCGCCGATGCCTCCTACAACGGATGGAGCAGCAGCGGCAACGACAAGTGGAACATCTTCTCGTCCCTGCAGAGCACGGCACGTAAGAGCTACTACGGCAGCCAGTGCGACCCCAATGCCTATGGGCGCACCACCGACCTCGTCGTCGTCTCCGGCGGACAGTGGACGCACCTCTTCGACCACTGCCTGTTCATGCCCGCCGAGATGGTGGGCGGCGTGGAGCACAACTACAATTATCTCCACGACGTCACTCTCGGCTACGACCACGACGTCCTGCAGCGCGTCAACATCTTCTCGGGCTACCTGCAGAACGAGTGGCGCACCGACCGCTGGGGCTTCCTCGTCGGTGCACGTCTGGACAAGCACTCCCTCATCGACCACGTCATCGTCTCGCCCCGCGCCAACCTGCGCTACAACCCCTCGCGCGACCTCAATCTGCGCCTGTCCTACAGCACGGGCTTCCGCTCACCACAGGCTTATGACGAAGACTTCCACGTTGCCGTCGTCGGTGGCGACCGCGTGGTGACGGTGCTGGCCGACGGGCTGAAAGAGGAGAGCAGCCAGAGCATCAGTGCCTCGGCCGACTGGTATCATGCCTTCGGCAATGTGCAGACCAACGTGCTCGTCGAGGGTTTCTACACCGACCTGCGCGATGTCTTCGTCCTGCGTGAGCTCGACCGCGTCGATGCCCATGGCAACCAGGTGCTCGAGCGCCAGAACGGCGACGGGGCCCGCGTGTGGGGCGTCAACATCGAGGGCCGCGTGGCCATCGGGCGTCAGTGGCAGACGCAGGTGGGCGCCACCTGGCAGCAGTCGCGCTACAAGCGTCCCGAGCAGTGGAGCGACAACCCCGACGTCCCCGCCGTGCGCCGCCTGTTCCGCACGCCCGACGCCTACGGCTACCTCACATTGCAGTACACCCCGACCAAGCGCCTCACGCTATCGGCCCACGGCACGTTCACCGGTCCGATGACCGTCCAGCACATGGCGGGCTCCGGTACGCCGACCGACTGCGCCGTACGCACACCGGCCTTCGCTGACCTCGGACTGAAACTGTCCTACGCCTGGCGCGTCTTCGACTACTCCACGCTGACCCTCTCCGCCGGCGTGCAGAACGTCTTCAACAGTTACCAGTCCGACTTCGACCAAGGTCCGGACCGCGACTCAGGCTACATCTATGGCCCCTCGCTCCCCCGCTCCCTCTTCGTCGGCCTCAAACTGGCGCTCTGAGGCGGAGGCGTCCGTCAGGAGGCGCTCGCTTGGAGGTGCCGCCGCTCAACCATCTTCATTTTGATACACCCTCTTAGCGGTGCCCCGTCGCAACGTCTTGGCATGCAGCCTCGACGCTGCCAAAAAAAAACATTGGGAAGGTGCGTGCGTGCATCTTCCCAATGTGAGTATATGGCGATAAGCCTGTTATTCTTCGTCGCCGCAGGCGTCGTCGGACCAGTTGCCGGCGTTCCAGGAGTCGTTGCGGTTGGACCACTGATCAGCGCTTCCTTCTTTGATGTCCAACGAACTGGTGGCCAGCACCTGCTGGGATGTCAGGACAATGGAGAGCGTCTCAGGACAGATATATTTCTTTTTCATTATTTCCGGGGCTTTAGGGGATGAGTACTTTCTTGTTTCCAATCACATAGAGGCCGTGCTTCGGCTGGAGCACGCGGCGGCCGGACAGGTCGTAGCATGCCTTGGCATCCTGCTGTTCAGCCTCCACACCGTCGATGCCCGTTACGTCATCGCCAAAGACGAAACGCAGGCTGGCGGCAAGCGTCTGAGCCGATGCCGGCAGGTAGGCGCGGTTGGCCTTGAGCTTCGTGTTCGAGGGGTGGTAGAGGGCCACTACGCCGTCCGAGGCGCCGAGCGTGTAGATGCTCTTGTTGTCGGTGATGTCGGCGCTCTCCAGCGTGCCTCTGAAGAGGTTGCCGGTGGTCTTGGCGGCCGAGGTGGTGAGGATGGGCAGGGATACTTTGGCATCGGCAGCCTTGATCACCACGCCATCTTCGGCAGCGAGGGTACCGATGACGGGCGTCAGACCCACATAGTCGGTGCCGTGGCTCTTGGCGGCATAAGCCTCAACAGAGGCGGGCAGGGTCACGTCGAAGGGCAGGTAGAGCGAAGCCCAGTAGTCGGCGCCAGCCGCGTTGAGGTTCAGTTCGAGGGCTTCGGCGGGGGCCAGATACCAGGCCGAGGCCGAGTTGGCGCCGGCGTTGTAGTTCATCACACCGTAGCCCGACACATGGAGCTGCACGGCGTCGCCGGCACCATTGGTGCAGGCGATGACATACTGTAGCGCGTTGTCCTGTGCCGTCAGGGAGAAGAGGCCTGCATCGGCAGCATCGGCGACCATAGTGAAGTATCGGCTGCCGTTGGCGTTCGACTTGCCGACATACTTCTTGGCGTTCAGGTTGTAGAGGCGGTAGTTTTCCGAGTCGGCATCCTTCTCAAACTTCCAGATGGAAGCTGCCTCGCCGAGGCTTTCGTTGTGGCAGGAGATGGGGGCTCCGGGGTTGGCATAATAGATGCCCATGTAGCCGCCATGTCCGATATGTTCGTCGTTGTCGATGCTGAGGTTGCGGGCGTAGTTCTTGATGCGGTAGTACCGGGCTGCGTCGAAGGCGATGGGCGTCTTCGTGGCCAGTTCGTCGTCGAAGGCCTGACACTCAGCAACGGTGCTTAAGCCGTCCAGACCGGCCAGGTCTTCGGCCGTGTAGCCACCCACGAAGCCCTGCTTGCTATACAGTCCGTTTTTGTATGTGCTGACAATATCGTTGTCGTCCATGGAGACGAAGGTGATGTTGCCGCCGCCGTCCCAGCTGTATTCGCTGAGGTACTCGTTCTTGGTGCCACCCTTGTTGGAGAGGTATTTGTTCGTCTGGCCCTGATAGAGGAAGCCGTATTTGCCCTCGGCCGGCATGACAAGCTTGAAGACGTGCGTACCTGCGGCTTCGGTGCCGTCCACGGTGTTGATGGCCGCGTAGCTGTTGTCGCCGGGTTTCTTTGTGCCAATGTCGGCCATGTGCCGCTTGTTGCTGCGGTTGGTGATGGTGAAGCCGTTGAACCAGTCGCCCGTCAGGCACCACTGGTAGGCCGTCACCGTGTTCAGCGTGTAGTCGATGCTGCTTGTGCGCACCAAGCCGTCGGCGCCGCCGTCATAGATCCAGAGCGCACCCGCGTCGCGGATTTTTAGGCCAAACCAATGGGCTGTGGCATCGTCTGTAGAGGTAGAAACCTGGAAGGGAGCGCTGGCCTTGATGCGCGTATGGACGTCGTACGAAGTGGGCTCGGTGACCACCTGACCTTCGAAAGGATGGTTGGTTATCTCTACATACGAAGGCAGGCTCACCGTCGGTGTTGCGCCCGATTCGAACTCAGTCGTGGTCGAGCCCAGGAGCGTGGTGCCGTCCTCGTTGTAGAAGTTCATAGTCACGTTGAATGCAGGTACCTCCTGTACTTCATGGACAAGGAAGTAGGACCATACGCCCGTGCCGGTACGGAAGTCATAGAAGTGGACGTTAAAGTAACCTTCGTTCTTTCCCGTTGCCCCCTTGACGAAGCGCACCAGCAGCGATTTGTCCGCATCGTTCCAGATGTTTGCGTAGTCGCATTTCGTCTCGCCGCTACCGGTGTCAGAGGGCAGCACGGCGTGGAGCACCTGTGCCGATGCTTTGTTGCCGTAAGTAAGGCCGGTTGTGGATTGCAGATAGCCCTCGCCCTGTTCATTTGAGGGGTTGGCCAGTTTGAGGTAGAAATCGCCGTTGCCGATGGGCTCGACGATGAAGACGCAGGTCGTTTCAGAAAACGCCGTGCGCGTATTGCTGCCAGTAAGGTAGGTGGTGTAGGCCCCGTTTTGTACCGCGCGGATGGCGATTTTCTTTGGGGCATTCAGAGCGGTGATGTCGGCTGCGGACAGTTGCGTTTCCGTCAGCACGTCCTTCGCTTGAAGGGTACTCCCCCCCCCAATCAGCGTTAGGAGGAGCACACCCATCAGGGTAAACAGTTTTTTCATGTGCGAAAAATGTTTAGGGTGAATAAATAGATGTTAGGATAAAAGTTGATAAAGGTAAATGTCTTCGTTGTGTGTCGGGCGAGCGGGAGCCCCATAGCGTGTGTCGGGAGACCGAAGCATAATGCCTGAAGCCCGAAGCCTCTGCGCTACCGCGCCCTGTAATATACGGTGCGGGCGGAGCCGGAGGGCGTCTTCACCACGTAGCATCCCGGGGCCGGTTGGCGGGTGGGCGACAGGCGCTGTCCCGCCAGGTTGTAGAGGGCCGAGATGGGAGCGCCGTCGGTGCCGTTGCCGCCCTGCTGTTCGCCCTCCGGCAGCCATGGTGTGGCGATGCCGTCGGGGTTGGGCTCGGCCGCTGCCGGAACGATGGCGTAGAGGCAGCCCGCGTCGGTGACGTTCGTGCCATTGCCCCAGTTGAGCACCATATAGTTGCGTGCGCTGCCCGCCTGGTTGAGTTCCGACGTACCGTTGCTGATGGCATAGAGGCAGCCCATGATGCCGCTTGTGGTGAGCGTCCATCCCGCTGCCGGCGGTATGGACGACGTGGGCATCTGCAGCGCCGGAATCTTCACCTGTCCCGTGGTGAGGTATAGGCCCGAGGCGCGGTTGACCAGGTCGAAGGTCCCGTCTGTGCGCCGCAGCAGTTTCCACATCGACGCCTCGCCCTGCGGTTCGGTGAAGCCCATCAGTCCGCTCGCCGTGTGTGTGGCGTAGCGGTTTTCGCGCTTTGGCGTGGTGAGGTAGTACCATAGCGTGGCGTCCGCCGGCGTCACCGGCAGTCGCAGTTCGGCCAGGAGCGCCGCCATCTGTTCCGCCTGTGCCGGCTCTGTGGTGCGGACGTTGGTGGTCTCGCCCGGGTCCGTCGCCAGGTTGTAGAGTTTTGGCGTCGCCAGATAGCCCGTCTCGATGTTGACCGTGCCTATTTTCGCAGCGCCGTTCGACGGCTCGATGTACTTCCACTGTCCGCTCACCAGCGACAGGGTGCGGTTGGCCGCCATCTCGGCCACATAGGGGCGGTCGTCGCTGTTGCGTCCGAGCCAGGTGTCTAAGTGGTCCTGACTGTCGATGCCTGCGCCGTGAGGTATGGCCGTCCCCGTCAGTGCCGCTGCCGCCGCCATCAGGTCGATCTGCGACACCAGCGCTGCGGACGTCGTCCTGCCCGTCACCGTTCCCGGCCAGCATACGATGAATGGCACGCGGGTGCCTGCCTCGAAGGCGCTGTACTTCCCGCCGCGCCAGGGACCCCACGGCCGGTGGCTGCCGTTGAGCGTCGCCGCCTGGTCCTGGTAGCCGTCGTCGAGCACGGGGCCGTTGTCGCTGGTCAGGATGATGAGCGTATTGTCCGTCAGACCGTTGTCGTGCAGTGCCTGTACGACGCTGCCCACCGTCTCGTCAAACTGCATGATGGCTTCGCCGCGCAGACCGAGGGCACTCTTGCCGCGGAAGCGCTCGTGCGGCATACGCGGCACATGCACGTCGTTGGTGCAGAGGTACATGAAAAAGGGCTGCTCCCGGTTCTCCCCGATGAAGCGTATGGCCGCCGTGGCGATGCTGTCGGCGATGTCCTCGTCGCGCCAGAGTGCGCGCCCGCCGCCCTTCATGTAGCCAATGCGTCCTATGCCGTTGACGATACTCTGGTTGTGGCCGTGGCTCGATTTGAGTTTGGTGAGCAGTTCGGGGTTCGCCGCCCCCGTCGGTTCGCCGGGGAAGTTGGCCGCGTAGCTCACGGAGATGGGCGCCTCGGGGTCGTGGTTGACTACGCTGCCGTCCTCGATGAAGACGCAGGGCACGCGGTCTGCCGTCGCCGCCATAAGATAGTGGTAACTGAAGCCGATGTCTTTCGGCGTCATGTCCAGGCGGCCGTTCCAATCTTGTGCTCCCGTCCGGCTGCCCAGTCCGAGGTGCCATTTGCCGATGGCCGCCGTGGCGTAGCCGCTCTGCCGGAAGATGTCGGCCACAGTGACCTGTTCGGGGCGGATAATCATCCCCGCATCACCCGTGGCGATGTCGGTGCCGTGGCGGCGGAAGCAGTATTCGCCCGTGAGCAGACTGTAGCGTGCCGGCGTACTGGTCGAGGCGCAGGCGTGGGCGTTGGTGAAGCGCACGCCGGAGGCCGCCAGACGGTCCACATTGGGCGTACTGACGCTGGTGGCGCCATAGCATGAGAGGTCACCATAACCCAGGTCGTCGGCCACGATGACCACGACGTTGGGCGTCTGCTGCGCACACAGCGGTGCGGCGATGGAGGCCAGTAGACCCCCGAGGCATCGGTTCTTCATGAGAGGGAAGGACAACAAGGGATAAGAAAGGTAAACGATATGATGGGGGGCGGACTATGGTTAACTGCGTAGATTCACGCGCCAAAATTACGAAATCTTTGCCGCTCGACCTAATAAAATACGACAATTTTTGTCAAACGGCCTCCAAACGGCCAAACGGCCTTCAACACGACCAGACATAGGAGCGCCTAAACAGATACAAGGTAGCCCATGTCAAACAGATAGCAGTTTTCTCATCTTCACTTAACATTCCTTGACCACCGTCACGCGGCGCACCTCGGCATTTATTGTTACATTTGCCACGTAGGACTCGCACCATGGTCCAACATCCCACAGACCTTATACCGAGTTTCTTCCCGTTGTCGGTATGGACACGCCCATCACATTATCCCTTTTCCGTTAAATCCCCAAAAGCGTCTTGTCTTGGAAATGCTCATCACCCTCCTCATCCTTGCCGCCTCTGCCGTAGGCTTCGCTACGGGACGTCTGCGTTCGGACGTCGTGGCCCTCTGCGCCCTCCTCCTTCTGCTGCTCACGGGCATCCTCACGCCCGAAGAAGCCCTGGCCGGCTTCTCCAACCCCATCGTCATCATGATGATTGGCCTTTTCGTCGTCGGCGGGGCCATTTTCCGCACGGGTCTGGCGGCCCGTATCGGCGGCAGCCTGATGCGTCTGGCGGGCAACAGCCAGCGCCGCCTGTTTTTCCTCGTCGTCGTGGGCACGGCCCTCATCGGCGCCTTCGTCAGCAATACGGGCACCGTGGCCCTGATGCTCCCCATCGTGGTCAGCATGTCCGCCCGCGCCGGCACCGACGCGCGCCGTCTGCTCATGCCTCTGGCCTTCGCCAGCAGCATGGGCGGTATGCTCACCCTCATCGGTACGCCGCCCAACCTCGTCATCCAGGAACACCTCACCGAGGGCGGCTACGCTCCGCTGTCGTTCTTCTCGTTCACCCCCGTGGGCCTCATCTGCATTGCCGTCGGCGCCCTTGCCCTCTACCCTCTGAGCCGCCGGTTGGTACGCCACGACGCGCACGACGACGCGCGCCATAAAGGCGGCAAGAGCCTCAGCCAGCTGGTCAGCGAATACCGCCTCGGCGAACAGATGGGGCATGTCACCGTCACCCCCTCGTCGTCTCTCTGCCATCAGAGCCTCGGCAGCCTTGACCTGCGTGCCCGCTATGGCGTGAGCGTCATTGAGGTGCGCCGCCAGTCGCGCCAGGGCCTCCTCATCCGCAGCGTCAGCCAGGAGGCCGCCGGCCCCGCCACCGTCGTGCAGGGCGGCGACACCCTCTACCTCTCGGGCAACGATACCGACATCCGCCGCTTTGCCGCCGACTACGGTCTGACGCTCGGCGACGATGCCGACGGCGGCCTGAGCTTTTACGACACGGGCATCGCCGAAATCCTGCTCATGCCTACCTCGCGTCTAGTGGGCCGCCGCGTGCGCGAGTCGGGCCTGCGCGCCAAGTATGGCATCAACGTGCTGGCCGTGCGCCGCAAGGGCAGCTACCTGCGCGACGACCTGGCCGACCTGCGCCTGCTCAACGGCGACGTCCTCTTGGTGCACGGCGCATGGACGCAGATTGGCCGTCTCAACGACGACGAGGACGACTTTGTCCTCCTGGGCCGCCCCCTCGACATGGCCGACCGCGTCACCCTCGACTACAAAGCCCCCATTGCCGCCCTCATCATGCTCGCCATGATTGTCCTCATGGTGTGCGACTTCATCCCCGTGGCCCCCGTCACCGCCGTCATGCTCGCCGCCGTGGCCATGGTGCTGACGGGCTGCTTCCGCAATGTGGAGGCAGCCTACAAAACCATCAACTGGGAGAGCGTCGTCCTCATCGGCGCCATGCTGCCCATGTCCGTCGCCTTGACCAAGACGGGCGCCTCGGCTCTCATCTCCCACAGCCTGGTCAGCGCCCTGGGGCAGTTTGGTCCGCTGGCTCTGCTGGCGGGCATCTACCTGGCCACCTCCGTCCTGACCTTCTTCGTGAGCAATACCGCCACCGCCGTCCTCATGGCCCCCATCGCCGTCAGTTCGGCCACGGCCCTCGATTGCAGTCCCTACCCCTTCCTCTTCGCCGTCACCCTGGGCGCCAGCATGTGCTTCGCCTCGCCCTTCTCCACACCGCCCAACGCCCTGGTGATGCAAGCCGGTGCCTACCGCTTTGCGGACTATCTGCGCGTCGGCCTGCCCCTCCAGCTCATCATCGGCGCCGTCATGATAGCGATCCTCCCCCTACTCTTCCCCTTCTGACGCCTCCTTGAAGACAACAAAGGATTGTGCCCCTGTGGCCGTCAGAAATAAAGCACGACAACATAAACAACAAAGCGAAGTTGTCATCGTTGTTTACGTTGTCGTGCTTTATTTTTTGGACGACAACAGAAACAACGGAAACAACACCTATACTGCCAATGCAAGTAACCATGTTGTACCAGTTGTTCTTGTTGTCGTGCTTTATACTATTTGTTGTCGGGCTTTATACACTTCATCGTCGTGCTTTGTAGTATTCGTTGCCGTGTTATCTTATTAAAGGAAACAGGACCAACGATTATTGCACACTGTGCGCAAAACGTGAGTTTTGCGTCCGACAACGTGAACGGCCTCCACCGCACAAATAGAACCCGAAACGGCGCCGCGCAGGGCGAAAACCGCATGTCGTCCCCACAGTTTGGGCGACAGAAATTCCTGTAAGCGTTACAGAAATTCCTCTCGCCCTTACAGTGCCGCCCCAATCACTACCCCTTCCACCTCTCGACGAGGGCATTTTTCGCGCCCATCAGACGGAATTTTTAATAGAATTAACCACCCAACAGGTGCAGCCCCTATTTCTCGCCACATACCATCAAATACTATCGCGTCATATTGGCGTTATTTCCGTCCACGCGGGTGGGTGGTGGATTTCACGGCCATTCTCGATGTTAACAAGTGTGAACAGCCGCATTGCACACTCTCGTTCACACAAGTGACAGCCACCTAAAGGAAGGCGCCGCGAAGGAAGGCGGGGGAAGGCGCCGCGCCGATGCCGCAAAAAGAAGGGCGGCCGCCCCTTGCGCTACCGAAAAAAGCATTATCTTTGCACCCGATATGCGCTTGTGGCGAAATTGGTAGACGCGCCAGACTTAGGATCTGGTGGTTTCGGCCGTGTAGGTTCGAGTCCTATCAGGCGCACCGCTGTTCATTCACAAAAAAGGCAACAACTTACACCGCTTCCCCGCCGGGGAAACCATGTAAGTTGTTGCCTTTGTTCGTACAGCTGCCTTGGAAGGCGGCAGTGCGCCGCTATTTCAATGCTTATTCCACTTTGACATACAAAAAAAACAGAGAGCGTTCACCCACGTCGCCGTGGCCAAAACAGGAATGAGCAAAACTGCCACATTCCCCATAGTACGTCCTTTATCATGCCTCGATGGCCTCCTTGATGCACGCCACGATGTAGCGCACGTCGTCGTCCGATACATACGGGCCGGCGGGCAGACAGAAACCCACCTTGAAGATGGCCTCCGACACGCCGTTGACATACGCCGGAGCATCCTTATATACCGGCTGCTTGTGCATGGGCTTCCACACCGGGCGGCACTCCACCTTCCGTTGCAGCATGAACATGCGCAGCGCCTCCACGTTGTCGTTGGGCTGACAGTCCGTCGTAGCGCTCTCCACAGCCTTGATGACACCTGCCGCACCGCCGACGGCCGTCTTGATGACCTCCTTGTAGGCATTCTCCTGCCCTTTGACCTTCACGTCGGCGTCGAGCGTGGCAGCGCAGAGCCAGAAGTTGGCGTCGTAGCGCGGGTCGGCAGGCTGGCAGTGCAGCGTCACGCCGGGCACGTCCTTCAGCAGTTGCTCATAGAGCGCCTGCACATGCTTGTGGTGGGCAATGTGGTCGGCCAGCACCGTCATCTGTCCGCGGCCTATGCCGGCGCAGATATTGCTCATGCGGTAGTTGTAGCCGATGGCGGTGTGCTCGTAGTAGGGGTAGGCATCGCGGGCCTGCGTGGCGTACCACATGATGGTGTTGGCATCCTCCACGTTGCGGCAGATCAGGGCGCCGCCGCCCGAGGTGGTAATCATCTTGTTGCCGTTGAACGAGAGCACGCCGAAGCGGCCGAAGGTGCCCAGCACCTGTCCGTCGAAGCGTGAGCCCATGCCCTCGGCGGCATCTTCGACGACGGGGATGCCATACTTTTCGGCGATGGCCATGATGCGCTCACAGTTGTACGGCATGCCGTAGAGTGCCACGGGCACGATGGCCTTGGGGTAGCGTCCCGTTTGGGCCTTGCGGTCGAGGATGGCCTGTTCGAGCAGGTCGGGGTCCATGTTCCACGTGTCGCGCTCGGAGTCGATGAAGACGGGCGTCGCGCCGAGGTAGGTGATGGGGTGGGACGAGGCGCAGAAGGTAAAACTCTGTACGCAGACCTCATCGCCGGGTCCTACGCCGCAGGCCAGCAGCGCCAGGTGCACCGCAGCCGTACCAGCAGAGAGGCAGACCACCTGGCGGTCCAACATGCTGCCATCAGCATTACGATTGGCAAAGTCCGCCAGACTCTGCTCAAAAGCATTCACGTTGGGGCCCATCGGCACGACCCAATTCGTGTCAAAGGCCTCCTTCACGTATTTCTGTTCCTCTCCCGTCTCGCTCATGTGAGCCAGACAGAGATAAATTGTCTTACGTTCTTCCATTGTGATATATTTATTTGTTGTCTTTTGAAGTTTTAGTGATAGATATGAGAAGTTTCAGTATCTCATCGCAATCATTGTATATAGAGGCAAATTTTTCGTTCAATAGATATGATGCTCTGTTAAGCAGTCGCACTTCACTGGAGAAAGTCAAAAAGACTAAGAGACAAGAGACTAAGAGACTAAGAGAATTTAGCTGTGAGCAGTGAGTAATGAGCCTTGAGTGGCTTAGGCTGGAAGCCTATACTTTGAGTAACCAGGGACGAAGTCCTCGGATAGTGATAACAGCAAAACGGCTGGCTGGAAGCCAGTACCACCAATCCTATAAAGAAGCAAGCAGCAACGAGCAGAAAGCAGTGTAATCTGTAAGAACTAAATAAGTCATCTCGTCCTTGCAACCCCATTTTTGGTTTATCTCAAAGGCATGTCCCCTAACCCTTTCAATGAGCCCTATGATGCAATTACGGCCAAAAGAGATACGACACGAACTGCCATATCCCTTTTGTCGAAGATTTCAATTGATATATTTTTTTCCTTTTGAGCAGCCAGTGGTATCGAACCACATCCTAGCGGACTACCTGTATGGCTGCTTGCCTTGTTGTTTATTTATGCGAACAAAAAGATTTTTATAATATTTGCCATATTCTTTTGCCTGTAATGGAACCCGATAGTACATATATCGGATTCATTAATTTTTATATCAATGAAAAATTATCATTTACCAATTCGCTCTTCTTGCGGATGACCACATCATCATACATCAACATCAATATATCATCTTCATACTGTCCGATGATAGATTGGTTCTCTATGCCGTTCATATTGTTCCAGATGAGCGGGAAGAAGTCCACCCCTGCGCCATAGGCATGGAGATATGCGCCTCCAAAACGTGGATTAACCTCAGAGAGCAAATACTCGCCATCTTTGATAAAGAAGTCCATGTCAAGAGGACCGCAAAACTTGAATGCGCTGGCAATCTTCTCTATGAAAGCGAAGAGTTTCGGGTCTTTATAGGAAATTGTCTTGCTTGCCCCACCAATGCGAGTCTCAATCTTGCGCTTCGAGAATGCGGCTACTGCTTTATGGCTGATAGCATCTACATAAACATCGGCATCACAGTCTCCCTCTGTCATCAGTTCCTGAATGATGTAATCATGCTGGCCACTGAACCAATCGTTTTTAGCCTGTTCCATAGTATAGACCTTATGTGCGCCCACGCTGCCACTTCCACAAATGGGTTTCATGAAGATGGGGAAGGCTATCTGACCATCTGCTACAGCCTGAACAAACGTATCCCAATCATGGAACGTGAGCGGTGTAGGAATACCCTGAGCCTTGCAGTACTTAAACATCTCATACTTATCAAAGCAACAGCGGGCAGTAATGTCATCCGCCGGGCAAAGAGGCAGAACACCTGCCTCTAAAAAGCGTTCACGATTGCGCGAAAGCACTTCAATCTCCGGGTCTATCAGTGTAGTAACCGCCTTCACATTATTTTCCTTGCAGATGCTAAGGATAGTATCTACATAATCCGGCGCATCAATACGAGGCACAACATATTCTTTGGATGCAAAAGCCAAAGCAGGAGCTGTGGAATTATTGTCCGTGGCGACTATGGTACATCTGTCACCTATTGATTCTTGAACATTACGCAGCAGGCGACCTCTACGTCCACAGCTGCAAAATAAAATACTGGGATTCATGATTTATGATTTTATCTGTTAGTACATATTATTCATCACATATTCTTTGGCTGTCCAACGTGATCGAACGAGCCTATACGCCCCATCCGTCTTCAAGTATATATTGGGGAGGTACCTGATAAACAATGGACTTAAGCACAATGTATAGGCCCCCACATTCCGATAGTAAATCCTGTCACCGACAGAAAGCAAGGGTCTGTTCTCCAACGTAAACATGCGGTCATATTCCAGGCAAGTACACCCTCCTACAACCTGCTTAGGAACTATTCCACGTTCGTAATTGTACTCTATGTCATTAAGATAGGAGCCCTTTCTGAAAAAAGGATCAAGATCATTTCTGCTTCCATCTGTAGTAACAAACCAAAGATCCTTCTCCACATGCTTCACATCTAATACTTCACTGAGAAATGCAAAGCAAGATGCCACCAATCCATTGCCCGGCTCTACCAACACCTGCAGGTCTTGAAGGTCGTATACCTTCAGCACCTCATGGAAAGCATCGCTATATGCCTCATAGGTTGGTTTGTTGGGGAAAATTCCAAAATAGCCACCACCGACATCAAGGTAATCGATATTCAGGCTGTACTTTCTGATGGTTTGACAGGCAAAGCCTACGGAGGCTTTATAGAAACGAATGCTTCGGCTATGAGATGTGCGGTGTATATGCAATCCTGCAAGCTCTACATTCGGCAAGGAAGCTATCCATTTTATAGCCTCCGAAAACTCTGAGGTCTCATCCGAAAAGCCAAAGCGACTATTATCATTATCGCCGTCCGCATCTTCTGGTGACACCTGTGAGATATTCACGTTCAACCGAATGCCTACGGGAAAGACCTTGTCTGTTGGAAGTTCTTTCAACCACTCCAACTCTCGTTTGGTCTCAATATTTACGATGGCACCATTACTTAGAGCCTCCAGAAAGGTCTCTTTGCTTTTCATCGGACCATTATAAATAATACGGTGTTTATCACAGCCGCACAGGATTGCCAACTCATATTCGTCATGCGAAACGACCTCGGCGTAACAGCCCATGTCACAAGCCATCTTGAGACATGCAGGCAGAGAGTTCGTTTTCACAGAGTAACCCACAATCGACCTTTTGAAATGCTTTGCAAGTGCCTGCTGGAAGCCTTTTACACTTCTCTCCAATTCTAATGGGTCAAAGATAAAGCATGGGGTCTTCAGTTGGTCTATTGTTTCAATTCGTTCCATCGAATAAGGGGGTCGTATATTTTTTCTCTCCTGTATTTTCATTATCAATATCAGCACGTTTCACCACCTTCTTGATAGTGGTGAATATAACTTCCAAATCTGTTTTAAGGCTTACATGGTCCACATACCACACATCCAACTCAAACTTCTTTGTCCATGTAAGGTTGTTTCTGCCATGGCATTGAGCCCATCCGGTGATACCGGGCCTAACGTCATGTCGGCGCATCTGTTCTTTACTGTAGAGGGGAATATACTGCATAAGCAGCGGACGAGGGCCAATGAGAGCCATGTCACCTTTCAACACATTGATAAGTTGCGGAAGTTCGTCGATGGAAGTCTTTCTTACAAAACTGCCGACCTTAGTGATGCGCTGAATATCCGGCAATAGATTGCCGTCCGCTCCTTTCTTCTCATTCATCGTCTTAAACTTGATAATCTTAAAGGGTCTGCCCTTATAACCGGGCCTTTCCTGTAGGAAGAATGCTCCTGCTCCTTCGTTACCAAACCAAAGCAAGATTGTTACTATCAGCAGGAATGGCCATATTAACAGCAGCACACATAGTACGATGATAAAGTCAAAGGCTCTCTTGAAAAAATGTTTGTACATAACTCAGCGATAAATTACTCTGTATAGTCCTCCTTCACGCCCCACAGTTGAGCCATCGGCTCCGTGTCCATCTCGTGTTTGAAGTCGCGCAACTGATCTATATAGTTGTATTTCGGGCGATAAGTTGGAAAATCGGCGAAAGTTTTGCTCATATCGAAAGCATTCTGCAAGGGGTCGGGTTTCTCGGGACGATAGATGATTTCCGAAGGATTATCTTTGGGAGAGAACACTTCCACGATGCCTTTAATCTGCTCTTCAAGTGACACCTGCCAACCGTTACCACAGTTGTAACATCCTCCTGGAAGGTCGCTCTCAATACACGCCTGCACCAAACGGACAAAGTCCTTGATATACACCATTTCCTTGGCTTTATGGCAATTGCCCCATATTTCGATAGGAAGACTCTTGCTGGCCCTATCCATCAACATGCGATAAGGCATCATGCGACGCTTAAAATCTGCATAATGATACGCATTGGGGTGATACTGATAGATAGTAAAGAACCTAAGAGCAAAAAACTGGAACCCATACTCCGCTTGATAGTGTTCCATCAAGTCAACAGCCCCATTCTTGGCAATAGTGTAGATAGCATGATCTCCTGTAAGCGGGAAATGACGGGGAGCATCACAAGGAATAACACTGCCGTTATTATGATACTTAGCCATATCAGAAGGAGTCTGCGGGAATACAATCTTTTTGCAGCCGACTCCTCGCATCCACTCCAGCACGTTCAAAGTACCAATGGTAATACTTTCAAACAAATCTACGGGGTCAAAGGCGTAGCGGGACGGCAGAGAACTCGCAAAGTGAGCGACAGCATATATGTTTTCCTTAGGCAGTTTTTCAAATGACCTCTTGTCTTTTATATCAACAGAGTAATAACTCATGCCTCTGTCCACAAAGAAGTTGTTATCACTCTTCCTATGGCCTACTGCTATCACATCATAGCCCTGACTTTTCATGTGCAGTGCTATATAGGCACCCAGATTTCCTGTCGCGCCAAAAACTACTATTGTTCTCATATCGCTAATACTTTAAAGGTTATACAGTATGCTAAACATGGCACTTCTCCAAGGTTAACAACTCTGCCACACCGCCACCACCGCCAGCACGGGCCAGATGATGAGCAGCGCCAGCAGCACTATGGTGAAGTCGATCACCCGCTTGAAAAAGTGTTTGTACATATCGTTAAAGGATGGTTGGAATAAGTAAAGTATGGAACAGGGACTGCCGCGACAAGCAAGCCCGTCTTGTGGCATTCAAGATAAGCCGCCGGCGCCGACAGCGCCCGATTATTTCTCGGATTTCAGCAATTTTCCAAGGATTATTTCTCGGATTTCAGCAAATCGCGTACCTTCGGCGCTGAAAATCAATATAAAAAGATAAGCCTTCACAGAAGAGCTCGTCCATCTCATCATGACCGGCACGCCGCAGGATTTGGTAAACAAAGGCAGCATCACAGAGATGGTGGCCGGACTGGAGATGATGCGCTATCAAGCGCCCATACAACGCCCCCGCATGTACTACTGGGAACAGACG
>JALEZQ010000004.1 GCA_022772475.1 Bacteroidales bacterium | reverse complement strand
TGCACCTTTGATATCTTTATTCATTGTATATCACAAAGATACAAAATCTTTGTGATATAGCAAAGCCCTGACTTGAGAAAGTCGGGGCCTTGCTTTAAGTATTAACAGCATATTTTGAGGGGCAATTTTGATACACCCTCTTTTTGTTATCGCGGCTATGGGATAGTGGCGCGGGCGCTTACAGGCTGCTGCACTCGGCCAGCCATTCGGCGGACGAGGCATCGGTGGGCATGCGCCAGTCGCCACGGGGGCTGAGCGAGCAACTGCCAATCTTCGGGCCGTCGGGCAGACAGCTGCGCTTGAACTGCTGGGCGAAGAAGCGGCGATAGAAGGTGGTCAGCCACTGCTTGATGGTCTCGTCGCTATACCGGGCCACGCGGTCGTCGTGCCCGTCGAAGGCATGCTGCGCCAGGCGGAACACCTTGGCAGGACGGCGTCCATGGCGCAGGGTGTGATACAGGAAGAAGTCGTGCAGCTCGTAGGGGCCGACAAGGTCTTCCGTAATCTGCTTGATGGTGCCGTCGCTCTTGGCGGGAATGAGTTCGGGACTGATGGGCGTATCGACAATGTCCTTGAGGAAGGCCGCACTGTGTTCGTCGGCCAGATGGCAGGCCACGTAGTTGACCAGATGCTTGACGAGCGTTTTGGGCACGGAGGCATTGACGCCATACATGCTCATGTGGTCGCCGTTGTAGGTAGCCCAGCCCAGGGCCAGTTCGCTCAGGTCGCCCGTACCGACCACCATGCCTCCCACCTGGTTGGCCACGTCCATCAGGATCTGTGTGCGCTCGCGGGCCTGGCTATTCTCATACGTCACGTCGTGCACGTCGCTGTCGTGGCCGATGTCGGCAAAGTGCTGTTCGCAGGCTTTGCGGATGCTGATTTCGCGGAAGGTGACGCCGAGCGCTTCTATCAGCCCGACGGCGTTGGTATAGGTGCGGTTGGTGGTGCCGAAGCCGGGCATGGTGACGCCGATGATGCCCTTGCGGTCGAGCCCCAGACGGTCGAAAGCGCAGACGGTGACCAGCAGGGCCAGCGTGGAGTCGAGGCCGCCGCTGATGCCGATGACGGCGGTCTTGGCATGGGTGTGCACCAGACGCTTCATCAGTCCCTCGGCCTGAATGGTGAGGATGCGGTCCGAGCGGCGGAGCAGTTCGTCGCCCTTGGGCACGAAGGGCAGCGGATCTATCTCTCGCGTCAGGGTGAACGTGTCTGTCATACGCCCCTCGCCCACTTCGACGATGGGGAAGTCGGACGTGCGGGGCACGAGGGCTGTGGCAGCGGCAAAGGTGGTATTCTTGCGGCGGTCGCTGCGCAGACTGTCCACGTCAATCTCCGCCACGGTCAGTTCGCCGCCCTTGGGGAAGGCATCGCGCTCGGCCAGCATACGACCCGACTCGGCAATGAAGCCACGGCCGCCGAACACCACGTCCTGCGTGCTCTCGCCCGGGCCGCTGCTGGTATAGACGTAGCCGGCCAGACTGCGGGCGCTCTGCGTCGTCACAATCTGACGGAGATACTGCGCCTTGCCCACCAGTTCGTTGCTCGCGCTGAGATTGAAGATGACTTCGGCGCCGGCCAGCGCCAATGCGCTCGAGGGCGGGATGGGGGCCCACAGGTCCTCGCATATTTCTATGCCGAAGAGGATGCCGCCGACGCTGAACAGCAGGTGGGAGGACAGGGGCACATTCTGCCCGCAGAAGCTGACCTTGGCGTGGGGCTCGAGGGCGCTGGCCGAGGTGAACCAGCGGCGCTCGTAAAACTCGTTATACTCGGGCACGAAGGTCTTGGGCACAAAACCGTGGATGACGCCGCGGTGGAGGACAGCGGCACAGTTGAAAAGCATACCGCGATAGGCGACGGGGACGCCGACGATGCTCACCACCTCGACGTTGCGACTGAACTCCATCAGGCGCAGCAGGGCGGCCTCCACCCTCTCGAGGAGCAACTGCTGGCCAAACAGGTCCTGACAGGTATAGCCCGTGACGGCCAGTTCGGGGAAGCACACGATGTCGATGCCCATGCCTTCGGCGCGGGCCATGAGCGACTCTATCTCTTCGGTGTTGTGGCGCACGTCGGCCACGACCGTCTGGCAGACGGCGGCAGCCACCTTTATCATTCCATCTTTCATAAGTACCGGTTGAAATGGGCAAGACCATGCCCTCTCGCACGGGGAGGACATGGTCTTGGCTATTTGTTATTTCAGATTATTCTTTCGGCGCAAGGCAGATGCCGAGTTCGTCGAGCTGCTTCTGGTCAACGACCGACGGGGCGTCGAGCATCACGTCGCGTCCGGAGTTGTTCTTCGGGAAGGCGATGCAGTCGCGGATGCTGTCCAGTCCGGCGAAGAGCGACACGAAACGGTCCAGACCGTAGGCCAGACCGCCGTGAGGCGGTGCGCCATACTTGAAGGCGTTCATCAGGAAGCCAAACTGCTCCTTGGCGCGCTCGGGGGTGAAGCCCAGCACTTCGAAGATTTTGGCCTGAAGCACGGCATCGTGAATACGGATGCTGCCACCGCCCACTTCTACACCGTTGCACACCATGTCGTAGGCATCGGCCAGCACGGAGGCGGGGTCGGTGTCGAGCTTGGCAATGTCCGAGGGCTTGGGCGAGGTAAACGGATGATGCATGGCCATGAGGCGCTGCTCCTCGTCGCTCCACTCGAACATGGGGAAGTCCACCACCCACAGCAGGGCAAACTTGTTCTTGTCGCGCAGGCCGAGGCGCGAGCCCATCTCCAGACGCAGTTCGCACAGTTGCTTGCGGGCACGCATCGCATCGTCGCCGCTGATGATGAGGATGAGGTCGCCGGGCTGTGCACCCATGGCCTCCTTCATGGCGTTGAGCACCTCGGGGGTATAGAATTTGTCCACGCTGCTCTTGACGTGGCCGTCGGCTTCGACGCGGGCATAGACCAGGCCCTTGGCACCAATCTGCGGCGACTTGACGAAGTTGGTCAGTTCGTCGAGCATCTTGCGCGTATAGTGGGCGCAGCCCGTGGCGCAGATACCGCCGATGTAGGCCGCGTCGTTGAAGACGGCAAACGAGCCCGTGCCCTTGAGCACGTCCATGAGTTCGACAAACTCCATGCCGAAGCGCATATCGGGCTTGTCGCTACCGAAGCGGCGCATGGCCTCGCTCCAGGGCAGGCGCAGGAAGGGCGTCTCGCCCAAATCAACGCCGCGCACCTCGCGGAAGAGGTACTTGGTCATCTCCTCAAAGACGCGGATGATGTCGTCCTGCTCAACGAAGGACATCTCGCAGTCGATCTGCGTAAACTCCGGCTGGCGGTCGGCGCGCAGGTCTTCGTCGCGGAAGCACTTCACAATCTGGAAGTAGCGGTCCATGCCGGCCACCATGAGCAGTTGCTTGAGCGTCTGTGGGCTCTGCGGCAGGGCGTAAAACTGGCCCTGATTCATGCGCGAAGGCACGATGAAGTCGCGGGCACCTTCGGGCGTGGAGCCGACGAGGACGGGGGTTTCAATCTCCAGGAAGCCCTTGCTGTCGAGGAAGTGGCGCACGGCCAAGCAGAATTTGTGACGCAGTTCGAGGTTGGCACGCACGGGGTTGCGGCGCAAGTCGAGATAGCGGTATTTCATGCGCAGGTCGTCGCCGCCGTCGGTATTGTCCTCGATGGTGAAGGGAGGAACGTCCGAGGCGTTGAGCACGTTCAGTTCGCGCACCACAATCTCGATGTCGCCCGTAGGCATGTTGCTGTTCTTGGCATAGCGTTCGTTCACCTCGCCCGTCACTTGGATGACGTATTCGCGGCCCAGCTTGTTGGCCTTATGGCAGAGGTCGGCGTCGGTTTCTTCGTTGAACACCAGTTGGGTGATGCCGTAGCGGTCGCGCAGGTCGATGAAGGTCATGCCGCCCATCTTACGGCTGCGCTGCACCCAGCCGGCCAGCGTCACGGTGCGTCCCGCATCGCTCAGGCGAAGTTCGCCGCAGGTAGTAGTTCTGTACATATACTTATATATATATTGTATGTTGTGTTTGCTTTGGCAAAAGTACAACAATCTTAAGGATTGCCCCCTACTGCGAAGGACTAAATTTGCGTTTCCGGCTATTCTTTATGGTCTTTATGGCCTTTGGTCGCTCTCAGCCTTCAGCGGCAAGCGGTGAGCGCCTGCTGCAAGTCTTGTGGATGAAAGAAGAAGGTGGCTCCGGGGCAGTGACGGCGCATGAAGTCTTCGTCGCGGAAGCCCCACAGCACGGAGGCGCAGTCGATGCCCGCCGCCTGTGCGCAGGCGTAATCCACTTCCGAATCGCCCACGTAGAGCGTCTCTTCTGGTGTGGCGTCCAGCAGACGCAGGCCCTCGAGCAGCATGTCGGGCGCCGGCTTGCGGCGTATGCCCTCGCGCTCACCGATGGCCACGTCAATACGGCCGACAAAGAAATGGTCCGCCAAGCCGGTGACCGCCTCCTGCAGTTTGTTGGAGACGATGGCCGTCCGCACGCCATGGGCCTTGAGCGCATCGAGCAGTGGCAGGATGCCGTCGTAGGGCTTCGTCTTATCCATGCTGTGCTCAAGGTAATGGGCACGAAACAGCGTCAGCGCGTGCTCCGTCAAATCGGCATCGGCCATGGGCGCGGCGCTCTGAGTCACCAGCGAGCGCACGCCATTGCCCAGAAAGCGGCGGATGTCCTGTCGCGAACGCAGCGGCAGACGACAGGCGGCGAGGGCATAGTTGACGGCGTCGGCCAAATCGTCAAGGGTATCGAGCAGCGTGCCGTCGAGGTCGAAGATGCACGCGCGTTTCTCACAAAGATTCATAGACGTAATCATATAAGAGAGGGATTCTATAAGTTCTGTTGCTATCTGTTGCTATCTGTTGCCACCGCATTCATCCTGTCTAAAGGATAATGCCGTGGTCGTGCTTGATTTCCTCCATGACGAAGGTGCTCTCCAAAGATCCGATATGGGGTATCTGCGTCAGCCGCCACAGCACAAACTCGCGGTAGGAGGCCATATCGCGGGCATGTATTTTCAGCAGGAAGTCGAAACTGCCGGAGATGTTGTAACACTCGGTCACCTCGGGCATCTCACGGACCAACTGGGCAAACTCGTCGGCGGTCTTCTTGGT
Organism: Bacteroidales bacterium; assembly: GCA_022772475.1. GTDB lineage: Bacteria > Bacteroidota > Bacteroidia > Bacteroidales > Bacteroidaceae > Alloprevotella. The sequence goes on along the minus strand of JALEZQ010000004.1, from coordinate 28,780 downwards.
CAGGCAATTCAGTTTGACACTGCAGAACACCACAAAGCCGCAACCCAGCCGCTCGGCATCGAGCACGGCCATATATTTGTTGATATAGCCTTTCTGCTCCAAGCGGCGGATGCGCTCATAGACGGGGGTAGAAGATAGATGGACAATGCCGGCAATCTCTTTGTTGCTCAAGCGCGCATTCTCCTGCAAGGTGCGGAGGATGGCTATGTCGGTAGAATCAAGGCCTTCTGTATTCATACGGTACAGAGATTTTGGAATGTGGCAGAACGTGCGGGCTGTCTAACCATACTGTCGGCCAAGAGCGCCGCAGAAGATTATTCTGCGCGAGAGCCGTTGAGAAGGGCAAAACAGAAGATTATTCTGCAAAACGCCGCAAATTTAGTGAAATCTTCTGAGTTTTTAGAAAGGCTTGGAAGGAATATCTACAAACCCGTAACTTTGCAGACGAAACCACTACAACAACTCACACATCAATCCATAGACCATGAGCACAAAGAAACTCCACTTCGAGACCCTCCAACTTCATGTAGGCCAAGAGCAGCCCGACCCCGCCACCGACGCCCGCGCGGTGCCCATCTACCAAACCACGTCGTATGTATTCCGCAATTCGCAGCACGCTGCCGACCGCTTCGGCCTGCGCGACGCCGGCAACATCTACGGCCGTCTGACCAACAGCACGCAGGGCGTCTTTGAGGACCGCGTGGCTGCCCTCGAGGGCGGCGTGGCCGGCCTGGCCGTAGCCAGCGGTGCTGCCGCCATCACCTACGCCCTGGAGAACATCCTGCTGCCCGGCACGCACCTCATCGCGGCCGACAATCTCTACGGCGGCTCGTTCAACCTCATCACGCACACGCTGGCCGACCGCGGCGTGACGAACACCATCGTCAACGTCAACGACGCCGCGGCCCTCGAAGCCGCCTTCCGCCCCGAGACGCGCGCCGTCTTCGTCGAGACCTTCGGCAACCCCAACTGCGACGTGACCGACCTCGACGCCGTGGCCGAGGCGGCCCACCGGCATGGCGTACCTCTCATCGTGGACAACACCTTCGGCACGCCATACCTCATCCGCCCCATCGAGCACGGCGCCGACATCGTGGTCCACTCGGCCACCAAGTTCATCGGCGGCCACGGCACGAGCCTTGGCGGCGTCATCGTTGACGGCGGCACTTTCCCCTGGAAAAACTACGCCGAAAAGTTCCCCACCCTGGCCGGTCCCGACCCCTCCTACCATGGTGCCGTCTTTGCCGACGTGGCCGGCGCTGCCGCCTTCGTCACCCGCATCCGTGCCGTCCTGCTGCGTGACACGGGCGCCACGCTCTCGCCCTTCAACGCCTTCATCCTGCTGCAAGGCCTGGAGACGCTGTCGCTCCGCGTGGAGCGCCATGTGGAGAACACGCTCAAGGTCGTGGAATATCTCAGCCGCCATCCGCAGGTGGAGCGCGTCAACCACCCCTCGCTGCCCTCGCATCCCTCGCACGCGCTGTACAAGAAGTACTTCCCCAACGACGGCGGCAGCATCTTCACCTTCGAGATAAAGGGCGGACAGGAGGCCGCTTGGCGCTTCATCGACCGTCTGCAGATCTTCTCGCTGCTGGCCAACGTAGCCGACGTCAAGAGCCTGGTCATCCACCCGGCCACCACCACCCACTCGCAGATGTCGCCGCAGGAACTGGCCGAGCAGCACATCACGCCTTCGACCATCCGTCTGAGCATCGGCACGGAGCACATCGACGACATCATCGACGACCTCGAGCAGGCTTTCGCATAATTTTGGATATAGATTTAGGTTAGACAAGCGGCCGGTTGCACCATCTCACGGTGTGACCGGCCTTTTTGATATTCCCAACGCCGTTGGGAACATTATTCCCACAGGCTGGGAACTTTATTCCCACAGGCTGGGAATATTATTCCCACAGGCTGGCAAGACGATTGCCAAGGGCTGGCAAGACGATTGCCAAGGGCCGGCACTTCGAGTGCCACAGGCTGGCACTTCGAGTACCCGCGGCTGGCACTTCGAGTGCCACAGGCCGGCACTTCGAGTACCCGCGGCTGGCACTTCGAGTGCCCGCGGGCTGTGGAAATTCTCAAGCAAGGGAAAAAGAAAAATTCGGGCGAGGGAAGCCTATCTTCCTCGCCCGAATGTTCCTTATATATAATATGTGTATGCTCCGCTACTTCCTCACGTCAAAGAGGTAGGACAGTTTCACCGTGATGGTGCTGTGGTTCGAGCGGGAGAAGACGTCTTTCTTGCCGTTGCTGAAGAGGTCGGCCAGACCGTAGGTATAGCGGCCGTCCAGCGAGAAACGGCCTATGCCGGTTGCTATCTCGAGCGAGAGACCGCCGGTGATGGCATAGTCGAAGCGATGCTCAACGGGCATGTCATACTGTGCCGACATGCCGTTCGGACGATCGGGCAGGCCTTCGGCATCGAGCGTCCACTCGGCGCTACGCTCGCTCTTTTCGCTCAACAGGTAGCCAAACTCGGGACCGGCGATGAAGGCGGCGGAGAAGCCGCGACGCTCGTAGCCCCACGACAGGCGCGCCAGCAGCGGTATGCGCAGGTAGTCCATATGGCGGCTGTAGGTGTCGGGCAGGGGCTGGTCGGCGCTGCTGCGGATGTCCTCGGTCCACCCCAAGCGGGCGTAGTTGACCTCCATCTGCAGGGCGCAGAGGGTTTTGAAATACTTCTCCGACACAAAGCGGACGGTGAGGCCCATGGTGGGCCCCGTGTGCATCTTCTGCTTGATGGTGGGGTCGAAGGTGACATTGTTCATCACCGTGCCGCCGCTGAAGCCGAGCGATATGGTGCGGCGCGCTTCGCCGACCTGTGCCGCGGCGGGCAGGGCGGCGCCCAGCACCACGATGGCCACGACGGCCATCACCCACCGGCGTGTACGGGGGCTGTGACGGAGAAGATGGGGACGCCGGCGAAAAAAAGTCTGCATTTTCATGGACTAACGGTTTGTTAGGGCAATCTGCTGAATGGTGCCCTGCGGTGTAAACTGGAGCAGAACAAACGTGCTGTTGACGCGGCCGCCGCCTTCTGCTATGCGGCTGAAGACGGGCAGAGTGCCCACTTGATGGCGCTGGGTCTGCCCAAAATAGGCCAACATGGCATCGTGCCCCATGGCGGCATACTGTCCGCCCTCGGCGGCCGACTGGCGGAACCAGCCGTAGTAATCGCTCGTGAAGCGTGCGCCCTGCGGCGAACCGGCATCGTGGAAATAGGGCATGCACAGATAGACATCGGTGGCGGGGCGCGTCAGAAGCGAGCGCACGCCGCTGTCGGCATCGTTCCAGCGGGAATAGCCGGCCAGCGCCACGCGGCTGTGGGCATTGGGGGCACTGACATGGGCCATCTGGTCCAGCAGTTTGGTGGCCACGGCGTTGGTCGAGGCATCGGGGACGAACAGCGTCAGGCCCTTGGCGGCCACCGCCTTCTGCATGTCGTCGCGGGTGTAGCCCACGGGCAGGTCGGCCACCTCCATGCCGGCTGCCACCAGGCGGTTGCGCAGACCTGAGGTGAAGAGCACCTCATCGCCACCCTGTTCGTGCAGGAAGACGATGCGTGCCTGCCGGAAGTGCTGCACGAAGAGGTCGGCGGCCATCTGCCCCTTATACTCGTCGGGGGCATTGAGCAGGATGGTCCGGGGCTGACTGGCCACACTGGGATATTTGGACGAGAAGGGGATGAGCCAGTCGGTCTTGCTGCGGGCGGCTACCCACCCGCGCACAGTCTCGAAGTGGCCGGGATAGAGCGGGCCTATCACCACGTCGGGCGCCGACTTCTCCACCTGTTCCTTCAGATGGCTCATCGAGGCTCCCGAGGCGGGCTCGTTGAGGGTGGTGATGACCATTTCGCCCTGCATCTCGTCGCGCATTTGGTCGATGGCCATGAGCATACCGCGGTAAAACTCGATGCAGCGCCGCCCGGCTACGCTCTCTTCGAGCAGGGGCAGCACGACGGTCAGGCGGCGCACCTTGGCCACGGCAGCAGCCTGCCGGCGCGGTTCGGGAATGGTCAGTTCGATGCCTTTCTTCAACTTTGTCCTCGTGGTATCTACCGATGGGTTGGCGGCCAGCAGTTCATCCACAGTAAGCCCATACTGGCGGGCGATGCCGTAGAGCGTTTCCTTGCGCTTTACCTTATGCTTGCGCGGCTCGGCCTTTTGGCGCGTGTCGGGCGCCATTTGCTGCCGCCCTGCGGCCGGCGTACCTGCGGCGGCGGGCGTGGCGGCCGGCGTACCTGCGGCCGGCGTGGCGGTGGGGATAGCAATCTGCATACCGGCCTTCAGACTCTCGGCCGTAAGGCCCGGATTGGCCTCGCGAAGGCGGTCCATGCTGACGCCATACCGACGCGACAGGCCGTAGAGGGTTTCGCCCGGAGCAACCTGATGCTTGCTCTGGGCATAGGCGGGCAATGTCGTGGCCGCAATGGCGACGGACAGGGAAAAGAGGGCTTGAACAAAATTTCGGGAACAGGTATTCATTATATAACGGAAAAGGGCGCCTTGCTGTAGGACAAGGCCCTGAACAGGGGTGCTGTTGATTTCTTCGGACAAAAATACATAAAAGTTGCGGCACTTCCCGCAGCACCTCAAATAAAATGCGTACTTTTGGCTTCAAACCTATAGTTCGCATACGATATGAGACTTCTTTTCCCCGCACTGGCCCTTACGCTGGCCTTCTGCATCAATATCCCCGGCAATGCCCAACGTCGTCGCATACGTCCCGTCAAACCGACGGTCACGGTGACGCCCGAAGACCTGATGAACGCATACCGCTTCGACGAGGCCATCACCGCCCTGACCAAGATGATTGACGAAGAGAAGAAGAAGAAAAACAGCACCGTGACCCTCGAGGCCCAGTTGCATCAGGCCCGCATGGGCGCCGAAATGCTGAGCGGCACAGAGCGCATCACCATCATCGACAGCATGGTGGTCGATGCCGACACTTTCCTCAGTGCCTACCGCCTGAGCGTGGGCTGCGGCACGTTGGCCCCGCTGGCAAGCATTGCCCCCACCCTGGTCCGCAACAGCACGCAGGGCGCCATGCCGGCCTTCCTCAACGACTTCGGCGACCGCATGGTCTTTGCCGACACCGACAGCGCCGGCCTGACAAAACTCTACGAGTGCTTTACCTCGGCCACCGGCATGGAACGCCCCGTCCGCCTCACGGGCATGGGCAGCGACGACGACGACCAAGCCTATCCCTACCTGCTCTCAGACGGTGTCACCCTCTATTTCGCCGCACAGGGCGAGGAGAGCCTGGGCGGCTACGACATCTTCGTGACGCGCCGCATGTCGGCCACCGGCCCCTTTGTCAAGGCTGAAAACGTGGGTATGCCGTTCAACTCGCCGGCAAACGACTACATGATGGTCATCGACGAGCAGGCCCGGATTGGCTGGTTCGTGTCGGACCGCCGCCAGCCCGCGGGCAAGGTGTGCATCTACCGCTTCGTGCCCAACGACGTGCGCCAAACGCTCTCGCCGGACACCGACAGCGCCGACGCCATCCGCCAACAGGCACGCATCACCAGCATCGCGGCATGCTGTGCCGACGCCACAGAGCGCAACGAGGCGCTGGCCCGTCTGCAGTCCATCCGGAGCAGTGAAGAGGGAACGACCACGGGCGGCCGACGCAGCGGCAGCCGGCCGCTGGTGCTCCCGGGCGACGTGCTCTGCACTTCGCCTTCTCAACTGAAAGACGGCAAGGCGCGCGCCATCGCCGAACGCCTCTTTGCCATACAGACGCAACTCGCACAGAAAAGCCAACGCCTTGAGGCGCTGAGGGAGGAATACAGCGTGCGCCAAACCGGCATGATTCGCAACAACATCCTCAATCTCGAAAACGAAGTGGCCACGCTCTATAGCGAGCAGAAAAGCCAACGGGCAGCGCTACGCCAAGTGTTGGAGAAAAAATAGGCGCCCTCACCCTCGGCAATGGCCTAACAACCTTATATCCACCTTACCATGAAAGACTATTTCGCCCCCTCCGAACTTATCATCAACGATGACGGCAGCGTGTTTCACCTTCACCTGCGCCCCGAACAACTGGCACAGAAGGTCATCCTCGTGGGCGACCCCGGCCGCGTACAGACCGTGGCGGCGCATCTTGACCACATTGAATGTGACGTGGCCAGCCGCGAATTTCACTCCGTCACGGGCACGATGAACGGCACCCGCCTGACCATCATCTCAACGGGTATCGGCTGCGACAACATCGACATCGTCCTCAACGAGATTGACGCTCTGGCCAACATCGACTTCGCCACGCGCCGCCTCCGCCCCACCCTAAGCTCGCTCCAGATTGTGCGCATCGGCACCTGCGGCGGTCTGCAGCCCGATACGCCGGTAGGGACCTTCATCGCCAGCGAGAAGAGCATCGGCTTCGACGGCCTGCTCAACTTCTATGCCGGTCGCGACGCCGTATGCGACACCGCTCTCGAGCAGGCCTTCCTCCGCCACATGCAGTGGCAGGGCCACCAGTGCATCGCCCATCCCTATGTGGCCTCGGCCGACCGACGTCTGCTTGACGCCATCGCGGCCGACGACATGGTACGCGGCATCACCGTGGCCTGCGGCGGATTCTTCGGACCGCAAGGCCGCGAACTGCGCCTGCCGCTGGCCGACCCCATGCAGAACGAAAAGATTGAAGCCTTCTCCTACAACGGCCTGCGCATCACCAACTTCGAGATGGAGAGCAGCGCCGTGGCGGGACTCAGCGCCCTCATGGGCCATCAGGCCCTGACCTGCTGCATGGTCATCGCCAACCGCCGTGCCCTCAACGCCGATGCCAACTATAAGCAGCGCATCGACACCCTCATCCGCATTGTACTGGAGCGCCTGACGGCCCTGGCGTAACGGCGGTTTCTTCAATAACGGTGTGGCCGACAGAGAAATCTGCCGCCCACACCGTTATTTCTATCGCCCCTCTGTAACGGCGGATCCCTTTTCTTTTCCTTACTCCTCCTTTCTTATCACACCCTCCTCTCCAGCTGTGCCATCCCGTCGTCGAGCTACTTCTTGCCGATGGGCTGGGTGACGCCGTGCTTGTCCAAAGTGACCTCTGTGCCCGAGAAGCCCGTGATGCGGCCGCGCGCTGCCAGATACGAGCGGTGGATGCGAACGAAGGCGCCAGGAGGAAGCATTTCCTCCACGGCGCGCAGGGCTACCTTGAAGAGCACGGCGGTGCCGTCGGCCAAGGGCAATTCGATAGCCCGCGGCATGAGCCATAGAAGGTTGTCGGTCTTGGGCATTGAAGTCCGGCTTATCACCAACCAAAAACGCCCCTGACACTTGCGACTAAGTTTGAAAATACGTACCTTTGCTGCGTATTTTCATTGAAAATCCTCAGTAGCGCTGCGGATTTTCAACGAAAATATGCAGTAGAAACAACTTATTGCTACAGGTATGATAGAGCGAAGATTAAAGATTAACAGCGAATTAGATGACAGTATTTTCCTATTTGGCGCACGACAGACTGGAAAAAGTACGTTTCTTAGGAACAATTTCCCTAATGCTATATACATCGACTTGCTTGATACGTCGTTGGCAGCCCGATACAAACGCAAGCCTTCGCTGCTGTACGACACGCTCATCGACAAGCCGCAAGGCACCCTTATCATCATTGATGAGATACCCGAAGTGCCTGAAATGCTCAATGAGGTTCACCGGCTGATGTCTGAGAAAGGGCTCGTATTTATCCTTTGCGGCTCAAGCGCAAGAAAACTGAAGCGCAAGGGCTACAACACCCTTGGCGGCAGGGCATACCCTGTGTATTTATACCCCTTTGTCAGCGCAGAGATACCTGACTTTGACCTCGACCATGCCATACACTATGGTATGCTGCCCCCTCATTATCTGACCAAAGCCCCCTCGAAACGACTGTCTGCATATATCGACGTCTATCTGAAAGAGGAAATCAAGCAGGAGTCGCTGGTAAGAAATCTTTCGGCCTTTCAGCGTTTTCTTGAAGTAGCGGCGCTTACAGATGGCGAGATGGTCAACTATAATAATATCGCTCAGGACTGCGGAGTGAGCGCCAACACCGTTGCCTGTTACTTTGATATTTTGGAAGACACGCTCGTAGGATTTCGCTTGCCGGCGTTCTCAAAAGTGATGAAACGCCGGTTGGTTCAGGCGCCCCGTTTCTACTACTTTGACGTTGGCATTGTCAACCATCTGCTTCACCGCAACAACCTTGTCCGAGGAACGGCTGAATACGGGCATGCCCTTGAACACCTTGTCATACAAGAACTGAAGGCATGGCTATCCTATACCGACAGCGTTGAGCAGCTGGCTTTCTGGCGCACGTATTCCGGACTTGAAGTGGATGCCATCGTAGGTGACGCACGTCTGGCCATTGAGATTAAGTCTGTAGAGGAAGTGCTGCCCCGACATTTGAAGGGTCTGAAGTCGTTTGCCGAAGACTATCCCTCGGCACGTCTGATAATCGTCAGTCTGGATCCCTTCAATCGTCGTATGGGCAATGTGGAGTGTATTCATGTCCTTGACTTCTTCAAGCAGTTGTGGGATGGAGCTTTTGCCCTTCGGTAAAGCCCGATTGTGGGCTGCATCGTTGCCGGCTTTCAGGCGAACGGATTGTGGGAAATACGCCATGAAGGAAGGCGCAGGAATGGCTTATGGCAAACAAAATAAGCCGCTACACTTTGCTTATCGCACGGGTTGCACTAACTTTGCAGGGAAATTCTGCAAACAATATGGCAAAAGAACTGAAAGACCTTACAAAACGTAGTGTTGACTACTCAAAATGGTATAACGAACTGGTGGTAAAGGCCGATCTGGCCGAGCAAGCCGACGTGCGCGGCTGCATGGTCATCAAGCCCTACGGCTACGCCATCTGGGAACGCATACAGCAGTCGCTTGACGAGCGCTTCAAGGCCACGGGCGTACAGAACGTGTATTTCCCCATGCTCATCCCCAAAAGTTTCCTCTCGAAGGAGGCTGAACATGTGGAAGGCTTCGCCAAGGAGTGTGCCGTGGTGACGCACTACCGTCTGAAAGCCAACCCCGACGGTGACGGCGTGGTGGTTGACCCTGCCGCCCGCCTGGAGGAGGAACTGATTATCCGCCCCACCTCGGAGACGACGATATGGAACACCTACCGCAAGTGGATTCACTCGTGGCGCGACCTGCCGCTGTGCTGCAACCAGTGGTGCAACGTCATGCGCTGGGAAATGCGTACCCGCCTGTTCCTCCGCACGAGCGAGTTCCTCTGGCAGGAGGGCCACACTGCCCACGCCACACGCGAAGAGGCTGAGGCACGCGCCCGCCAGATGCTGGACGTCTATGCCGACTTCGCCCGCGACATTCTTGCCATCCCCGTAGTGCGCGGCGTGAAGAGCGCCACCGAGCGCTTCGCCGGCGCTCTCGATACCTACACCATCGAGGCCATGATGCAGGACGGCAAGGCGCTGCAGAGCGGTACGAGCCACTTCCTGGGCCAGAACTTCGGCCGCGCCTTCAACGTGCAGTTCGTCGATAAGGAAAACAAACTGGACTACGCCTGGGCCACCAGCTGGGGCGTGAGCACACGTCTGATGGGCGCGCTCATCATGACCCACTCGGACGACAACGGTTTGGTACTGCCGCCGCACCTCGCCCCCATTCAGGTGGTGCTCGTACCTATATATAAAGGCGACGCCGAACTGGCAGCGTTCAACGAAAAGATGGGCGGCATTGCCGACAACCTCAGAGCCAAGGGCATCCGCGTGAAGTACGACAACGCCGACAACAAGCGCCCGGGCTTCAAGTTTGCCGACTACGAACTCAAGGGTGTGCCCGTCCGTCTCGTGATGGGCGGCCGCGACCTGGAGAACGGCACCATCGAGGTGATGCGCCGCGACACACTGGAGAAGCAGACCATCAGCGTAGAGGGCATTGAGGAGTATGTAATCAACCTGCTCGAGGAGATTCAGCAGAACATCTACAACAAGGCCAAGACCTACCTCGACGCCCATATCTATCCGTGCGACAACTACGACGAGTTTAAGGAGCGCATCAAGGACGGCGGCTTCTTCCTCTGCCCCTGGGACGGCACGGAAGAGACAGAGGCACAAATCAAGGCCGACACACAGGCCACCATCCGCTGCGTGCCCTACGGCTACGACCAGAGCAACCCGGGCATCGACATGGTGAGCGGCAAGCCCGCCACCTGCCGCGTACTCGTGGCCCGCAGTTACTAATACCCGCCAACAAAGCTATGGCATGAGGGTTTGAGCAGCAGTTTTCACACCGGCGTTTAGGGGACATCGCCCCGCCGCCCGACGTGAAGGCTGCCGCTCAAGCCCTCTGATTTCATCCTCATCCCCCACCCCTTCCATCCGCCCTCATACCGTGATATCCGTAGAACACCTCTCCATAGAGTTTGGCGCACGCCCGCTCTTCTCCGATGCCTCGTTCGTCATCAACAAGAAAGACCGCATAGCCCTCGTCGGCAAGAACGGCGCCGGCAAATCGACCCTGCTCAAGGCCATCGCCGGCGAGCAGGTGCCCACCGAGGGCACCATCGCCATTCAGCGCGACGTGGCCCTGGCCTACCTGCCGCAGGTCATGAAAATTGCCGACGAGTGTACGGTCATCGAAGAGACGGAGAAGGCCTTTGCCAACCTCAAGGCTATCCGCGACCACGCCGAAGCCCTAAGCCGCGAACTGTCCGAACGCACGGACTACGAGACGACCGACTACATGGACCTCGTGGAGCGCTACACACGTGCCGACGAGCGCTTCCGCATGATGGGCGGCGCCGACTATCACGCCGACATGGAGCGCACACTGCAGGGGCTGGGCTTCACGCCGACCGACTTCGGACGACCGACGAAGGAGTTTTCGGGAGGATGGCGCATGCGTATCGAACTGGCCAAACTGCTGCTGCAACGCCCCGACGTGCTGCTGCTGGACGAGCCGACGAACCACTTGGACATCGAGAGCATACGCTGGCTCGAAACCTTCCTGGCACGCAGCAACGGCGCCGTGGTGCTGGTGAGCCACGACCGCACCTTCATCAACAACGTGTGCAACCGCACGCTGGAGATTGCCTGTGGGCGCATCACAGACTACCGCGTAAAGTATGACGACTACGTCACCCTGCGGGCCGAGCGCCGCGAACAGCAGTTGCGCGCCTACGAGAACCAGCAGAAAGAGATTGCCGACATCAAAGACTTCATCGAGCGCTTCCGCTACAAGCCCACCAAGGCCACCCAGGTACAGAGCCGCATAAAGCAGTTGGAGAAGATTGTGCCCATCGAGGTGGACGAGGTGGAGACGGCACAGTTGCACCTGAAGTTCCCGCCCTGCTCACGCTCGGGCGACTTCCCCCTCATCTGCGAGGACCTGCGCAAAGACTACGGCGACCACTGCGTATTCAAAGGGGTGAACCTCACCCTGCGCCGCGGCGAGAAGGTGGCCTTCGTCGGCAAAAACGGCGAGGGTAAGTCCACGCTCGTGAAGTGCATCATGGACGAGATAGACTATACCGGATCGCTCAAACTCGGCGCCGGCGTACAGATTGGCTACTACGCCCAAAACCAGGCACAACTGCTGGACGGCGAACTGACCGTCTTCGACACCATCGACCGCGTGGCCCGCGGCGACATCCGCCTGAAAATACGCGACATCCTCGGCGCCTTCATGTTCGGCGGCGAAGCCTCGGATAAGAAGGTCAAGGTGCTCTCGGGTGGCGAGCGCAGCCGACTGGCCATGATCAAACTGCTGCTCGAGCCGGTCAACTTCCTCATCCTCGACGAACCGACTAACCACTTAGACATGCGTACCAAGGACGTGCTCAAAGAGGCCATTGCGGCCTTCGACGGCACAGCCATCATCGTCAGCCACGACCGCTATTTCCTGGACGGACTGGTGGACCGCGTCTATGCCTTCGGCGGCGGACAGGTGCGCGAACATCTGGGCGGCATCGCCGACTATCTGACGCTGCTGAACAACGGCGAGGGCACAGTTTCCGCCACAACAGCCGCCGCCACGACAAGTTCATCCGCCACAACAGCCACGGCTGCCACCGCTCCCAAAGTTTCGGCCGGACGGCAAAACTACGAAGAGCGGAAGGAACTGGCACGCCAGCGCCGCAAGATAGAAAAGGAGGTTGAGGCGTGCGAAGAGAAGGTGACAGCACTGGAGCAGCAGAAGGCCGACATCGAAGCACAGTTGTCCACGCCGGAAGGCGCCGCCGACGCCTCGCTCTTTACCCGCCACGCCGAAACAGTGGAGGCCATACGGCAGGCAGAAGAGGCATGGGAGCAGGCCCTTGAAGCCCTTGAAGCGCTCAATGCCTGACGCCACTCCACTCTCCGCCCTTCACCCTTAGACCTCATAGACTTCCACAGCCCACAGGCTTCATTGCCCCACCCTCACCCACACCCCTAAGCATGCTTTTCATTCCCGACACTCTGGCTCCCCTCACCATCCTGCAAAGCGAAGGCTATGCCGTCAGCACCTTTGCCGCAGGCTCCATACCACAGACGGCCGACCTGCCCAAGGGCACCCTGCGCATCCTCTTCCTAAACATCATGCCCGAGAAGGAGCGCACCGAACTGGACATTGCCCGCATGATGGCGGCACAGCACTACGACGTGGCCCTGCTGCCCATGAAGATTGAGGGGCAAACCTACAAGACGACGGCACAGGAATATGTCGAGCAGAACTACATCGACTACGCCGACTATGCCGCCCACGGTCATTACGACGGCCTCATCATTACCGGCGCTCCCGTCGAGCACATGCCCTTTGAGGAGGTGCGCTACTGGCCCCGCCTGTGTCGCATCATGGACGACAGCGCGTCGCTGGCCACCTCGACGCTGTTCATCTGCTGGGGCGCGCAGGCCGGACTCTACCATTTCTATGGTGTAGAGAAGCATGGGCTTGACGCCAAGAAGTTTGGTATCTTCAGCGAAGACCTGCTGCCGGCACCAACGGCTATATCGCTCGAGGGCATCCTGCCACAGGGCTTCCCCATGCCGCACAGCCGCCACACGGCCATCGACGAAGGGCTGGCCCGACAGGCGCCGCTACATACGCTGGCGCAGTCGGAGGCCACAGGGACGGCCATCATGGCCAACGCCGACGGCAGTCGCGTGTTCATCACAGGCCATCTGGAGTATGCCGCCGACACGCTGGACCGCGAATACCACCGCGACCTCGCCAAAAACCTGCCCATCACCATGCCCGAGAACTACTATATAGATAACGACCCGAACAAGGGCATCGACTTCGCCTGGAACGACAGCGCACGCCGCTTCTACGGCTACTGGCTCGGATTGTGCCGGCGCGGATCATAGACAGTCTCCCACTTCTTCCCTCTTCTCTCTCCCATTCACCCCAAACCCTCCACTTCCATGACGCGCTACGCTTTCCTGCTCTGCGGCTTGCTATGCCTCCTCCTTTCGGGCCTCTCGGCCTGCGGGAAGATAGAACTGCCCGAAACGGACAGCGGCCAGAACACGAAACCTCCGCAGGGCGGCGACCAAAGCGGCGACGACAACGGCGGTGGCGACAATAATCAGGGCACAGAAACGCAGGGCGACACGATGAGTGTGGCTGCAATGCTGAGCCGGGCCAGCGTGGACGACTGGGTGCGCGTCAAGGGATATATCGTAGGCTACGTAGCGGGGACGACGCTCTCCAAAGCCCGCTTTGAATGTCCTCCATCTGCACCCAACACCAACATGCTGATTGCCGACACGCCTGCCGAAACGGACGTCGCGCGCTGCATCCCCATTCTCCTCGACGCCAAGGACGGCAGCCGCGAGGAACTGAACCTCTACGATAATCCCGAACTGCTGGGCTGCGCCATCGTCATCGAAGGGGCAGTGGCCACCTACTTCGGCACAAAGGGCATAAAGAAGATGGAATACTACAGTCTGCTCGGTAACGACGAGGAAAACCCGGACAATCCGGATAACCCGGATAAGCCGGATAAGCCGGACAACCCCGACGACCCCGACACCCTGCCTGACCTACCCATTATCGACGACAACCCCGACGTCATCGACGGGCGCTCGCCCCGCTTAGACAGATAAACACCGCTCATCACGCCATCAACCACACGCCATGACCTACAAACTGCATTCGGATTATGCCCCCACAGGCGACCAGCCCGAGGCCATCCGCCAACTGACGGAGGGCATTCGCCACGGTATGCCGGCACAGACACTGCTGGGCGTGACGGGGTCGGGCAAGACGTTCACCATAGCCAACGTCATCAAAGCTGCCGGCAAACCGGCGCTCATCCTGAGCCACAACAAGACGCTGGCGGCACAGCTCTATGCAGAGTTCAAAGGCTTCTTCCCCGAGAATGCGGTAGAGTACTACGTTTCCTACTACGACTACTACCAGCCCGAAGCTTACATCGCCTCGACCGACACGTATATAGAGAAGGACCTGGCCATCAACGAGGATATTGACAAACTCCGACTGGCGGCAACGTCGGCCCTGCTGTCGGGACGCAAAGACGTCATCGTGGTGTCGTCGGTGTCGTGCATCTACGGCATGGGCAATCCTTCGGCCTTCTACGAGAATGTCATCGCCCTGAAGGTGGGCCAGCGTCTGGCGCTGAACGTGCTGCTGCGCCGCCTTGTAGATAGCCTCTACACGCGCAATGATGTGGCGCCCAAGGCGGGCGACTTCCGCGTCAAGGGCGATACGGTGGATATTTTCCTGGCCTATGCCGACGACCTGCTGCGCGTCACCTTCTGGGACGACGAGATTGAGCGCATCGAAGAGGTGGACGCCCTGACGGGCCACCGCATGGCCTCGTTCAGTGAATATAAGGTCTATCCCGCCAACCTCTTTCTTACCTCAAAGGAGACGCAGGAGATGGCCATCCGCCAGATACAGGACGATCTGACGGCACAGGTGGAACACTTCAACACCATCGGCAAGACGCTCGAGGCCAAGCGCCTGAACGAGCGCGTCAACTACGACATTGAGATGATTCGCGAACTGGGCCACTGCTCGGGCATAGAAAACTACTCGCGCTACTTCGACGGCCGCAAGCCCGGCACACGCCCCTACTGCCTGCTCGACTTCTTCCCCGACGACTTCCTCATCGTCATCGACGAGAGCCACGTCACGGTGCCGCAGATACGCGCCATGTACGGCGGCGACCGCTCCCGAAAGGAATCGCTCGTGGAGTATGGCTTTCGCCTGCCGGCAGCGCTGGACAATCGCCCGCTGACCTTCGACGAGTTTCACGCCATGGCCAAACAGGTCATCTACGTCAGCGCCACGCCGGCGGAGTATGAACTGCAGGAGAGCGAGGGCGTCGTGGTGGACCAGGTGATCCGTCCCACAGGACTGCTCGACCCACCCATCTACGTGCGCAACACGGACTACCCCATCGACGACCTCATCGAGGAGATTCGCCGCGCCGACAGCAACAACGAGCGCGTGCTGGTCACCACGCTGACCAAACGCATGGCCGAAGAACTGACCGACTACCTGACGCGCAGCGGCATCAACACGGCCTATATCCACAGCGACGTGGACACCATCGAGCGCGTCCGCATCATGGACGACCTGCGGGCGGGCATCTATGTGGTGCTGGTAGGCGTCAACCTGTTGCGCGAAGGCCTGGACCTGCCCGAGGTGGCCCTCGTGGCCATCCTCGATGCCGACAAGGAGGGCTTCCTGCGCTCACACCGCTCGCTGACGCAGACAGCAGGCCGCGCGGCACGCAACGTCAATGGCCGCGTTATCATGTATGCCAAGACCATCACGCCCTCTATGCAGCAGACCATCGACGAGACGGAGCGCCGCCGCATGAAGCAGTTGGCCTACAATGAGGCGAACGGCATAACTCCCCGACAGATTCGCAAGGAGATTGGCAAGGCCAGCCTCAGCGCTCTGCGTAGCGGTGATGAGAGCAAAGACAGACGCTCCAAAGCCTATATCGACAGCCCCATACCCGCCCAGCCCAAAGTGGCCGAGGCGGAGGTGGCCTACGGAAAGAAGGGCAAAGGGGCGAAAACCGACGCCGCACCGCAGACGGCGGACCAACTGCGCAAGGCCATGCGCGAAGCCGCGGCACGACTCGATTTCGTCGAAGCGGCACGACTGCGCGACCAGCTGCTCATGATAGAGAAGAAATAGACCACACAGAACTTTTTCATATCTATTTATCATGGCCGGCCCAACTGCCGGCTTACAATCTTTCTCCATACGTATGTCAGCCATACTTCGTTTTCTCAAAGACTGGACGTTGGCCATCGCCATGACCATTGGAGCCTCTACCTATCTGTTCTGCCACAACGTGCCCGGGCTTGCGTCCTACAGCGCCCCCGTCATGCAGGCCGTATCGTTCATTCAGCCGCTGCTCATCTTCTGCATGCTGTTCATCGCCTTCTGCAAGGTTGACCTCAGAGCCCTGCGCCCCTGCCGCTGGCATTGGTGGCTGGTAGCCTTTCAGTCGGTCATCTTCACCCTGCTCTGCCTGTGGCTCATCCTCTGTCCTCACCTATCCTACGGCGTGGTGGTCGAGGGCGCCATATTGAGCATCATCTGTCCCACAGCCGCCGCCGGCGCCGTCATCACGGGCAAACTGGGTGGCAATGCCGCCGGCCTCACGGCCTACACCCTTGTCATCAACCTCTGCGTGGCCATCCTCATCCCCCTGCTGATTCCCTTGACCCACCCACAACCCGGCATGACCTTCGTCAGTTCGTTCCTCCTCATCTGCGCCAAGGTCTTCCCCATCCTCATCCTGCCCCTCGTAGCCGCCACCATCGTCCGCCACTATCTGCCGCGCCTCTGTCGGGCCATCACCTCAGTGCGTGACCTGGCCTTTTATATCTGGTGCGTCTCCCTATCGTTAGCCATCGCCGTCACCACCCGTAGCCTCGTGGGCAGCCATATCGGCTGGCCGCTGCTGACGGGCATCGCCCTGGCCAGCCTCTTCTGTTGCGCCATCCAGTTTGCCTTCGGCCGTTGGATAGGCCGTCGTTACGGCTGCCCCATTGCCGCCGGACAAAGCCTGGGCCAAAAGAACACCATGTTTGCCATCTGGATGGGCTACACCTTCCTCACCCCCGTGAGCACCGTCGCTGGTGGTTTCTACAGCGTATGGCACAACATCTTCAACAGTTGGCAACTCTACCAGCAGCGCAAGCACCCCGAAAGGCAGGTACCCGACCGGCTTTAACGGCGCCGACGGTCGGTGACCGTCGGCGAACTTTCGGGAACTTTCGGTGAACCATCGGGACTGCAACCCGTGAAAAAGTGGGGGAAATATTTTGCCCAATAGAAATAAAGCACTACTTTTGCACTCGAATTTATGGGTAAGTGCTGCACGGCCAGCTCCTTTCAAATCCTCCAGGGCTTGACCGCAGCAAAGGTAGAAAGTTGTAGCGGCGCGATGCAGAGAGCTTACCCACCCGCCTCTTTAGCTCAGTTGGTAGAGCACGTGATTTGTAATCTCGGGGTCGTTGGTTCGAGTCCGACAAGAGGCTCAAAATAACAAGTGGCTATGGTCCGCACAACATGCAGTGCGGACCATAACTTTTCGGGGCGTAGCGCAGCCCGGTAGCGCACCTGCTTTGGGAGCAGGGTGTCGCAGGTTCGAATCCTGTCGCCCCGACATACGGCAAAAGAGTTGGACAGCAACATTGTGATTGCTGGCCAACTCTTTTTCTTCGTAGGATATTCTATCTAACTATTCGTTCTCTTGAAAAATTTGTATGTCATGCAGTTGCGTTTTAAAAATTTCGCGTGGGCACTACAGATTCTTCAGGGGACGGATTGGAGGATTGGATGTGATAGCGCCTGAAGGGCATCGGGGTGTAACCAAGGGCGCGGTATAATTCGGCTACGCTGTCCGTAGAGTCAGCATCACTTTAGAGTGGACAAGAGCGGACAACATGGGCGGCATAAACAAAAATGTGACAAGAATTTTTGTACAACTAAAAAGTTTTCCATACATTCGCGGAGTAAAACCCTATGCAACGCATACGCGGTTCGGGCTACAAAGGCCACAGCCGCGATGTTTATCTTAAACAAGGTGGTAAAGACAAAAGCCGCACCGCCCATGCCCGCCTCATTGCAGAACGCAGTATAGGAGGCATGGACTGCCAAGAGTCAGGCGTTTGCCATCCACCCCAAAATCTATCGCCATGAAGAAATACAATTTTGGCGCGGGACCTTCCATTCTCCCGCAGGAAGTGATGAAAGCCACGGCTGAAGCCCAGGTAGAATTTCAAGGTATGGGACTCTCGCTGATGGAAATCAGCCACCGCACGAAAGAATTTCAGGCCGTTATGGATGAGGCTCAGGCCCTGTTCAAAGAACTGCTGAACATCCCCGAAGGCTACTCGGTGCTCTTCGTTGGCGGCGGCGCCAGCACACAGTTCTGCATGGTGCCCTTTAACCTTCTGGAAAAGAAGGCCGCCTATCTGAACACCGGCGTATGGGCTAAGAAGGCGCTCAAGGAAGCCAAACTCTTCGGCGAAGTGGTAGAAGTGGCTTCGTCGGCCGACGCCAACTACACCTTCATCCCCAAAGACTATGTCATCCCTTCGGATGCAGACTATTTCCATATCACGACGAACAACACCATCTACGGCACCGAACTGCACGAAGATCTGGACAGCCCCGTACCTCTGGTGGCCGACATGTCGTCCGACATCTTCTCGCGCCCCATCGACGTGAGCAAGTACGGCCTGATTTACGGCGGTGCACAGAAGAACCTCTCCATGGCCGGCGTAACCTTCGTCATTGTCAAGGAAGAACTGCTCGGCAAGGTGAGCCGCGCCATTCCCACGATGCTCGACTACCGCACGCATGTCGATAAGGGCTCGATGTTCAACACGCCGCCCGTAGTGCCTATCTACTGCGCCCTGCAGACGCTGAAGTGGATCAAGAAGTGCGGCGGCGTAGCCGAAATGGCGCGCCGTGCCAAGGAGCGCGCCGACCTGCTCTACGGCGAGATTGACCGCAACAAACTGTTCCGCGCCACGGTGACGGCCGTAGAAGACCGCTCGTACATGAACATCTGCTTCGTCATGGCCGACGAATACAAGGATCTCGAAGCCGACTTCATGAAGTTTGCCACCGAGCGCGGCATGAGCGGCATCAAGGGTCACCGCTCCGTCGGCGGATTCCGCGCCTCGTGCTACAACGCCATGCCGCTCGAAGGCGTGCAGGCGCTGGTAGATTGCATGAAGGAATTTGAAGCCGCCCACTAATCCAAGATACAACCATAGGAATAGAGAACAGAATGCCCCGCGCAGCCTGTTCCCTATTCCTTATTATATATAATGTATATTCCCAAGGGAGGGCGCAACGACCAACGCAGCCGTCACAACGCCCTGCCCTACATTTCAACACCAACCCCATGAAAGTACTCATAGCCACCGAAAAGCCCTTTGCTCCCGTAGCCGTCAAGGGCATCAAGGAGACATTCGATATGGCAGGCTATGCCTGCGAAACACTGGAGAAGTACACCGAAAAGGCACAGCTTTTGGCCGCTGTGGCCGACTGCCAGGGCCTCATCGTACGCTCCGACATCATCGACGCCGAGGTGATGGACGCTGCCCCCGAACTGAAAATCATCGTCCGCGCCGGCGCAGGCTACGACAACATCGATCTGGCTGCCGCCACGGCCCGCAAAATCGTGGTGATGAACACGCCGGGGCAGAACGCCAACGCCGTGGCCGAACTGGTCATCGGTCTACTCATCTACACCATGCGCCAGCGCTTCAACGGTAAGTCGGGCAGCGAACTGATGGGCAAGAAGATGGGTCTGATGGCCTTCGGCGCCGTGGCCCAGAACGTGGCCCGCATCGCCAAAGGCATGGGCATGGACGTATCGAGTTACTCGCCGCTCAACCGCCCGCAGAAAATCATCGACGCCGGCTTCCACGTGCACGAATCGCTCGAGGCCCTCTTCCACTACAACGACATCGTCAGCCTCCACTGCCCCGCCACGCCGCAGACCATCGGCAGCATCGGCTACGACCAACTGATGTGCATGAAGCCCAACTCCATCCTGGTCAACACGGCCCGCGCCGAGGTCATCGACGAGGAAGGACTGCTCAAGGCCATGGAGGAACGCCAGGACCTGCGCTACATCACCGACATCAAGATGAAGCGCCACGACGAGGCCGTAGAGAAACTGGGCGACCGCTACGTCTTCACACCCAAGAAGATGGGCGCACAGACAGCCGAAGCCAACATCAACGCCGGCCTGGCCGCTGCCCAGGAAATCGTAGATTTCATCGAAGACGGCGTCAAGAAATGCCAGGTTAACCACTAATCACGAAACGGCCCAATCTTAATACTTACACCACGGTGGGGAGGACATCACTGCCCTACCCGCCTCAAAAGGAAAACACACCATGCCCCGCATAAAACCTTTCAAAGGCATACGCCCGCCAGTGGACCTGGTCGAGGCCGTAGAAAGCCGCCCTTATGACGTGCTCGACTCGGAAGAGGCTCGCGCCGAAGCCGGCAGCAACGAGAAGTCGCTCTACCACATCATCAAGCCGGAAATCAACTTCCCCGAAGGCACCAGCGAATACGACCCGCGCGTGTACGACTGCGCCGCCGAGCAGTTTGCCAAATTCCAAAAGGAGGGCTGGCTGGTGCAGGATGAGGAGGAGAACTACTACCTCTACGCCCAGACGATGAATGGCCGCACGCAGTACGGTCTGGTGGTCTGTGCCCACGTCGAAGACTACATGAACGGCGTCATCAAGAAGCACGAACTGACCCGCCGCGACAAGGAGGACGACCGCATGCGCCACGTCAGCGTGACCAACGCCAACATTGAGCCGGTCTTCCTGGCCTACAAGGGCAACGACGTGCTCCAGGCACTCATCGCTCGCTATGCGGCCACGAAGCCTCTTTACGATTTCATCGCGCCCATCGACGGCTTCGGCCACAAGTTCTGGGTCATCTCTGACGCTGCCGACAAGGCCACCATCACCGAGGAATTTGCCAAGATGGACGCCCTCTACATCGCCGACGGCCACCACCGCTCGGCTGCCGCCGCACGCGTCGGCGCCGAAAAGATTGCGGCCGAAGGGCATGGAGAGCACGACTACTACATGGCCGTCTGCTTCCCCGCCGACCAACTGACCATCCTCGACTACAACCGCGTGGTCAAAGACCTGAACGGCTTGTCGCCCAAGGCCTTCCTGGAGAAGTTGGCTGAAAACTTCATCGTCGAAGCCAAAGGCAGCAATGCCCCCTACCACCCCGCCGAACTCCACGAATTTTCCCTCTATCTCGAGGGCGTATGGTACAGCCTCAAAGCCAAGCCCGGCACCTATGACGAGAGCGACCCCATTGGCGTGCTTGACGTGGACATCTCCTCGCGCCTCATCCTCGACGCCATCCTGGGCATCAAGGACCTGCGCAGCGACAAGCGCATCGACTTCGTCGGCGGCCTGCGCGGCCTTGAAGAACTGAAGCGCCGCGTAGATAGCGGCGAGATGAAGATGGCCCTGGCGCTCTATCCCGTCAGCATGCAGCAAATCATGGACATCGCTGACAGCGGCAACATCATGCCGCCCAAGGCCACATGGTTTGAACCCAAACTGCGCAGCGGACTGGTGATTCACAAACTGTCGTAAGGGCTGCACACATGGATTGTAGTAGAAAACAACTCCTCCGTAAAAAGCACCCCCTCACCACAAAGCAATAAAGACAACACTATTGGACGGATGGGACAGATGGCTCGTGTTCACCTGCTCCATCCGTCATTGTAACCTCTCTCCCCACAGCATGTTAGCCACCCCCTACTACCTCATAGAAGAAGACAAACTGCGGAAGAACCTCGCACTCATCCGGCACATTGCCCGCGAGGCCGACGTAGAGTTCATCCTCGCCTTCAAGGCCTTCGCCCTGTGGAAGACCTTCCCCATCTTCCGCGAATACATCGCCCAAACCACTGCCTCGTCGCCCTACGAAGCCCGGTTGGCTTACGAGGAGTTCGGCTCGAAAGCCCACACCTACAGCCCGGCCTACGAAGAGGGCAGTTTTGACACTATCCTGGCCTGCAGCAGCCACATCACCTTCAACAGTCTGAGCCAGTACGCCCACTTCTATCCCCATACGAAGGTCCACGGCGGTATTTCCTGCGGCCTGCGCGTCAACCCCGGCTACAGCGAGATCGAGACCCTGCTCTACAACCCCTGCGCCCCCGGTTCGCGCTTCGGCGTCACACCCGACCAACTCGGCGACAGCCTACCCGAAGGCATCCGCGGCTTCCACTGCCACAACCACTGCGAGAGCAGCGCCGAAGCCCTGGTGCGCTCGCTCGAGCACCTCGAGGCGCAGTTCGGCCGCTGGTTCAGTCAGATAGAATGGCTCAATCTGGGCGGCGGCCACCTGGTCACCCGCAAGGACTATAACGTCTCCCTGCTCATCGACACGCTGCGCGGCCTGCACCGACGCTATCCCCACCTGCGCATCCTCCTGGAGCCCGGCTCCGCCTTCGCCTGGCAGACAGGGCCGCTGGTGGCTTCGGTGGTAGATATTGTAGAAAACAGCGGCATCAAGACGGCCCTGCTCAACGTCAGTTTCACCTGCCACATGCCAGACTGCCTGGAAATGCCCTACCATCCCGCCGTACGCGGGGCACGCACCCTGGCCGACGACGATGCCGCGGGACACGAAACCGAAGCCTGCGTCTATCGCCTCGGCGGCAACTCGTGCCTCTCGGGCGACTTCATGGGCTACTGGCAGTTTGACGCCCCGCTGGTCCCCGGCGACACCATCATCTTCGAGGACATGATACACTATACGACGGTCAAGACCAACATGTTCAACGGCATCCCCCACCCCGCCCTGGCCATGCTCCACAGCGACGGCACCGTCGAAACCCTGCGCACCTATACCTACGAAGACTACCGCGACCGCATGGACTGACCCGCCAGATGGCATCACACCACTACCCTACCCCACACCATGAATCCCGAAGAAAGCCATCCTTTCGCTCCGTTCCTTCCCGACGGCGCGCGCATCCTCATGCTCGGCACCTTCCCGCCTGCGCCCCACCGCTGGAGCATGCCTTTCTATTACCCCAACTTCCAGAACGACATGTGGCGCATCATGGGCCTGCTCTTCTTCGGCAACAAGGACCACTTCATCCTGACAGGCGCCGCCAAGCAGTTTGACCAGCCGCGCATCGAAGCCTTCCTCAGAAAAGAAGGCATCGCCATGTACGACACCGCCACGCGCATTGTCCGCACGAAGAATACCGCGTCAGACAAGGACCTGCTCATCGTAGAGCCCACCGATGTCGCCGCCCTGCTCCGCCGGTTGCCCCACTGCCACACCATCATCACCGCCGGCCAACTGGCCACCACCACCCTCTGCCGGCAGTTCGGGGCCGCCGAGCCCAAAGTCGGACAATATACCGAGGTCGCCCTTGACGACCGCACCCTCCGCCTCTACCGCATGCCCAGCAGTTCGCGCGCCTATCCCATGAGCGTAGAGAAGAAGGCCGAAGCCTATGCTCCAGCCCTGGGCGTAACCTACCAGACACCATAGAAATGCTGGAAAACAGGGGCTACGCGCTGAGAACTGAGAAAGAAAATTGAATAAACTTTGCTCATTCCAAGGGAAATGCGTACTTTTGCACGCCGATTATTATCAAGCGGGCCCAAAAGGCCTGCGACGTGCGGCGTCGATAGCCTGTCTTCATTGGCCGGAGCAGGTGGTCGGGATAGCGCCGTGCGAGAGAATAAATCATTAGTAGTTACACATTTATTAAAACAAATCAAGAGTGGACACTTTAAGTTACAAGACCATTTCTGCCAACAAGGAGACTGCCAAGAAAGAGTGGGTTGTCGTTGACGCCACCGATCAGGTTCTCGGTCGCCTCTGCACCAAGGTCGCCAAGTTGCTCCGTGGCAAGTACAAGCCCAACTACACCCCCCACGTGGACTGCGGCGACAACGTCATCATCATCAACGCCGACAAGGTGCGCCTCACCGGCAACAAGTGGACGGACCGCGTTTACCTCACCTACACCGGCTATCCCGGCGGCCAGCGCGAACACACGCCCGCCAGCATCATGGCCAAGAAGAACGGCGCAGACCGCCTTCTCCATCGTGTAGTCAAGGGTATGCTCCCCAAGAACCGTCTTGGCGCACAGCAGCTCAGCAACCTCTACGTTTACGAGGGTAGCGAGCACAAGCACGAAGCCCAGAGCCCCAAGGTGATTGACATTAACTTGTACAAATAATACGCAGATATGGAAGTAATCAACGCACTGGGCCGCCGCAAAAGTTCTGTGGCCCGCATTTATATGACCGAAGGTACGGGCAAAATCACCATCAACAAGCGCGACCTTACGGAATATTTCCCCTCGCCCATCCTTCAGTATGTGGTTAAGCAGCCCCTCGCCCTCCTGGACGTTGCCGAGAAGTACGACATCAAGGTCAACCTCGAAGGTGGTGGCTTCACGGGCCAGAGCCAGGCTCTCCGCCTCGCCATCGCCCGCGCCCTGGTCAAGGTTAACGCCGACGACAAGAAGGCTCTCCGCGCTGAAGGCTTTGTAACCCGCGACTCGCGCGCTGTGGAACGCAAAAAGCCCGGTCGTCCCAAAGCACGTCGTCGCTTCCAGTTCAGCAAACGTTAATCTATCGCCCCCGTGGCTGTTTGCTGCTGAAAGTCGTTTAGCATCTAAACTGCCGGGACTTCCGGCCCGAGTGGCTTAGGAACTACCCCGCAGCTGACCCACCTGCACAATGGGCAGTAAGGTGGGGCGGACAAGATGGCAGAGAGGGGCAACACCCCACACCCTATCCCCACGGAAGAATGCCATCATCCCGCTGCCCGCAAAACAAAAAGAACGTAAACGCACAAAACAATTCATCGACACAATGTCTAGAACGAATTTTGAAACCCTGCTCGAGGCCGGCTGCCACTTCGGTCACCTCAAGCGTAAGTGGAATCCCGCCATGGCTCCCTACATCTTCATGGAGCGCAATGGCATTCACATCATCGACCTCCACAAGACGGTCGCTAAAATCGACGAGGCTGCCGAAGCCCTGAAGCAGGTGGCCAAGTCGGGTCGCAAGATCCTCTTCGTAGCTACTAAGAAACAAGCCAAAGAAATCGTAGCCGACAAGGCCACCTCGGTAGCCATGCCCTACGTTACGGAACGCTGGCCGGGCGGTATGCTCACCAACTTCCCCACCATCCGCAAGGCTGTCAAGAAAATGGCCAATATTGACAAGCTCATGAACGATGGTACCTACTCTAACCTCAGCAAGCGCGAAATCCTCCAGATTTCTCGTCAGCGTGCCAAGCTCGAGAAGAACCTCGGCTCCATCGCCGACCTGAACAAGCTTCCGGCTGCTCTCTTCGTCATCGACGTATGCAAGGAGCACATCGCCGTGAAGGAGGCTCGCCGTTTGGGTATTCCCGTATTCGGCATCGTAGATACCAACTCTGACCCCAAGAGCATCGACTACGTTATCCCCGCCAATGACGATGCCAAGAGCAGCATCGAGGTTATCCTCGACGCCTGCTGCGGTGCCATCGCCGAGGGCATTCAGGAGCGCAAGGCCGAAAAGGTTGACGCCGAAGCTGCCGGCGAAGGCGAAAAGGCTCCCCGCCGTGCTGCCAAAGCCCGCGTAGAGGAGGCTCCCGCCGCTGAAGAGGCTCCCGCCGCTGAAGAGGCAAAGGCTGAATAATAATCTGCACCACAACCTCATCCAAATATGCGGGCGGCACTTCCGCCGCCCGCATTTCTCTTTTTTTCCTAAACACATCAATCATCACCGAATGGCAGAAGACGGCAGGTGGACTTATGCCGCCACATACCGACCCTGCCCCATCGGACCTAACCACTTACAACAATGGCAGTAGGATTAGACGATATCAAAAAACTGCGTACCCTCACGGGCGCCGGTCTGGGCGACTGCAAGAAGGCCCTCGCCGAAGCTGACGGCAACATCGAAGCCGCTGTAGAAATCATCCGCAAGAAGGGTCAGGCCGTAGCCGCCAAGCGCTCGGACCGCGAAGCTTCTGAAGGCGCTGTGCTCTGCAAGGCTGAGAATGGCTTCGGTGCCATCATCGCCCTCAAGTGCGAAACCGACTTCGTAGCCAAGAACGCCGACTTCATCAAGCTCGCTCAGGACATCCTCGACGCCGCCGTAGCCAACAAGTGCGCTACCCTCGACGACGTAAAGGCTCTGCCCATGGGCAACGGCACCGTTGCCGAGGCCGTTACGGACCGCAGCGGTATCACCGGCGAGAAGATGGAACTCGATGGCTACCTCACCATCGAAGGCGACAACATCTCTTGCTACAACCACCAGAACAAGAACATGCTCTGCACCATGGTAGCCCTCAACAAGGCTGTTGACCCTGCTTACGGCCACGCCGTAGCCATGCAGGTTGCTGCCATGAACCCCGTATCGCTCTGCGAGCAGGATGTTCCCGAGAAGATCCGCAAGGAAGAGTATGAAATCGCTGCCGACAAGGCTCGTCAGGAGGGCAAGCCCGAGAACATGATCGAGCGCATCGCCAACGGCCGTATGCAGAAGTTCTACAAGGAGGCTTGCCTCCTGAACCAGGAGTTCATCCAGGACAGCAAGGTTTCCGTGGCTGACTACCTGAAGCAGGCCGACAAGGAGTGCACCGTGACCGCCTTCAAGCGCTTTACGCTCCGTGCCGAGTAATCCACCGACACCAACTTTCAACTATATCTCCGCAAGCCCAGAGTTCGTAACGTTCTCTGGGCTTGTTCTATAAATCCCTTTTACAAGAGCAGTCCTTATGTCTGATTTACAACGCCATCTTTCCACCACAGAGCCCGCCGAGACCTTCAGCCGCACGGAGCGCCTCTTTGGCAGCGACGGTATGGAGCGCCTGCGGCAGACGCGCGTCATCCTCTTCGGCGTGGGCGGCGTGGGCAGTTGGTGCGCCGAAGCCCTCGTCCGCACAGGCGTCGGCCACCTCACCATGGTCGATCCCGACATCGTGGCCTACAGCAACATCAACCGGCAGTGCCCCGCCAGCACGTCCACCGTGGGGCGCCACAAAGTGGAGGTCATGCGTGAGCGTCTGCTCGACATCAACCCGCAGGCCAACATCGTGGCGATGGCCGAGCGCTTCACCGCCGACGATGCCGAGCGCTTCGCCCTGGACAGTTACGACTATGTGATTGATGCCATCGACAGCATGGCCGACAAGGCCGCCCTCATTCTGCTGGCCTGCCGCACCCGGGCCACCCTACTCTCCTCTATGGGCGCAGCCCTCAAGATGGACCCGTCGCGGATTGCCGTCACTGAGTTTTGGAAGGTCAAGGGCTGCCCGCTGGCCGCGTCGTTGCGGCGGCGGTTCAAGAAGGCCGGCACCTTTCCTGCAAAGAAATTCAAGTGCGTCTATAGCGACGAACTGCTACGCAACATACCCACAGACGAGGCCGACGCCACCTTTAACGGCTCACTGATGCACGCCACGGGCATCTTCGGCCTGACCTTGGCCAGTCTCGTCGTCCGAAGCGTGTATTCGAGTGGGAACGATAAAGATCTATGAATGCGGCGATGCAGGATGAGGGTGTTTCATAATGAAGATGCTTGAGCGACGGCGCCTCCTATCCCAATTTCAACGTCTGTTTTCCGATATTAATTTGCACGTCATGTCGTTGCGTTTTGGCGATTTTCGCGTGGGTACTACAGATTTCGTTTTTGTAACGTAGATACATACTCGCTGCGAAGAGGCTACAACGCGGTTTGAGGCGCAGAGGGTGTGTCAAAATGCAAATTTTGACGCACACGCGAAGGTGCGTCAGAATGGTTAAGATGCAAGGCGCTGAGGATGAGGGCGCCGGGAGTGTACTGAAGTACATGACCAAGCCCGAAGACGATAGCAACGCAGCAGATTGACCATTATGACACACCGTCACCGGGGGCGCAGCTTTTATGTAGTAGTGGCATGTCCATTGACGTGCCACTCGCGGCGCAGCCGCGTTTTTTTGCGGAAAAGAATAGGTGTCGCGGCCAACGCCGCGACGCGTGCTGAGTGCCACGTCAATGGACATGGCACTACTACGCGGTCTCACCCATTGACGTGCCACTCGCGTCCCTGCCGCGTTTTTGCGGCAAATAATAGGTGTCGCGGCCGACGCCGCGACGCGTACTGAGTGCCACGTCAATGGACATGGCACTACTACGCGGCCTCACCTATTGCAAAAAGTTTCCACGTCCTGCGATAAGTTCATCCAAGTATCTCTTACGTTCAAATATCATATTAGAGTACTATTTTTGATACTTGTATCATATTTTACACCCCAAAGATAATGATTTTATCGCAGAAGCCAGCATAATCAATGGAAAATAGCCCCGACTTTCACAAGCAGGGGCTTTGCCATGTCAGAAAGTTTTCGTAACTTTGAGACATATAAACAAATAACAATGTCCACAAAGTTGCATACAAAAAACTACAGTAACAGCGACCAACTGTTTATTTGGGTCAACCTCGACGAAGAAATTCCGCAGGGTGACCCCGTTCGCTTGGTCGATGCCATTGTGGAGTCGCTTGACTTGAAGAGGTTCAAGAAACTCTGTCGCGAGTGCGGCCGCTGTGCATACCACCCCAAGATGATGCTGAAGATCATCCTTTATGCCTACCTGGACAACACCTAATCATGCCGCAAGATCGAAGAATTGTTGCGATACGACATCCGCTTCAAGTGGCTGGCAGCTCAGGAGTGTCCCGACTTCATCACCATCAACCACTTCCGGATCCGGGTAAAGAACGAGATCAACAACATCTTCACGCATGTGGTGCTT
>JALEZQ010000076.1 GCA_022772475.1 Bacteroidales bacterium | reverse complement strand
CTGAGCGACAAGATGACGATAGGAGGTGCCGTCCATTGACGGCACCATGGGACAATCCTGAACGATGAGAATCAGCGCAATAGCGTAGAAACGGCGCTTCCGGTGCCATGTCAATGGACATGGCCCTACTAAGCTGCGCCCTGAAGTACATGACCAAGCCCGAATGCCGATAGCAACGCAGCGGGTTGGCTATGATGACACACCGCCTTCTTACTCCGCGATAGCGAGCACCTGGTCGGCGTGCGTCTTGGTCTTGATTTCCTTCGGTCCGAAGATGTGCGTGATGTGTCCCGTCTCATCGATGAGGAACGTGGTGCGGAACACCCCCATGTACGTCCGGCCGTACATCTTCTTCTCGCCCCATACGCCGAACGCCTGCAGCCACGTCTTGTCCGTGTCGGCGATGAGGGGAAAGGGCAGGGCGTTTTTAGCAATGAAGTTTTGGTGCGAGCGCTCCGAGTCGGGGCTGACGCCGAGGATGGCATAGCCCTTCGCCAGCAGCGTTTCATAGCGGTCGCGGAAGCTGCATGCCTCGGCCGTGCAGCCCGACGTGCTGTCTTTGGGGTAGAAGTAGAGAGCCAGTTTTTTGCCGCGGAAGTCGTCGAGCGCAATCTCCCGGCCGTCCTGGTCGCGTCCGGTGAGTGAGGGAATAAGGTCGCCTGTTTGCATAAGATAAGAAGTTATGATGTGTTAGGTTTCTGTCGTGAAAGATAGGGTAGGGCGGGCGCGCTTACTTCTCCGGCAGACTGTTGATGAGGTCGTCCTTACCCTCGTCCAGCAGATGCAGGATCAGTTCGCCGAAGAGCGTGTTGGCCCAGGCAAACCAGTGGCGCGTGAACTTACGGTCGTCGTCCTTGTGGTAAGCCTCGTGCATGAACATCGTGCCCGCGTCCGTGCGCATCAGGCGCGTCAGGCACTCGGCAATCTCCCTGTCGTCCGTACTCGTCAGCGCCTGAACGATGGTGCTCATCGGCCATACGTAGTCCATGCCCACGTGCGGTCCGCCGATGCCCTGTCCGGCACGGCCCGCAAAGAAGTAGGGGTTGGCCTCTGAGAGGATGAAGCGGCGCGTGCGGACGTAGGTCTTGTCCTTCGGGTCGATGCCCGCGATGTAGGGCAGCGACAGCAGCGACGGCACGTTGGCATCGTCCATCAGCAGCGCGCTGCCTCGGGCGTCCACCTCGTAGGCGTAGATGCGGCCATACTCCGGCTGACGCACCGTGCCCCATTTGCGCAGTCCCCTTTCGATGCCCTCCGCCAGTCGTAGGCAGCGGGCAGCGCGCGCCTCGTCGTGCCATGTCGTGCGCAGCAGACCGGCCATGCGCTTGAGCGCGTGCGCCGCCATCATGTTGCCCGGGATGTTGAATGGCAGCACGTTGCTGTCGTCCGACGGACGGAACGCCGAGGCAATGAGGCCGCAGGGGCGCCCGGGATGCCCCAGGCCGTAGTTGGAGCGCGTGTCGTGCAGTGCGTGCGTCGTGCGGGCAAACTTGTACGTCCGCCATCCGCTGCCGTCCGCCTGCTGCTCCATCGTGGTCAGCACTTTGTCGAGCGCCGGCGCCAGCAGATGGTCCGCCACCGTGGCGTCGGCCGTGGCGTCAATATAGTCGCAGAGCAGGAGCAGAGGGTAACACTGCGAATCCAGTTCATACTTCCGCTCATACACCCCCGGCAGCATCTTCGTGTAGTCCTTGCTCCAAGCCCAACTCATGCTGTCCGGGCTCTGACAGAAGGCGTTGGCATAGGGGTCGATGAGCAGGCATCGCAAGGCGCGGCGCACTACGCCGCGCAGCATGTGGCGCAGATGCTCGTCCTCGCGGGCAAAGCGCAGGTAGGGCTTGACCTGTGCCGAGGCATCGCGCAGCCACATGGCCGGTATGTCGCCCGTGATGACAAAGGTATCGTCGTCGCCATCCTCGAGCTGGCGGTAGTCGATGGTCGTATCGAGCGTGTTGGGGTAGCAGTTGATGAACATTTGCCGCAGGTACGGGTGCGTGATGCGTGCGGCCGCGTCGGCGATGGCGCGTTCCACCGCTTCGGAGCGGAAGGTGCGCGTCGTGGGCCGGCAGGCGCGTAGCGTATCGCCCGGCAGCGGCGCAGTGGAGGCCATGCCCGTCAGTGGACAGCCCAGCAGCAGGACGGCCGCCAGAAGGTGTTGTGAAAGGTTCGTCATAGATAGGAGATCGGTGTAGGTACGCCCCGGCCAAGACACGTCCTTCAGCGACATGCAAGGCCGGACGGCTGTAAAGGTACAAAAAAGGGCGCGTTGCACACGTGGCCAATAACATGAATTTTTCGGCCAAAAACGTGAACGGCCACAACCATACAAATAGAGCAGAAAATGCAGGGCGAAGGGCAGAAAACGCAAGTTGCCCCGACAGATTGGGCGACAGATTTTCCTGTTTGGGCGACAGAAAATCCTGTCGCCCAAACAGTGATGGCCAAAACGCCCACCGTCTGGCCGGTCAACAAGGGCGATTTTCGCGTGGGAAACGCAGAGATTTTAGTAGAATTAACTATAGCGCCGGCCGATTTTTAATATAATGCCATAAACAGTCAAAATCAAGTGCGTCATGCTTGCGTTATTAACCACCACCGAGGTTGGTGGTGGATTTCGTGGCCATTCTCGAGGTTAACAAACGTTAAGTGCAACATTGCACACTTCAAAAAAGCGGTTAAGCACGTAGCCCGCAATTGACGAGGGCGTGCCTTGCTGCAAGATTCTTCGGGCATTATTCGTCTGCCCAAACAAAAAGTAGTAAGTTTGTAGCGAAAAAAAACACACCACGCACAATGAATAAGCGCATTCTCTTTCCCCTCTGTGCCGCTGCCGTCGCTCTGACGGCCGGTGCGCAAGACTACCGGCAGGCCGACCAATACCTGCAGCAAGTGGCGCAAGGCAAGGCGGCCGCCACAGCCGCCGCCCCCTCCACAGCCATCAAGGCCGACCAAGTGGAAACAGCCCGTCAGCATCTCTGGCAGCAGTGGGTGCAGGCCCTCAAGACCAACGGCGAGACCCGCCTGCCCGCCGATGCCCCCCTCTCCACCTCGGCCACGGGTAGTCTGGCCATCCCCGACAGTCTGGAACCCAACGCCGTGATGCCCTTCTACTGGGGTACGAAGGGCGTCATAGCCCAAAGCGAGCGCGTGTCCGTTCCCACGTTCATCGACCTGCACGGCTCCGGTCCGAAGGCCCACGAATGGGAGGCCACGCTGAGCTGGGCACAGCGCTTCGCCGACGGTCCCTCGCGCTATTTCATCCCCCAGATACCGCAGGAAGGCAAGTATTACCGCTGGTGGCAGCGCAGCAAGCAGTGGGCATGGTCCTGGCTGTGGCGCCGGCTGATGGCCGATGCCGCCATCGACCCCGACCGCGTCTATCTCTTCGGTGTCTCCGAAGGCGGCTATGGCAGCCAGCGTCTGGCCTCGTTCTATGCCGACTATCTGGCCGCTGCCGGACCGATGGCCGGCGGTGAGCCCCTGCAGAACGCCCCCGCCGAAAACTTGGGTCACGTGGGCTTCAGTCTGCTCACGGGCGAGAAGGACCTGATGTTCTGCCGCAACCAATACACCCGCACCACGGGACTTGCGCTGGACAGTCTGGAGCGTGCCTACCCCGGGCTCTACACCCATCGCGTCGAACTCATCCCCGGCAAGGGTCATGGCTTCGACTATTCGCCGACCACCACATGGCTCATGCAGTTCCGCCGCAATGCCCGTCCCACCCACTTCATCTGGGAAGACTACGAAATGGACGGCCTGCACCGCCACGGCTTCTATAACCTGCGCGTCGATCAGCGCCCCTCCGACTCGCTCCGCACACGTTATGACGTGCGTATCGGCGACGACGGCGTCATTGACATCGAGGCACGTCTGGTAGAATATATCCCTCTGGAGAAAGACCCGCGCTGGCAGTTTACCCTGCGCTGGCACAAGCAGTTTAAGCCCGCCACGGGAGGTCAGTTCACCCTCTTCCTGGACAACGACCTGGGCGGTCTGGAACGCAAGATTACCGTCCGCGTCAACGGCAAGGTGGTCTTCAAGGGCAAGCCCAAGACCGACCTGAAGTACATGGCCGAAAGCATCGCCCTCTACGGCGACCCGCGCCGCGTATTCCCCGCCGCCATAACGGTGAAGTATTGAACAGAAATTTAACCCTTTAACCCCATCACCTTATACCGGATTCTATGAAAGGAATTGTTTTGGCGGGCGGTTCGGGCACACGCCTGTATCCCATCACCAAGGGCGTGAGCAAGCAGCTCATCCCCATCTTTGACAAACCGATGGTCTATTATCCCATCTCGGTGCTGATGCTCGCCGGCATCCGCGACATCCTTATCATCTCCACGCCGCAAGACCTGCCCGGCTTCAAGCGCCTGCTGGGTGACGGCAGCGACTATGGTGTGCGCTTCCAGTATGCCGAGCAGCCCTCGCCCGACGGTCTGGCTCAGGCCTTCCTCATCGGCGAGGAGTTTATTGGCGACGACAGCGTCTGTCTGGTGCTGGGCGACAACATCTTCCATGGCAGTGGCTGGCGCACCATGCTCCGCGAAGCCGTGCGCACCGCCGAAGAGGAGCACCGCGCCACTGTCTTTGGCTACCGCGTCAACGACCCCGAACGCTACGGCGTGGTCGAGTTTGACAGCGAGGGACGTTGCGTCAGCATCGAAGAGAAACCTGCACAACCCAAGAGCAACTATGCCGTGGTGGGCCTCTACTTCTATCCCAACAAGGTCGTCGATGTGGCCAAGACCATCAAACCCTCTGCCCGCGGCGAACTGGAAATCACCACCGTCAACCAGCGTTTCTTGGAGGATAACGAACTGATGGTGCAGACCCTCGGCATCGGCTTTGCCTGGCTCGACACCGGCACGCACGACAGTCTGAGCGAAGCCTCCACCTTCATCGAAGTACTCGAGAAACGAACCGGCCTGAAGGTGGCCTGCCTGGAAGGCATTGCCCTGAAGCAGGGCTGGATAACGCCCGCCCGTTTGCGCGAAATAGCCGGTCCGATGGCCAAGAACGCCTACGGGCAGTACTTGCTCAAGATGGCCGACGAGTGTGAGAAACAATAGCGACGTAGGCGTTGCGCGGTAAATCTCAAAGCAGTATGGAGAAAGGCCCCGTCGTTGTCCGCCTCATCTTTGCGGCGCAGGTTGCTCTGGTTTTTGTGCCGCTGGCATCGCATGCGCAGCAGCAGGGAGGGCGGACGTCTGTGCCTCTCTACTACGACCGCGTGCATCAGGCCGAGCAGGTGACCATTGGCGGCCACTACCTCATCGGTGCTGTCGTGCCTGCCACATCGCAGTTTCGGCTCATGCAGACAGCCGACGTCAACGGACAGTTTCGCAAGTCCATCGGCCTCAGCACCTTCGACTGCGAACAGGGCGGCGAGATAGCCGCCGAAAAGGTCGGCGACCGCGTGTGGCAGATAAGTCCTGCCACCAACGGTCGCGTCGTCGTGAAGACCGCCGACGGCCGGTATCTGCGTGGAGCCCGCGGCAGTGAGAATGCCACCGCCCTGATGCTCAGCGCCACCGACAGCACGCTATGGATGCTGCGCGACGAAGGCGACGGCACCTTCAGTCTGAGTCACGACGACAAGGGACAGGTGCGCTACGTCACGCTGTACGAGTTCAATGCGCAGAGCCACTACTATGGCTGCTACACCGCCGCCACCCCCACCGACAGCAAGCGCCTCATGTTCTACCGCGGCCGCACCGAGGTGGACGTGGGCAAGATGCAGCCCGTCCCGGCCGACCTGAGCAGCGTGGCCATAGCCACCACGCATGTCACGCAAATGACGGTGGCGAAGGCCGACGGCAGCGCCGCCGACGGCAGTGCACTGCTCCTCACCGACGGCACGGTGGCCCCCGACGAACGGCTCGGCCAATGGACCATTCAGCGGCAGACCGATAGCACCTTTGTGCTGCGCGATGCCGCCGGTGCCTATCTCGATGCCCAATTCGCTACCCAAGAGCAGCCCTGCCTCTGGTCTCTGCGCGAAGCCGGATTGGCCACCGTAGGCGATGACGTCCGTTTGGCGGTGCTCGACGGAGGCCGCTTCACTGCCGTGCTTCCCCACGAAGCCGTAGGAAAGGCCGCCGCCACGCTGATGCCAGTGGGCCAAGCCCCCAATAGCAGCGAAGAGGCCGGCACACTTAGTCTGCAAGGCGCATGGAGCGCCGATGCCCTGGCCGCCCTGCCGTGGACCACAACCACCACGCTCGACCTCACCAGCATAGCCCTGCCGCAGGCGCCGCACCCCTTCAGCCGGCGCCCGCAGGACCGCTCCACCTACATCCTCGTAGCAGCCTGTCAAGCCGCAGTCGTTCCCGACGCATGGACCATGACCCTCGCCTGTGATGCCGCAGACCCCGAGGCCGATGCCGTGCTGCTCACCCCCACTATCCTTGCCGACCGTCAAGCGCTGGTGCCGCCGCGTGCCTTCCGCTATGCCGCCGGACAGTTGGGCTACCGCCGTCAAGCCGCTGCCGATGGCGGCTGGGAGACCCTCTGCCTGCCCTTCGAGGCCGCTGTGCCGGCAGGCTTTACCGTTGAAGCTTACGAGGACTATGACGCCGGCACCCTTTCCTTCCGGCACTCAGCCGGCATCGAGGCCCATCGTGCCTACCTGCTCTGCCACCCCTTCGCGGCAGCCACAGAGGGCCCCGTGTTTGAGGTCACGGCAAGCGCTGAAGGGCGGATAGCAGCCGACGAAAGTCCCGTGTCGGCCGTCTTCAGCGGCACGTATGTTCCCCTCGACATCCAATCAGCGGCCGAGGGTATCTACCTGCTCAATGCCGAAGGTACGGCCTTTGTACGTGCCGCCGCCGGCAGCCGCCTTGCACCCTATCGCGCCGCGCTCCGCCTTGACGGACAGCAGACCGTCCGGTTGCGCGTGACACATGGCGCTCAGCCCGATGGCATCCCTCACGCCACGGACGCCGCCGAAACTGCAACCGACGATCAGCCGCTATATGACCTGACGGGGCGCCGCGTCAGCCGTCCGCAGCAAGGACGCCTGTATATTAGCCGAGGCCACAAGGTGGTCTGTACGGGATTTGACAAGTAGCGCCGGCAATGGCATATATAGAAGAAAATATATAGAGTGAACAAAGTATAACAACCCCAAACCTGCCTGAAATTATGACGATAGCAGTAGATTTTGATGGAACAATCGTAGAACACCGATACCCCGAGATTGGCAAGGAACTGCCCTTTGCCACAGCCACCCTGCGCCGCCTCATCGAAGACGGCCACAAACTCATCCTTTGGTCCGTGCGCGAAGGCCAGTTGCTCGACGATGCCGTAGAGTGGTGCCGCAAGCGTGGCGTTGTTTTCTACGCAGTCAACAAAGACTATGACGAAGATACGCCTGAAAAGAACGCCTCCTACTCGCGCAAACTCAAGGTGAGCATGTTCATCGACGACCGCAATGTCGGCGGCCTCCCCGACTGGGGCACCATCTACCGCATTATCAACGAGCGGGTGTCGTATGCCGAAATCCTGCTCGACGAACCCGCGCCGCGCCAGTCGCGCAAGAAAGGCTGGTGGCCATTCTGACAGCTCTCTCCAGTCAACGCCAAAGGAACAGACTGACCACAGAACCATAAGTAAACCCCGAACGCCCTCACAGATGAAAAAGATATTCTCCGCAGTACGACTCCGCGAGATAGACGCCGCCACGGTGCGCGAAGAGCAAATCTCCTCGCTCGACCTGATGGAACGCGCCGCTGCCGCCTTCTGCGAAGCCTTCTGCCGCCGTTGGAAAGCTCCTGCCGAAGTGGCTGTCTTTGCCGGCCCCGGCAATAACGGCGGCGATGCGCTGGCCATAGCCCGTATGCTGCAAGGTAGCGGCTACCATGTCAAGGTTTACCTGTTCAACACCACGGGCAACCTCAGTGCCGACTGTGCCACAAACAAAGAGCGCTTGATAGCCGCCGTGCCCGACATGTTTATTGAGGTGACGCAACGTTTCGAACCGCCGCAGATAGGCCGCGACACCATTGTCATCGACGGCCTGTTCGGCAGCGGCCTGACGCGCCCCCTCACCGGTGGCTTCGCCTCGCTGGTGAAGATGCTCAACGACAGTCCCGCCACCCGCGTGTCCATCGACATCCCCTCCGGCCTCACCGTAGATGGGCAGTTCGCCCATGACGGTGCACCGCACATCAATGCCCACTACACCATCACCTTCCAGCTGCCTAAGCAGGCCATGCTTCTAGCCGACGCCTCGGCCACGATGGGCCATGTGGAGATTGTGGACATCGGCCTGCACCGGAAAACCATTGAGCAGACGGCCACCGAAACCTTCATGTTCGCTCCCGCCGACCTATCGCCGCTGCTCGTGCCCCGTCCTGCCTTCGGTCATAAGGGCACCTTCGGCCACGCCCTGCTCATCGCCGGACGCTACGGCATGGCGGGCGCCGCCATCTTGGCCGCACGGGCCTGTCTGCGCAGCGGCGTGGGCAAACTGACCATCCATACGCCGCTCATGAACAACGACGTGCTCCAGACGTCAGTGCCCGAAGCCATCCTCCATCACGACAGCGCCGACATGCTCTTCACCTCCGCCTTCCCCACCGCCGGCTACGATGCCCTTGCCATTGGCCCCGGCCTCGGTACGGACAAGGCCTCGGCCCTGGCCCTCTTCGACCAGATGGTGCTTACCGAATGCCCCATGGTCATCGATGCCGACGGCCTCAACTTGCTGGCATCTCGCACCGACCTTTACGGTCGCATACCCCGCGGCACGGTGCTCACGCCCCATCCCGGAGAGATGCGCCGCCTGTGTCGCACCACCGACGATTCCGACTTCGCCGTCCTCTCCGCAGCCCGCATCATGGCGATGGAGCGCGGCGTCTATATTGTCCTCAAAGGCCACTACACCGCCATCCTCACTCCCGAAGGGAAGACCTATTTCAACACGACGGGCAATTCGGGCATGGCCACCGCAGGCAGCGGCGACGTCCTCACCGGCATCATCCTGGCCTTCCTCGCCCAGCACTACAACCCGCTCACCGCTACCATCCTTGGCGTCGGCCTCCACGGTTTGGCGGGTGATTTGGCCGCCCGGCAACTTGGCGAAGACAGCATGACGGCCAGCGACATCATTGCCTGCCTGCCCGAAGCATTCAAGAAAATAAGAAATAACCACCAATCCTGACATACCATGTACAAACCCATATGCCTCGCCCTGCTGGGCTTAGGCAGCATAATGGCTGCAAGCGCCCAGACCGAGGTCGCCCCCTATACCCCCGGCGTCACGCCCAACGGCATCACCTATTTCCTGCCGCGCACCGGCTTTCACCTGACCATCACCGCACGCCGCACGTCCTATCAGCCCGGCGAGTATGCCGCCTATGCCGAGCGCTACCTGCGCCAAAAGGGTGTGGTGCAAAAGACCTATGACGAGTGGGAACTGACGGGCCTCACCATCACCGACTATGGCGAAGCCGACCCCTCCAAAGCCTACACCATCGCCCTCAATCCCAAATCGGCCGCTCCGCTGGTTTCGCTCGCCCCTGATGGCCGGCTGCTGGCCGTCAATACCGACCAGGCGCCTGCCATCGCCACGCTCAGTACGCCATCCGTGACGCCCGACCCCGTCAAGCAGGTACGCGGTGCCGACTATAAGACGGAAGAAATACTCTCTGCCGGCAGTAAGGCCAAGATGGCCGAACTCACCGCAGCGGAGATTTACGACATCCGAGAAAACCGCTCGCTGCTCACCAAAGGACAGGCTGATTTCATGCCTAAGGACGGCGAACAACTAAGGCTCATGCTGGCCCAACTCGACGAGCAGGAAGCAGGACTGCTCCAGCTTTTCCGCGGCACAACCACCAGCGAGACGCACGTCTTCACCATCGACTACGTCCCGCAGGGCGATGTGGACCGACACGTCCTCTTCCGTTTCTCCAAGCACCTGGGGCTGGTGGACCGTGACGACGTGGCCGGTGTGCCCTACTATATCAGCGTGGCCGACCTCCATGCCCTGCCCGCCGAACAGCCCGACCCGTCCGCCAAGCCCGGCAAGTCCGCCAAAGAGGTCAAGGACCTGCGCTATATCGTGCCCGGCAAGGCCAAGGTGACCATCAGTCGCGATGACGCCACCCTCTACACGGGCACCTTCGTCATGGGACAATATGGCCGCATCGAGCACCTCGGCGGCGACCTCTTCAACAAGAAGTACACCACCCGCGTGTGGCTCTCGCCCGAGAATGGCGGCGTGACGAAGATTGAGGCCGATCATCCCTGATAAGGGGCTGCCGGATTATTCGCGCTTTTCCGCTCGCGTTATCCGAGCGAACACGTTATCCGTGCGAAAACACTCGCGCTCGTCCAACAAAGTGCCGTGAGCCTCCCTACATAAAGCCCGTGGCCTTCCTATATATATATGGAAGGTCGCGGGCTGTTCATAAGCCGGGCGAGATGGCAGACTGACAAGAACGATGAGGCGCAGCGTTAAACTATGTAAACGACGGAAATACAAACCGCTGACGATGACCATTGCTAACCTCGAGGTAAGTAGGGTACCCGTTGGTTTCGTCTTGTGTGTCTGACGTGAAGGTTGTACTTTTGCCGAACAAACCAATACAGTTGCTATATGGAAAATCAAGAAAAGAAAGCCCCGTATTCGCTGATGAATGTGGGCGAACTGAGCCGGTTTGAAGGCAAGGTATTTGTGAAGGAAACGTTGCAGACCAGCGGCGTCGAACTCTCTTTGGGCAGTATGCAGCCGGGTGAGGCTACGCCATTTCAGCACTATCACAAGCAGAACGAAGAGGTGTATGTGGTGCTGAAGGGCGAAGGCGTCATGTCCCTCGATGGCGAAGATGTGGCCTTGAAGAGCGGCAGCGTGCTGCGCGTGTCGCCAAGTGTGCACCGCTGTCTGCGCTGCCAGGGCAGTGAGCCCATGGTGTATCTCTGCATTCAGGCCCGCGAAGGCTCGCTGGAGGGTTATACGCTTACCGATGGCGTGATTTGCTGACTCAGGCGGCTGACGCGCCTTCGATGATACCGGCCCACTTCTTTCCAAACCGGTCGGCAATATCACGGCAGAAACGCCGTTATGTATGAAAGAACAACTGCATAGACGAAGAATATGATAGGCAACGAACTGCGTGACAAGATGTTCCCCGACTGCCCCGTGCGCAATGTGTTGGCGCGGACCGGTGATAAGTGGTCGCTGCTGGTGATGCACGAGCTGGCGGAGAGCGGTGCCCCGATGCGCTTTGGCATACTCCACAAGAGTTTGCCCGATATCTCGCAGAAAGTGCTGACGCAGACGTTGCGGCGGTTGGAGGAAGATGGCTTTGTGCGCCGAACGGTGTATGCCGACGTACCGCCGCGTGTGGAGTACGACCTTACGCCGCGCGCCTTGTCGTTCCTTGAGGCGTGCCGGCCGATGATAGAGTGGGTGATGGCCCACTTTGCTGAGATAATGACTTCGCGCCAACGGTACAGAGGTGAATAGGATGGGTGCAGCCTCACATAAGCAGCCTCACATAAGCAGCCTCCACATAGATGCCGGCGCCGCCCGTACCTCATGACTCGGGTGTGATTACTCACGAAACAGCGAGCGGTTTGTCAACATCTTGACAAACCGCTCGCTGTAGTACACTCTCAGGGGCTCGAACCCTGGACCCACTGATTAAGAGTCAGTTGCTCTACCAACTGAGCTAAGAGTGCATCACTTATGTCTTGTCCTCTTTGTGAGGGCGGGGGTGGCGCCGCTTTGGCGTCGTTTTGTACACTCTCAGGGGCTCGAACCCTGGACCCACTGATTAAGAGTCAGTTGCTCTACCAACTGAGCTAAGAGTGCATTTGCTTCGCGGATGGGCTATATCGTAGCCGTCTCTCCGTTTTTGCGAGTGCAAAGGTAGTGGTTTCTGTGGTAACGGCCAAGCGAATTACAATCTTTTTTTCAAAAAAATGGTGGCGGCTCCATAGGCGGCTCCATAGCCCCCTGTCAAATGCTCTGCTATCTCAGGGATACGTCGGTCATTGCCGGCGCCTGAATGAAAGGCGGAAGGGCGAAGGTGCGGGGCAAAACAACGCCCGGTCTGGCGTCGGGACGGACGGCAGACCGGGCGGGAGATGGTATGGGCTGGTGGCGTCAGGCCTTCTTCTCGCGAAACAGGAGGGTGAAGAGCACGAAGACCACAAGGGCGTAGGCGGCGAAGATGAACCAGCATGTGCGCCAGCCCGCCATTACGTCGGTCACGCCGAGCGTGTAGTGGTCCACGACGAGGCCGGCCACATAGGTGCCGATGGAGGCGCCAAGACCGTTGGTCATCAGCATGAAGAGACCCTGTGCCGAACTGCGGATGTCGCGGTCCGTGTTCTGGTCCACGAAGAGGGCGCCGCTGACATTGAAGAAGTCGAACGCCACGCCATAGACAATCATCGACAGGACGAACATCCATACGCCGGCACCGGGGTCGCCCGTGCCGAAGAGGCCGAAGCGGAACACCCAGGCCAGCATCGAGATCATCATGACCTTCTTAATGCCGAAGCGTTTCAGGAAGAAGGGGATGAGCAGGATGCAGAGCGCCTCGGACGTCTGCGAGAGCGAAATCAGAGCGTTGGCATTCTGCGCGCCAAAGGTGTTGGCATACTCGGGGATGTCGCCAAACTTGGTGATGAACGGGCCGGCATAGCCGTTGGTAATCTGCAGGCTGACGCCGAGCAGCATCGAGAAGATAAAGAACGTGGCCATGCGGCGTGTGCGCAGCAGTGAGAGCGCCTTGAGGCCGA
This sequence comes from Bacteroidales bacterium, assembly GCA_022772475.1. Classification (GTDB taxonomy): domain Bacteria; phylum Bacteroidota; class Bacteroidia; order Bacteroidales; family Bacteroidaceae; genus Alloprevotella. Next base: position 14,410 of record JALEZQ010000076.1, on the reverse strand, counting down.
GGGCCTCGGCCAGACTTTTCTTCTCGCCTTTGGGGGCTATGGGGCAGGAGGGCAGGGTGGGGGCGTAGAGCGCAAGGACGAGAGACAGCGCGGCGCTGACAAGCAACTGTTCGGGGCGCGTCTGATAGCCTGTGAAGTTGACGATGAGCATCGTCACGATGAAGCCCACCGTGCCGAAGACGCGGATGGGCGGGAAGGCCTTGATGGTGTCGAGATTGGCTTGCTGCAGGGCGTTGAAAGCCACGGAGTTGCTCAGCGCCAGCGTGGGCATGTAGAAGGCCACGCTCAAGGTGTAGAGGGCGAAGAGGGTGGAGAACATGGCGTCGGGGTCGGTCGGTGTGCCCACCTGCATGGCATAGATGCTCGCTGCGCCCATGAAGAGGCCGGCCAGTAGGTGGCAGAGGCCAAGCAGACGCTGAGCGGGCATCCAGCGGTCGGCCACGACGCCAATCAGGCCGGGCATGAAGATGGAGACGATGCCCTGCACCATGTAGAAATACTTGATGTACGGTACCATGCCGATGCCGGCCAGATAGGTGCCCAGCGATGTGAGGTAGGCGCCCCATACGGCAAACTCAAGGAAGTTCATCGCGGTGAGCCGCGATTTGAGTAGTAAGTGGTTCATTGAGGTATAAGGATGTGTAGATTTGAGGTTTTCATTATGCTGAAGGGCGGGCGTAGGGGCAGCCCCGGGTCGGTAAACTTCCCGCAAAGTTAGAAAAAGGGCGGCAGTTTGCCCGCCTCTTCGGCAAATAATTTACGTAGGGTGGGGTCGGGCAGGGGGCTGCCGGACGCACGGCCAGCCGTTGACGTAATGGTTTTGCCATGCTTTGGCCATGGTCGGGTGTAAAGTGTTTTGTGGCAAATGCAGACGCGGTTAGCCATTGCACATTGAAAAAAAAGTGTAACTTTGCAGCCGACGTGTAGCCGGAGGTAAGGGTTGCACGTCGCCAAATCTATTAAAAACAAGCCAATGAGCATATTCTCAAAATTATTCAGAAAAAAGAACGCCGCAGAAGGTGGCTGGCGCGTGGGCGGCATGGAGGACTTCATGACCCTCATCCGCGTCTATTACCAGGCTGTGATGGCTGCCAATCTGGGCATCAACAACCTGGCCGCCCTGCCCGACCTGCGCGTGTTCAAGCAGACGCTCCACGTACCCACCATCAACAACAAGCTGGGACTGGGCGAGAAAAACCGCTGCCGCAAGATGCTGATGGAAATCTACGGTATGCCCGAAACCTTCTTTAAGGAAATTGACCAGAGTATCAAGCGCAACTGCAAGAATGTCAACAGCGTGCAGAGCTATTTCTACGCCTTCCAGGGCTTCTCGCAAGAGCTCGTCATGCTGATGGGCAACCTGATGAAGTGGAAGTTCCGCGTGCCGGGCTTCATGCGTAAGGCGCTACGCACCATGATTGATAAGACCATCAATGACGTTCTCACCAAGGACAACTGGAAGAAGGACGACGTGCGCCGCTCGTGCTACAACATCCGTGCCTACAGCCAGAAGTTGGGCTACAGCGGCGAATGGATGGCCGAGTATGTCTATCACATCGTCATCCTGGCCAAGAAAGAACCCAAACCAAAGGATGTAGAAGAAAAGGGCAAGGCCTGACCGTCGCCGCCTGAGCGTCGTCAAAAGCACAGGGCCGAAGGCGCTGCCGCCGTCATCCATAACGTGTCAACAACAGACTTTCAGTCGTCATTCCCTTATCGTCCGCTATGACTTTAGAAGAATCTCGGCAACTGACCCTCCTCCAGACGCGGGTGCGTCAGCTCATACTCTCTTATCGTGAACTTGGCGAGAAATATGCCAAGGCCACCGAGGCTTTGCGCCAAAGCCGGGCAGAGAACGAAAGCCTGAAAGCCCAATGCCAGGCGCTGAACGAAGAGATGGCGCGCGCAAAGGCCGCCCGCATCGTGGAGGTGTGCAGCGACGACGCCAAAGCCGCTCGCGACCGTATCAACCGCATCATCCGCGAGGTGGACCGCTGCATCGCCCTGCTCGGGGCATGATGCCAAGCGCCCTCTGCTTCTTTCTTCCTCCCTCCCTTTCCCAATCATTCCCCATTCTCCTTTCCCTTCAAGACCGCCATACAGCCATGAGCGCGACGAGCGATAAGATTCACATACAGTTGATGATAGGCAACGAGATGCATCCCATCACCATCCGTCCCGAAATGGAGGAAACGTTTCGCGCCGCCGCCAAGAGCATCAACGAAAAGTTGGGGCGCTACCGCCAGTCGTACCCCAACCTAAGCTACAACCGCTGTATGGCCATCACCATGCTCGACTTCGCCGTCTATGCCATCAACGCCGAGAAAGAGGCCGACCGTGCCCCCATCATCGACATTGTGACGGCCCTCACCGCCGAGGTGGAGCAGGCCCTCGCTTCCAAGACCGACAAAGACAAGGCATAGACCTGTCCGTCCGATGCCGCTTCATGGCACGGGCGCTTCCCGTCATCGGCGGGACGATGGTTGAGCGCAAGGTCCACTCACTAATCCGAATCTATAAACCTACCCAATACATTCATGTTACATCTCCTATTTACCACACACGCTGTAGCGGCCGTATCGGCGCTGGCTCTCGGAGCCGTGGCCGGCTACATGTTCTTCAGATATGTCCTCAAGAAGAAATACCACCGTATGATCGAGGCCGCCAACAGCGAGGCCGAAGTGCTGAAAGAGAAGAAACTGCTCGAGGTCAAGGAAACCTTTATCAACAAGCGCGCCGAACTGGAGAAAGAAGTGCAGCAGCGCAAGCAGAAAATTCTCCTCACCGAGAACAAACTCAAGCAGCGCGAACTCACCCTCAACCAGCGTCAGGACGAACTGGGCAAGCGACAGAGCGAACTCGATTCTACACGCAACAAACTGGACAACCGCGCCAATGCCCTCAACAAGAAAGAGGAAGAGGTGGAAACCCTCTTGCAGCAGGAGCGCGAGAAACTGGAAGAACTGAGCGGCCTCTCGGCAGAGGAGGCTAAGAACCACCTCATCGAGTCGCTCAAGGACGAGGCACGTACCAACGCCCAGTCGTACATCAATGAAATTATGGACGATGCCAAACTCACGGCCAACAAGGAGGCCAAGCGCATCGTCATCCAGACCATCCAGCGCGTGGCCACCGAGACGGCCATCGAGAACAGCGTCACCGTCTTCCACATCGACAACGACGAGGTCAAGGGCCGCATCATCGGTCGCGAAGGCCGCAACATCCGCGCCCTTGAAGCCGCCACCGGTGTGGAAATTGTCGTGGACGACACGCCCGAAGCCATCGTCATCTCGGCCTTCGACCCCGTGCGCCGCGAGATTTGCCGCCTGGCCCTCCACCAGCTCATCGCCGACGGCCGCATACACCCCGCACGCATCGAAGAGGTGGTGGCCAAGGTCAAGAAGCAGATTGAGGAGGAAATCATCGAGACGGGTAAGCGCACCACCATCGACCTGGGTATCCACGGCCTGCACCCCGAACTGGTGCGCATCGTGGGTAAGATGAAGTACCGCTCGTCCTACGGACAGAACCTGCTCCAGCACGCCCGCGAAACGGCCAACCTCTGCTCCGTCATGGCCGCCGAACTGGGCCTCAACCCCAAGAAAGCCAAGCGTGCCGGTCTGCTCCACGACATCGGCAAGGTGCCCGACGAAGAGAGCGAACTGCCCCACGCCCTCTATGGTGCCAAACTGGCCGAGAAGTATAAGGAGAAGGCCGACATCTGCAACGCCATCGGCGCCCACCACGACGAGGTGGAGATGACTTCGCTGCTGGCGCCCATCGTTCAGGTGTGCGACGCCATCAGCGGTGCACGTCCCGGCGCACGCCGCGAAATCGTCGAAGCTTACATCAAGCGTCTGAACGACCTGGAGAACATCGCCATGAGCTATCCCGGCGTCACCAAGACCTACGCCATCCAGGCCGGTCGCGAGCTCCGCGTCATCGTCGGCGCCGACAAGGTGGACGACAAGCAGGTCGAGACCCTCAGCGGCGAGATTGCCAAGCGCATTCAGGACGAGATGACCTATCCCGGCCAGGTGAAGATTACCGTCATCCGCGAAACACGTTCGGTAAGCTACGCCAAGTAAACCGCTTTATAGAGAGTGCCATCCCTCGTCCCGTCGTGGCGGTGGCGTATAACTTTTGAATATCCAATACAGGGCCATCTCGTCAGACATTGCTGCCGATATGGCCCTGTTTCTTATTCCTCGCTCCCTCTATGATATTCAACGTCCCCTTTATCCAGAACACCTTCTCCCGTTACAACAACCTCATCTTCGGCGGACGTTTGCCGCGGGTGCCCATCCGTCTGACCCGAGCCTTTGGCTTTGTGGGCAAGTGCGTTTTCCCGCGCTACAATGCACCCGCCGATGTCCGCCGCGGCAAAGGCTGCTCCATGCGCTTCAGCATCTGCTTCGACATGACTGAAGCCGAACTGGAGGACGTGGTTATCCACGAGATGATACACCTCTTCATCTACACGCAGGCGCTGCCGCAAGAGCCATCGCACGGGCCAACGTTTCTGCGCCTCATGGAGCAGATTAACCGTCGCTACGGGCGTCATCTCACGGTGAAACAGCAACGGAAGGCCGAAGGCGCACAAGGTGATGGCACGCAAGGTGATGGCACGCAGGGCGGTGCCGTGCAGAGAATGCGCCGTCGCCGTTTCTGCATCGTCGCCGTGGTGTATCTGACGGACGGCCGCATCGCCCTCAAGGTGCTGCCGCGTGTCCGTGAGACCATCGTTCGCTACGTCAGGCTGGTCTCGCAGAGCGATAAGGTAAGCCGCGTTAAGGTTGGCTACTCCGAGGCCCCCTTCTTTGACAACTTTCCCAGTTCGGGTGCTCTTCATTACTATGTACCCGCCACCACCGATTGGGTCAGCCTCGTCCTCGATTTGCACGATTGGGGAGCGTAACCCAACTTTGACACACTCTCCCGCCCCGCAGAACTTTGCCCGACAGCAATATTTGCGTGTTCAAAATTGCCGGCCCTTGGCAATACGATTGCCAGCCCTTGGCAATGTCATTGCCGGCCCTTGGCAATACGATTGCCAGCCGCAGGTAATGCGATTACCGGCCGCGGGCACTCAATGTGCCAGCCGCGGGCAAAACTTCTATCGCGCATGATAGCGGTAGGCGCGGTAGCGATGGACGATGTCCTCGACGTAGCGGGCCGTCTCGTTGCCAATCATGTAGCCGTACTTCACGGCGGGGTCGCGGTAGTATTCCGGCTGGCTGAGGCGTCGGACGTAGATGCTGACATCGGCCCAGCGGTAGGGGTTGCCTCCGTATTTGCGCGTCAGCGCCATGGCGTCGCGGATGTGGCCCGGTCCGCCGTTGTAGGCCGCCAGGACGAAGCGCACGCGCTCTGATGCCGAGGGGACGTCGGCAAACTGACGGGTGAGGTGCACGAGATAGCGTGCCGCCGTGGTGCAGTTTGTCGTGGGGTTGAAGAGGTCTTCGGGACGCGTGCCCATGCGTTCGGCCGTGGCGGGCATAATCTGCATCAAACCCTTGGCGCCGGCGCGCGACACGGCCTGCGGGTCGAAGCCCGACTCCTGATAACACTGCGCCGCGATGAGGCGCCAGTCCATCCGCGTGGCAGCAGCCATGCGGTGGAACAGACTGTCGTACTCGGAGATGATGCCGCGTTCTTTCGATTGCCAGGGTGCCCGTACACGGCGCTGCACACGGCGTCCCGTCTGCCGCTCGTCGGCTTCCTGCTGCAGAATGGCCGCGATGTCGGCCTGCGCCGCCCAGTCGTCAAGCGCCTTGGCCAGTTCGCCGGCCCCGTTGCGCACGCCCCATGCCGTCTGCAGACTGTCGCGCGGGCCCGCCGCCAGCAACCGGCCGCCGGTCCGTTGGCCGTCGTTAAGGGCGATGGCGCAGATGTCGGCCTCGCCCGTGGCTACCATCTGCATGGCCTGTGCGGTGTCTTTCGCCACCTCGACGCGCAGCCGCAGACCGTTGTCGCCGGCAAAGGCGGAGGCAATGGCGTAGGCTTTGCCCATGGGCGTCTCGCCCTGCTCGAAGTAGGTTTCCGGCCCATTGATGGTGGTCACTATCAGTTCGCCGGACTGCTGGATGTCCTCCCAGTCGTAAGCAGTTTCGGCCGCCTGTTGCGCCTTCGGCTCGTTGGCGGCAGATGACGATGGAGCCGGCGACGTGCAGGCGGTGAGGCCCATGACGGTCATGAGGCAGGCTGTGATGCCGATCATGAGGTATGGGACGAAGGACTTGTTGGTAGGCCGATAGCGGCATGGCCTTATTTTCTGTCGGCTTGTACGTCCGGGAAGCCGATATTTTGCTAACTTCGCCGCAGTATTTCCACTCAAAAAATCAAGCATTATGGTCAAGCACATTGTGATGTTCGCATTTAAGGACGACCTCGACGCCGCCAAGCGCCAAGAGGTGATGGAGGCTTTTCGTCAGGGCATAGAGGCTCTGCCGTCAGTCATCCCGTTTATCCGTGAGATTCGTGTAGATTTCAATATCAACCCTGCCGAGACGACGCATATCTGCCTCACCTCGCTCTTCGACAGCCTTGACGACGTGCAGGCCTACGCCGTGCACCCCTCGCATGTGGCGGTTGCCGGCGCGTTGAAGCCCTACGTGAAGCATCGCGCCTGTGTCGATTACGCCTGCTGACGGCGGCCGCCTATGGCGCAAATGACGAGCGCACCGCTCTCTCCCCTGTTGATGTCGGGTGGAGAGAGCGGTGCGCTTATGTGGTGCCACCTTTGATGTGTGGGGCTCAGAGATGATGCTGTCGAAAAGCCGGAGCTGACATGGCTTATTCTTCCTCCTCGACTACCACCTCTTTGACGACGGTACGGATGGCGCCCGTGGCACGGGCTGCGCCGCGGAAGATGGCGTCTTTGCGGTCGATGGTGAAGCGGCGGAACTTGCCCGGCAGGCGGAGCAGTTTGGTCTTGCTCTTGTTGAGCGCCTCGCTGTCCGTAATCCAGTCTTCGGCGCGATAGACCTCGGCGTTGGGGATATCGTCGTAGAGGTAGCGCAGGTTGCGCATCTGCACCTTGAAGCCGCCGTCGCTGGCGGTGAAGATGATTTGATAGTAGAAGTGGACGCGGTGGTTGACCAGCGGCGTGCGCTTGAAGTAAAGATACTCCTCGATGCCGCCAACTACCAGACCCTGAGCGCTGTCGGCGTCCTGAATGCGGGCCTGCGGCAGATGGTCAGGCCCCTCGACCAACTGCTCCTTGGCGTACTTCTTGAGCAGACTGTATATTTCGCCTTGCGTCTTTCCCTCGACGCGATATTTCTTGGTAAACTCCACATAGCCCGCTTCGTTGACGGTGACGGCGCCGGCCAGATACTTGGCGTCTTCGTTGGTTTGGGCCGCCATGGGCAGGCCGAGGCAGACGAGGAAGAGCGAAAGAACTAATTTTTTCATCGTTTTCATGGTTTGGGATTAGTTGTTCAACAATGTGCTTTCAGCCATTCGGCTATGCCTTCGGCCGTCTTGGTGCTGGCGGGAACGAGGGGCAGGCGCAGCACGTTGGCAATGCTTCCCTGTTGTGCCAGCAGCGTCTTGACGCCGGCCGGATTGCCGTCCACGCCGAGCAGCGGGTAGAGGTCGTTGAGGCTGTGGTGGATGGCCAGGGCATCGGCCGTCCGGCCCTCGCGTATGGCGTGCGTCATGTCGGCAAAGGCTGCCGGCAGGGCGTTGCCCACCACCGAGATGACGCCTGCGGCACCGAGGAGCAGCAGTTCGTAGGTGATGGCGTCGTCGCCGCTGAGCACCTCGAAACCTTCGGGCGCGCCGGCCAGAATCTTCTCAATCTGTGCCAGGTTGCCCGACGCCTCTTTCACGGCCACTACGTTGGGGCAGTCGTGTGCGATGCGTAGCGTCGTTTCGGCCGTCATGTTGACGCCCGTTCGGCCCGGCACATTGTAGAGGATAACCGGCAGGTTTGTGGCCGCAGCAACGGCTTTATAATGCTGGAACAGACCTTCTTGCGTCGGCTTGTTGTAGTAAGGAGTAACGATGAGCACACCATCGATGCCGGTGAGGTCGGCATGGGTCAGGTAGTCGATGACCGTAGCGGTGCAGTTGCCACCGGCACCCACGAGCAGGGGTACGCGGCCATTTACCTGCTTGACGAAGAAGCGCACCACCTCGGCCTTTTCGTCGGCCGTGAGGCAGGGCGTTTCGGCCGTGGTGCCGAGCAGGCAGAGGAAGTCGGCGCCGCCCGCCAGTTGGTTTTCTATGAGTTGGCCAAGGGCGGAGAAGTCGATGCCGCCTTCGGCGTTGAAGGGCGTGACAACGGCGACGCCCATGCCTTTGAAAGGATTGAATCTTTCCATGGTGAAGAAGATGTGCTTATGCGTTCTGTGGAGTGTCGGTAGGACGATAGAAACCGTGTGCCGCGTCTGCTTAGAGGTCGGCCTCTCTGAGGCGTTCGGCATTCTCGGCCACCATGAGGCGGTCAATACATTCCTGAATGTCGCCGTCCATGAAGGCCGCCAGGTTATAGACCGTGTAGTTGATACGGTGGTCGGTGATGCGTCCCTGTGGGTAGTTATAGGTGCGTATTTTGGCCGAGCGGTCGCCCGTCGAGACGAGCGATTTGCGGCGCGAGGCGATGTCGTCGGTATATTTCTGGTGCTCGCGGTCGTAGATGAAGGTGCGCAGGCGTGCCAGGGCGCGTTCTTTGTTCTTCGGCTGGTCGCGCGTTTCGGTACACTCGATGAGAATTTCCTCTACGCTGCCCGTGACGGGATTTTTCCAGTTGTAGCGCAGGCGCACGCCGCTCTCCACCTTGTTGACGTTCTGGCCGCCGGCGCCGCTGGAGCGGAAGGTGTCCCATTTTATCTCGCCCTCGTTGATGACCACGTCAAAGGCTTCGGCCTCGGGCAGTACGGCCACTGTGGCGGCCGAGGTGTGGACGCGGCCCTGCGTCTCGGTGGCCGGCACGCGCTGTACGCGGTGCACGCCGCTCTCATATTTCAGCGTGCCATAGACGTCGGCGCCCGTCACGGAGCATACAATCTCCTTAAAGCCGCCGGCTGCGCCCTCGCTGGCGCTCGACACCTCCATTTTCCATCCCTTGCTCTCGCAGTACTTGGCGTACATGCGGAACAGGTCGCCGGCGAAGAGGGCTGCCTCGTCGCCGCCCGTACCGCCGCGTATCTCGAGGATGGCGTTCTTGGCATCCTCGGGGTCTTTGGGGACGAGCTTGAGTTTGACCTGCTCTTCTATCTCCGGTAAGCGGCGCTCGCATTCGGCCACCTCTTCGCGGGCCATGTCCTTGAGGTCGGGGTCGCTCTCGTTGAGAAGAATCTCCTTGCTGTCGTCGCGGTTTTTCAGCAGGGCAGCATAGGTCTTGCGGACGGCCATGAGGGCCTCAAGGTCCTTGTATTCACGGGTGAGGCGCACGTATCGTGCCTGGTCGGCGATGACGTCGGGGTCGGTGATGAGCGTGCCCACTTCTTCGAAGCGGGGTGCCAGCGAGTTGAGTTTTTCGAGCAGGGTATTTTCGGCCACGGTGGGTTGAAGATGCGTTGTCGGGGTTGGGGAATGGGGTGAAACTTGTAGGGGCGGGGGCGTGGCAAGGTTTATTTGCCGGGGTAATGAAATTCGCCAAACTCGCTCTTGATGGTCAGCGAGCGTTCGCCCTCTTCGATGCGGCCCACTATCCGGGCATCGATGTTGAAGCTCTTGGAGATGGCGATGACCTCGTCGGCCACTTCGGGGCGCACATAGATTTCCATGCGGTGGCCCATGTTGAACACCTTATACATCTCGGCCCAGTCGGTACCGCTCTGCTCGGCGATGGCGCGGAAGAGCGGGGGGACGGGGAACATGTTGTCCTTGATGACGCGGCAGTTCTCGCCGACGAAGTGGAGCACCTTGGTCTGTGCGCCGCCTGTGCAGTGGACCATGCCGTGTATCTCGGGGCGCAGCTGGTCCAGCAGTCGGCGGATGACGGGGGCGTAAGTGCGGGTGGGCGAGAGCACCAGTTTGCCGGCGCATACGGGTGCGCCCTCGACGCTGTCGGTCAGGCGGTAGCCACCGCTATATACCAGTTCGTCGGGCACGGCGCTGTCGAAACTTTCGGGATATTTCTCGGCCAGATATTTGGCGAAGACGTCGTGGCGTGCCGAGGTCAGGCCGTTGCTGCCCATACCGCCGTTATACTCCGTTTCATACGTGGCCTGTCCGCACGACGAGAGACCCACGATGACGTCGCCCGGGCGGATGTTGGCATTGTCGATCACATCCTTGCGCTTCATGCGGCATGTTACGGTGCTGTCCACGATGATGGTGCGCACCAGGTCGCCCACGTCGGCTGTCTCGCCGCCCGTGGCGTAGATGCCGATGCCCATGTCGCGGAGCGAAGAGAGCAGTTCGTCGGTGCCGTTGATGATGGCCGAGATGACCTCGCCGGGAATCAGCATTTTGTTGCGGCCGATGGTCGAGCTGACCAGGATGTTATCTACGGCGCCGACGCAGAGCAGGTCGTCCGTGTTCATGATGAGCGCATCCTGCGCGATGCCCTTCCATACGGAGAGGTCGCCCGTTTCCTTCCAGTAGATGTAGGCCAGGCTCGACTTTGTGCCGGCGCCGTCGGCGTGCATGATGTTGCAGTATTCGGGGTCTCCGCCGAGAATGTCGGGGATGATTTTGCAGAAAGCCTGGGGGTACAGGCCTTTGTCGATATTCTTGATGGCGTTGTGCACATCCTCCTTCATCGCGGATACGCCGCGCATCATGTATCTCTGTTTGCTGTCCATGGATATGGGAAAAGGGTGAAAAACTTTTGTATTTCTTCGCCTGCAAAGTTACACAAAAACCCTTTATTGCCGCCTATTGTGGCACATATTCTTCATCTCAGCCCGCGGTACTTTATGGATGTTTATGGATGTTGACCTTCGAGAAACGTTGAACTGTGCAATCGCGCAGTTATCCATCGCAAGCCTCGAAATTTCCCGCGAAAACCACCGCCTGCCTTCGCGGTCGAAAATAACGCCGGCATGACGCGCTTGATTTGGGCTGTTTATTGTCAAAATCAAATGCAGAACACGTGCATTAGTTAATTCGTCTGAATTTTTTATGCTTCTTCTCCGAAAAAGTCCCCTTACTACCGTCCGAAGGGTAGGCGAAACGCGCATCACTGTTTGGGCGACAGGTTTTTCTGTCGCCCAAACAGAAAAATCTGTCGCCCAAAGTGTGGCGGCGCCATGCGCTTTTCATGCCGCGCCATGCCTTTTCGCTTCTATTTTGAAAGTAGAGAATGTAAAGTTTTTTTACCAAAAGCTTCACGTTGTTGGCAGGGTGTGCAATGTACGGCCGTATGCCTCTAAGCCTCGCCTTGCAGGCGCTGGAGAAATTCCTCTTCGCTGACGATGGCCACGCCGAGTTTCTGCGCCTTGGCCAGTTTGGCGGGGCCCATGTTGTCGCCCGCCAGGATGAACGACGTCTTGCTCGAAATAGAGGAGACGTTGCGGCCGCCATGGGCCTCGATCATCGTCTTATATTCCTCGCGGGAGTGGTGGGTGAAGGTGCCGCTGACCACGATAGACAGTCCGTCGAGGGCGTGTCCCAGGGTCTCGGTTTTCTCGTTTTCCATGCGTACGCCGCAGGCCGTCAGACGGTCCACGAAGGTCTGGTGACGCTCGTCAGCCATCCATGCGCGGACGCTCGTGGCGATGACCTGCCCGATGCCGTCGATGCCCGTCAGTTCCTCTTCCGTGGCATGGCGCAGGGCCTCCATACTGCCGAAGTGGGCAGCCAGAGCCTTGGCGGCCACCTTGCCCACGAAGCGGATGCCGAGGGCATAGACCACGCGGTCGAACGTGGCTTGGCGGCTGTCGGCGATGGCCTGTATGACCTTGCGCGCCGAGCGCTCGCGGGTGCCGTCGGCACCGCAAAGTTGGCTGACCTCCAGACTGTAAAGGTCGGCTGCATCGCGTATGAGGCCGCTGGCGTACCATGCCTCGACCGTCTCGGGACCGAGCGCCATGATGTTCATGGCGTCGCGCGAGATGAAGTGGACAATGCGCCCCGTCTGCTGCGGCGGGCACTGTGTGTCGTTGGGGCAGTAGGTGGCAGCCTCGCCCTCGTAGCGCACCAACGGCGCGCCGCAGATGGGACAGTGGGTGATGAACTGCAACTCGGGGGCTGTGGTCTGCGGACTGTGGGCGCGGTCAACGCCGGTAATCTGCGGGATAATCTCGCCCGCCTTTTCCACATAGACGTGGTCGCCGATATGCAGGTGCAGGCCGGCCAGAATGTCGGCGTTGTGGAGCGAGGCACGGCGCACGACGGTGCCGGCCAGTTGCACGGGGTCCATGACGGCAACGGGGGTGACAGCGCCGGTGCGTCCCACCTGATAGGTCACGTCGATGAGCGGCGTGCAGGCCCGCTCGGGCTGAAACTTGTAGGCGATGGCCCAGCGCGGACTCTTCGCCGTATAGCCAAGGTCCTGCTGCTGCCGCAGCGAATCGACCTTGAGCACGATGCCGTCGGTGGCCACGGGCAAGGCGTGGCGCGCCTCGTCCCAATGGTCGATGAAGGCATAGACCTCGTCGAGCGTCTGGAGGCGCGTCATCGATGACGACACCTTAAAACCCCACTCGCGGGCTCGCGTCAGACTGGCGAAATGGCTGTCGGCATCGGTGCCCGCTCCGGGGATGTAGTAGAGACGCACGTCCAGGCCGCGGTGGGCCACGGTGGCCGAACTCTTGCTCTTGAGCGTGCCCGAAGCGGCGTTGCGCGGGTTGGCGAAGAGCGGTTCCTCGCGCGCTTCGCGCTCGGCATTGAGGGCGTTGAAGCGCTCCCACGGCATGAGAATTTCACCACGAATCTCAAACGTATCGGGCCATCCGCCACCCTCGGGCAGGCGCAGGGGCACGCTGCGGATGGTGCGCACGTTGGCCGTCACGTCGTCGCCGCGGACGCCATCGCCGCGGGTCACGGCGCGGACCAGGCGGCCGTGCTCGTAGATGAGGGAGATGCCGAGACCGTCAAACTTCAGTTCGCCGCAGAGGCAGAAAGGTTCGCCGCCCAGACCGTCGGCCACGCGTTGCCAGAAAGCGGCCACCTCCTCGCGGTTGTAGGTGTTGCCCAGCGACAGCATGGGGTAGCGGTGCTCCACCTGCACAAAGTCGGTGCTCAGGTCGCTGCCCACGCGCATGGTGGGCGAGTTGGGGTCGGCCATCTCGGGGTGGGCCTTCTCCAGCGCGATGAGTTCGGCCATCAGGGCGTCAAACTCCCGGTCGCTTATCTCGGGAGCGTTGAGAATGTAGTAGTTGCGGTTGTGGCGTTCCAGTTCTTCACGGAGAAAAAGGATGCGTTCGGTATCGGTCATAATATAAAGGAGAGTGCGGGGGTTGAAGATAATGGCACAGGCTGTGGCATTCGCCTTGGCAGCGTCTGTGAAGGCTTTATTGGCCTGTACCATCGCCGTTGTCAGAGCAAAATTACCGATTCTCGGGGAAATTGCGTAACTTTGTCCCACAAAAATAGACACACCTATGCGTATAGATATTATCACCGTTCTGCCCGAGATGCTCGAGGGCTTCGTCAATACGTCCATTCTGGCCCGCGCGCAGAAGAAGGGGCTGGTGGAGATACACCTGCACAACCTGCGCGACTACACCACCGACAAGCACCGCCGCGTGGACGACTATCCCTTCGGTGGCTTCGCCGGCATGGTGATGCAGTGCCAGCCCATCGACGCCTGCATCTCCAAACTGACGGCAGAGCGCCACTACGACGAAATCATCTTCACCACGCCCGACGGCGAGCAGTTTGACCAGCCCATGGCCAACCGCTTCTCGATGATGGAGAACATCATCATCCTGTGCGGCCACTACAAAGGCATCGACTATCGCATCCGCGAGCACCTCATCACCAAGGAGGTATCGGTGGGCGACTATGTGCTGACGGGCGGCGAACTGGCGGCCGCCATCATGGCCGATGCCACGGTGCGTCTGGTGCCCGGCGTCATCGGCGACGAGCAGAGCGCCCTGTCCGACAGTTTCCAGGATAACCTGCTGGCGGCGCCTGTCTATACCCGTCCGGCCGACTATAAAGGCTGGCGTGTGCCCGACATCCTGCTGTCGGGCCATGACGCCAAAATTAAGGAATGGGAATTGCAGCAAAGTCTGGAGCGTACGCGCCGGCTGCGCCCCGATTTGCTGGGGGAGTGAAGGTTAGGAGGAGGGTGTGTCAAAATGAAGATGCTTGAGCGACGGGGCCCGCTATGAGGCGCCGTCCATTGACGTCACCCCGCCGCAGTTTAGTAGAGGGTGTATCAAAATTGCCCCTCAAAATATGCTGTTAATACTTAAAGCAAGGCCCCGACTTTCTCAAGTCAGGGCTTTGCTATATCACAAAGATTTTGTATCTTTGTGATATACAATGAATAAAGATATCAAAG
>JALEZQ010000075.1 GCA_022772475.1 Bacteroidales bacterium | reverse complement strand
TCTGCTGCGTTGCTATCGTCTTCGGGCTTGGTCATGTACTTCAGTACACTCCCTGCGCCCTCATCCTCAGCGCCTTGCATCTTGACCATTCTGACGCACCTTTGAGTGCGCGTCAAAATTTGCATTTTGACACACCCTCTTGATAGTGTCAACAGATTGAAATCCACAATATCCAAATCGTTCGTCCTTGGCGGTTGATTTGAAACTACAGGTAATTCGGCAGCCGTGGCTGCCGAATTAAGGTATGAAGCCCATTCTTCATAAAAAACGCGCATATTTTTCAGATTCCTTGCGCCAAATCCTCTCAACCCAGGCAATTCTTTTTGTAATTGTAAACTGATACTCTCTATGGCTCCTGTACCCCAAAATCGCTTACGAGAATTTTCAGACACATACTTCCCTATACCAAAATAGAGTGACAGTTGCTCACGGTTTACGACCTTGGCTGCTCTGTATTGACTCTGTAATATGGCGGTTTTTATATCCTTAACTGCAACTTTTAACAGAGTGTCTATATTATTTGTATTATTCATGCTTACTTCTCCTTGATATTAGCCATTGACTCTTGCCGTTTTGTGGGCACCCTCGATATTAGCGGCTGTGAACGGGGCATTGAACGCTTGCCGGCGTCAGCCAATCTCGATGCGGCTGCGGCCGCTGCCTCCCTCTTTGACCAGGCGTATCTGCGGGGAGATTTGCTGGCGTATCTGCGCGGTGTGGCTGATGATGCCCACTTTGCGGCCCTCGATGGTCTCGAGGTGGGAGAGGGCATTCATGACCAGGTCGAGCGAGGCGCTGTCGAGGTTGCCGAAGCCCTCGTCGATGAAGAGGCTGCCGATGGCCAGTCCGCCGGACGAGAGGGAGGCCAGTGCCAGGGCGAGGGCCAGACTGACGACGAAGGTCTCGCCGCCGGAGAGGGAATAGACGTAGCGGTGCTCGTCGTACATGTCGTGGTCGATGATTTCGAGGACGAGGGTGCCGGGGATGTTGCGCAGGGCATAGCGCGGCGAGAGGTGTGCGAGGTGGCGGTTGGCCAGGCGGGTGAGGTAGGCGAAGGTATAGCTCTGGGCCATCTCGCGGAATTTCCTGCCGTCGGCCGAGCCGATGAAGGCGTCGAGGCGCTTCCACTCCTCGACGTCGCGCTGTCCCTCCAGCCGCCGCTCCTCATATTCGGCCGCCTGGCGCACGCTCTCCCGGTGCGCCATGAGGCGGAGGTTGACCTTGGCCAGCCGCTGGTTGAGGGCTTCACGCTCGCGGCGGTGGCTGTCGATGGTCAGGGCGATGGCCTCGGGCGTCTCGTTGCCCTTGCCCGAGGGGCGGTGGGGCACGCACTGCAGCTTCATCAGCGTCTCGCGGGCAGCCTCGAGACGGTTGGCCGCCAGCGTCATGTTTTCCTTGGCCATCATGATGCGGTCGCGGATGGTGCGGCGGTCGCGCGGGTCGCTGAAGATGCTTTGCAGTTCGGCATACTGCAACGGCGGGTTGTCGGCATTGAAGCGCAGTATCCAGAGGTCCAGTGCGGAGGTCTTCTCGGCCAGTTCGTCCTGCTGCTTGAGCAGGGCGTCGGCCATGTTCTGCAGCGAGCCCTGCAGCAGAGACAGTTCGGCGGCGGCGGCGTCGCAGGCTTGGCGGGCCTGTGTCCATATCTGGCGGGTCTGCATCACCGCGCGCTGCAGCCGTTCCTCCTCCTTCTCGGGCGTGCTGCTGCCGAAGAGGGCGGCAAACTCGTCCTTCTTGCGCTGGAGGGTGTCCGTCAGGACGGCATACTGCTCGGCGGCGCGGTTTTTCTGCTGGCGGGCTTCGTTCTCGCGGCTGATGGCCGCCTTTATCTCCTCGGCCAGCAGTTCTTCCGAGCGTTGCAGGCTATCGGCGTGGCGGCAGGTGGCCGTCCAGTCGTTGTAGAGGGCGATGATGCGCATACGGAAGCCGTCGGGATTGTTTTTCCATTCGGTGAACCATCCCGAGATAGTCACCATCTCGTCCAGGTCGGTATAGAGCTGGCTGCACGAGCGTTCGGATAGGGTGACCACCTCTTCGGTGTCGTCGGCCGCCGCCGAGGCTATCTGGTACTGCGTGTTGAGGTCGTCGATGCGTGCGCGGCTCTCGGCCATGCTGGCCTCGAGGGCGGTAATCTGCTCGTTGAGGCGGTTGATGTGCGTCTGGTGGTAGTTGTAGGTGGCCAGTTCTTTCTCCGCCTCTTCTGCAGCGCGGCGTGTGTTGTCGATGAGCATGCCGATCATGAGGCGTCGTGCGTGGCGTGCCACGGTGGGCGAGCAGTCGGCGAACGAGGGGTCGAGGTGTGCGCATACGCTCCATTCCTCGACGTCGTCGCGCTGTCGCTGCTCGCGTCGCTCCAGGTTGGCGCGTTCGGCGGCGATGGTGCCCTCGCCGATGGCGATGTTGCGCTTGAGTTCGTCCAGTTTCTCCTCGCGTGCAGCGATGTCTTCGGTGGCTTCGCGGTATTCGCGGTCCAGGTTGTTGAGCAGTTCGCCCAGTTCGCGCTCCGTCTCGGTGTGGTAGGGGTGGTGCGTGGCGCCGCATACGGGACATGCCGTGCCCTCCTTGAGTTGTTTGCGCAGGCTGACGATGTTTTCGCTCTGGCTCAGGGTGAGGGCCACGCTGGTGCGCTTGAAGGCTTCGCGGCGCACTTCCAGTTCGCGCTCGGCGCGCTCCACGCTGTTCTTCATCTGAATCTGCGAGGCCGCCATGCGGCTCACCTCGGCGCGCTTCTCTTCGATCTCGGCATAGCCCGCCGATATGCGCTGCCAGAGGGCCTGTGCACGCTCCAGCGAGAGCAGGCGGTTGCGGCTGTCGGCGAAGCGCTGCTGCAGACCGGTGCTGTCGCGCCCGGCATTGTTCTGGCGGTGGATGAGCAGTTCGCTGCGCAGCGTGGAGAGCTGGTCCTCCTGGTCGTGGCGCGTTTTCTCGTATTTGTCTAATGACGCCTTGATGGAGGTCTGTCGGCGTTGCAGCATGAGCGCCTTGCGGTGTGCCTCCTCGTTGCGCTGCGTCTCGGTGTAGAACAGGGCAATCTTGTCCTTGATGAGGTCGTACTTCTCGAACATCATGCGGTGTACCGCGAGCGCCTGCTTGTGCTGCGCCGCCTGTTCGAGTTGCATGTGAATGTCGTTGCTCTTCTTCTCCTTGCTCTGTCGCGCCACACTGCTCTCTTCGTGGAGCGCGGTGGCCGTGCGCAGCATCTCCCGTGCCTTCTTACACTGGCTCTCTGCCTCGGCCATCTCGCCCGTCAGCACATGTCCGCGGCTGATGGCCGGCCGTCGTTGCGCCAGCGCCGTGTCGGCCTCATCGACCTGCCCTTGTGCCGTCTGCAGGGCCTTTGCCGTCTCGTCCATGCGCTGTTGCACCAGTGTGATGCGGCTTTGGCTCTGAGCCTGCCGCTGCTTGAGGGCGGCGATGTCGCGGCGTCGCATCTCAATCTCCTGATACAGCGGCTGCACCGCCACCACGGCGTCGTAGCGGGCCAGTTCGGCCTCGTCGGCGCCCAGGGCGCGGTAGGCCTTGTTGGCCGCGGCGTGCTCCTGCTCGAGGCGCTCCACGTCGGCCGTGGTGCGCTCCACGTCGGCAAACCATTTCTGCTGCTGTAGGGCGCGCTCCATCTGCTCGTCTATCGTCGCCATCGTGGCCGTTGTCAGCCGCAGCTCCTCGTTGAGCGCCTGCACCTCGACGTCCGGCAGCCGGTCGTGCAGGATGCCCGCGATGAGGTGCTCCATCTCCGACTGCGCCTTGATGGCATCGGCCGCCATCTGGTGCACCGCCTGCGACACACGGCCGTATATCTCCGTCCCCGTGAGTTTCTCCAGCAGCGCCGACTTCTCTTCGCGGCGGGCGCGGAGGAAGTTGGCAAAACTGTTTTGCGCCAGCATCACCGTGCGGGTAAACTGCGTATAGTCCAGGCCGATAATCTTCGGCAGCAGCGTGTCGATTTCCTTCTCGTCAAACGCCTCTTTCTTTGGCGCCAGGCGTCGCAGGCTGCGGTGGCTGTTGTCGTAGGTGCCGGTACGTTTGACGCGCAGTGTCCACTGTGCCTCGTAGCGCTCGCCCGAGGCCGTGGTGAAGGTGACGCGGCACCATCCCTCGCGGCAGCCGCGGCGCAGGATGCCCCGCACGTCGTTGACGGGCACGGCCTGTGCGCCGCTGACGGTGCCCGCGATGTCGTTGCGCGGTATGCGCTCGGCGCTGTCGAAGCGTGGCGCGCGGTTGTAGAGGGCCATGCAGATGGCGTCGAGGATGGTGCTCTTGCCCGACCCCGTATCGCCCGTGATGGCAAAAAGGCCCGCCGACCGCAGCGGTTCGGCGGTGAAGTCGATGACCTGTTCACCCTCGATGGCCGTCAGGTTGCATATTTCTATCTTCTCAATCTTCATGGTGTGGCGTTATTATAGGGAAATGTCGGGCGTACTGTCGAGGCTGTCGTCGCCGTCGTGTACGGCGCGTTCGTAGGCTTTGGTCAGGCGGTTGCGCATAGGCTCCGGCATCGGCTGGCTGTAGCGCTGTCGGAAGACGTGCTGTGCCAGGTCCTCCGGCGTGAGCTGCTCCAGACGCTGCGGCAGACCGTAGCCGTCGTCGGCCGCATCGTCGTCGTCGGTCAGCGGCGCCCCCTCGCGCACCATGCGGCAGAAGAGGGCCGCGCGTGTGGCCAGCGCCTCGCGCACCTCGCGCATCAACGTCGGCTGCGGCTGCTGCTCGTGCACGCGAATCTCCAGATAGGGCCATGTCTGCCCGTCGTCGTCGGCCGTGCGCTCCGGCAGGCGCTGTATGCCCGCCAGCACGTCCGCCGGCAGGGCGGCGCCGCGGCCGGGGATGCTCATCAGCAGGCGCTGCGGGTGGTATTCGATGCGCTCCACGCGGCAGGCGCCGTCGGCGTCGATGCTGACCATGTTCACCCCGTGGCGGTAGTTCTTCTCAGCGAACGACATCGGCAGGGCGCTGCCGGCATAGTGTACGGCCTGCTGCCCCTGTCCTACGCGCTGCGCCTTGTGCAGGTGTCCCAGGGCGGTATAGACGGCGCCGCACGCTGCCTGGTCCAGGCTGATGCACTCCTGGCCGCCCACCACCAGACGCTCGCTGTGCTCGTTTTCGCACACCTCGGCGCCGGTGGCATAGAAATGGGCCGCCGTGACGATGGGCAACGCGGCGAAGGGGCTCCCGGCAAGGCGGCGCTTCAGGTGGCTCATGAACCACGCCATGCCCGCGCCGGGGGTCAGCCCCTGCGGGTAGTCGGCGGGGCGCAGGAAGGGCACCGCCAGGCATACCACGCGGGCCTCGCTGTCGCCGTCGGCGTGGCAGAGGGGCAGGATGTAGTGGTCGAAGTCCACCTCGCCGTCGGCCGTGCGGCGTATGGTGCCGCGCAGATAGACGTTGTGGCGCCGCAGCAGGTCGGCGGGTGCCTCGAGGCGGGCGGCGCCGTCGTGGTTGCCGGCGATGATGACGGTCTGCATCTGTGGCGCGCGCGCCGTGGCGTCGTCGAGGAAGTCGTAGAAGAGGTGTTCGGCCGTGGCCGCGGGATTGGCGTTGTCGAAGATGTCGCCGCTGACGATGAGGGCGTCGGGGCGGTTTTGGTCGATGACGCCGAGCAGCCAACTGAGGAAATGGCGGTGGTCGCCGGTGCGGCTGTGGCCGTGGAAGGTATTGCCCAGATGCCAGTCGGCAGTATGGAGTATGCGCATAGGGGGTCGTGCTTTAGGTAGGGTGTCGTGCTATTATAAATAAGGTGTAGGGCCTCCCCGACGCCATAGTTCCGGCGTGCGAGCAGGAATACAAAAGTACGCTTTTTTTTCTGAGGAGTATATCTGCCTGCCCTGCGTTTTCATTCTCCCCACCGCAACCGAGCCAATTTGCAGACAATATATACCTTTGCGACACCAAAACTCTACACACATACCGCCGCCTCTGCGACGTGCATCTGCCCTTTTATGATACTTACGCGACAACGCATATACTATAGACGACAACGCATATATTATAGACGACAACCTGAACAACTTGTAGAACCTTGCTTGTTGTCTCCGTTGTATTGGTTGTCGTGTATATTATTAGACGACAACTGGAACAACTTGTACGACCTTGCCTGTTGTCTCCGTTGTTTATGTTGTCGTGTATATTTTAGCAACACATACAACTTTGTCGTTGGCGCAAGACTTCGGGTATAGTTTCTCATAAAAAGTGTTCGTTGTTGACGGTGGGCTGCTAGCCGCCGCTGATTTTTGCCGCGGTGCGGATTTGGCCACATAGCAGTCCGTTCGTAACTTTGCAAGCATGAAGAAAAGCAGTATGTCTATGAACACCACGCAGCGCCGGAAAGGAAAACGCTGGGTGCGCCGCGCCCTGTGGGTTGTGGCCTCGCCCTTTATCCTGTTTTTCGTGCTGGCCGTGCTGCTGTATATCCCTCCCATACAAAACTGGGTGGCGCAGCGCGTCACCGCCATGCTCTCCGAGAGCACGGGGATGCAGATCCGTCTGCGGCAGGTGCGGCTGGCTTTCCCGCTGGACCTGACGCTGCACGACCTCTCCGTTTGCCAAAACGAGGCCGACACCATCCTGGCGGCCCGCCGGGTGCGTCTTGACGTGCGCCTGCTGCCGTTGCTGCAGGGGCGTGCCGACGTGGACGGCCTGACGCTGGACCAGGTACAGGTTGATACCCGCTCGATGGTGAGCAACACGGAGGTCATCGGCACCATCGGCCATATGGAGGCCAGTGCGCACGGCATAGCATGGGCCGACGGCGAGGTGCACCTCGACCATGCCCTGCTGGACCGCGCCAGCCTCTACGTCGCCCTGAGCGACACCGCGCGCGAAGAAGCCCCCGACACTACGGCCGCCATGCCCTGGCATATCGTGGCCGACGACATCCGGCTGCGCCACACGGCGCTGGCCCTCTCGATGCCCGGCGACAGTATGCGCGTCGGTGCCGACATCACGCAGGCCACCCTCCGCGGCGGCGATTTCCATACGGGCACGGGGCGCTATGCCGTAGGCAAGATTGACGTTGACGGCCGTGCGCTGACTTATGCCACGCGCCACGACACGCTGTCCGCGCCCTCGTCGCTGCCCAACGAGGCCTTCCGCCGTTCGCGGCAGTGGCTGTGGGCGGACTATGCCGTGCCCGAGGGACTCAGTGCAGACTATCTTGCGCTGACCGGCCTGCGCATGACGGTCGATTCGCTCGTCACCGACGCCGATGGCCTCAGTCTGCGCCTGTCGCAACTGGCCTTTGCCGCCCACGGCGGCCTCCGCGTGACGGGGGCCGAGGGCAGCGTGCGCATGGACAGCCGCGGCATCCGTGTGCCGCAGTTGATGCTGCGTCTGCCCGAGAGCACGCTGACGGCGCGTGCCGACATTCCCTATGCCGCCCTCGACAGCGCGGCGCGCGGCACGATGGACGTCCGTCTGTCGTCCGCCATCCGCCGCAGCGACCTGGCGGCGCTGCTCACGGGCTACGTGACGCCCGACGACCTGGCGGTGCTGCCCGACGACGGCATGACGCTGGGCGTCCGGGTGACGGGCAATATGGCCCATCTGGCCATCGAGGAGGGCACGCTCGCCGTGCCGCGCTGCCTGACCCTGACGGTGGGCGGCAGCGGTACGGACCTCATGGACGATGCGCGGCGCACGCTGGACCTGCGCCTCGAGGCCAATGTGGCCGACGGCACCCGCCTGACGCGCCTCGCCGGTATGGAGGGTACGGTGAGCGTGCCCTCGGCATCGCGGCTGAAGGGCCGCCTGACGGCACGCGCCACAGCCTATGCGGCCGACCTCATGCTGAGCGCCGCCGGCGGCAGCATGACGACGCGTCTGAAGGCCGACACGCGGACGGAGCAGTATGCCGCCATGGCTACGGCGCGGGCGCTGCCTCTGGGGCGCCTGCTGCCCGGCAGCGGCCTCTCGCCGTTCAGCGGCAGCGTGAAGGTGGCGGGGCGCGGTTTCGACCCCACAGCCCTTGCCTCACACCTGATGGCCGAGGCCGACATCCGGCGGCTGGCGGTAGGACAGGCCGTGCTGGACGGCATACAGATAAAGGCTGAGAGCGCGGGTGGAAAGGCCAGGGCCGACTTCAGTGCGGACAATGCCTTTGCCAAAGGCCGTGGCAGCCTGACAGCAGCATGGGGACGGCTGTCGGAGGCTACGCTCACCGCCGACATCGACGAGGTGCGCCTGTCGGACCTGATGGCCACGAAGGACACGCTGGGCATCGGCATGACCGCCACCATGCAGGTGATGGCCGACGCCCGCAGCCGCACGCTCGAGATGCACGGCGCTATGCGCAACATCCGCTTCCTCACGCCCCGCAAGAGCATCATGGCGCGCGACCTGACGATGGACTTCGCCACCTCGGCCGACACGACGACGGCGCGCGTGACGGCGGGCGACCTGGCGCTCACCATGGGCGCCGAAGGGCGGCTGACGCAGATCAGCGACGGCCTCGGCGCCCTGACGGCGGCGCTGGCGGCACAGATGGAGCAGCGCACCATCGACCTGCAGGACCTGCGAGCCACACTGCCCGTCATGCAGGTCGATATGACGGCGGGGCAGGACAACCCGCTGAGCAAGATATTGCGCTTCAAGGGGCTGGGCTACGAGACGGCCATGCTGCGCCTCCGCACCTCGCCCGCCGAGGGGCTCAGCGGCGAGGCCCGCGTGGGGAAGATGGAGCAGGGCGCCCTGCTCATCGACACCATCAACGCCCGGCTGAGTCAGGACACGACGGGCATCAACCTCACCGGCGAGTTCCACAGCTATACGAAGCATAACCCGAACAAGTTTCGCGCCGTCATCAATGCCTTCGTCCACCAGGCAGCGGCGGGCGTACACCTCGACTTCTTCGACGCCCGCGGCCGCAAGGGCATCGACCTCGGCGTGAAGGCCACGGCGGCCGAGGACGGCCTGCAGGTGAGCGTCTTCCCCGAGACGCCCGTCATCGCCTACCGCAACTTCCGCATCAATGGCGACAATTACGTCTTCCTTGGCCGCGAGCACGAGGTGCGTGCCGACATCGACCTGCTGGCCGACGACGGCACGGCGATGAGTCTGCTGGGCGAGCCCACCGACAGCATCAACGACCTGACGCTGAGTATGCTGAACGTCAACCTGAGCGAACTCTCCGATGTGCTGCCCGTGATGCCGCGTTTGGGCGGTATGCTCAGCGGCGACATCCACATCACGGCGGGCCGCTTCGAGCCGTCGCTATCGGCGGCAGCGCTGGTGCAGACCCGTGCGCTCGAGTTTGAGGGCGCCCTGCTCGGCGACCTGGGTGTGGAAGCCTTCTACCTGCCCATGGCCGATAGCGCCCACTATGCCCACGCCTATATCAGCGCCGGCGACCGCGAGGTGATGCAGTGTGAAGGCACCTACAGCAACGACCGCTTTGCCGGCGAGGCCCATATCGACGGCCTGCCGCTGCAGATGGCCAACGGCTTCCTCGTGGGCACCGATTTCCTCCTTGACGGCTATGCCAAGGGCGACCTGAGCCTACGGCAGGAGGGCGACGGTATGCTCATCGACGGCGCCCTGGCCTTCGACTCGGCCCATGTCCTCTCCGACGTCTATGGCATCAACCTGGCCATGGACACCACCACGCTGGTGATGGCCGACAGCCGCCTGCTCTTCGACCGCTTCGGCCTGCGCTCCAACGGCCGCGGCAATCCCTTGGAAATCACGGGTAGCCTGGACCTCAGCCAGATGGACAACATGCGGATGAGTCTGCTGATGAAGGCCAAGAACTTCGAACTGGTCAACACACGACGCAAGATGTCGTCGCTGCTCTACGGCAAGGTCTATGCCGACTTTGTGGGACAGCTCGAGGGCTCGGCCGACGCCGTCACCGTCAAGGGCAAGATGGACATCCTCGACCGCACCGACATGACCTACATCCTCAAAGACTCGCCCCTGACCGTCGATGACCGCCTGGCCGACCTGGTGCGCTTCGTCGATCTGACAGACACGGCCCGCGTCGAGATGGACGAGGCCGTGGCCGTGGGCGGCTTCAACATGGTCTTGGGAATAAGCATCAGCGATGCCGCGCGCTTCTGCTGCAACCTCAGCGAGGACGGCACGAACTATGTCAACCTCGAAGGCGGCGGCAACCTGACCATGCGCATCACCGAGCAGGGCGACTTCCGCCTGACGGGACGCCTGACGGCCGAGAGCGGCAAGATGAAGTACTCGCTGCCCGTTATCCCCCTCAAGACCTTCGACATCGTCCCCGGCAGTTATGTGGAGTTTACCGGCGACGCCGCCAACCCCACCCTCAACATCGCCGCCAAGGAGCGCGTCAAGACCACCGTCACCGAGAACGACGTGCCGCGCGCCGTGGCCTTCGACGTCGGCGTGGCCATCACGCAGCCCCTCGACCGCATGGGGCTGGAGTTCACCATCGAGGCCCCCGAAGACCTGACCATGCAGAACCAGCTCGCGGCCATGTCGGCCGACCAGCGCAGCAAGACCGCCGTCGCCATGCTCGCCACGGGCATGTTCATGACCGACGACATGCTCACCGGCGGCACCGGCTTCAAGGCCAGCAACGCCCTCAACGCCTTCCTCCAGAGCGAGATACAGAACATCGCCGGCAATGCCCTGCGCACCTTCGACCTGAGCGTGGGCATGGAGACGGGAACGTCGAAGACGGGCACCGAGACCACCGACTACTCCTTCCGCTTCGCCAAACGCTTCTGGAACGACCGCATCAGCGTCATCATCGGCGGTAAGGTGAGCACGGGTGAAGATGCCGACAACTCCGCCGCCAGCTTCATCGACAACATCGCCGTGGAATACCGCCTGGACCGCAGCGCCACACGCTATGTCAAGGTGTTCTACGACCGCTCCACGCAGGACCCCCTCGAAGGGCAACTCACACAGACGGGAGCCGGTCTCGTGCTGCGCCGAAAGACCGACAAACTCGGCGAGCTCTTCCTGTTCCGCCGGAAGAAAGAATAGGGCCCGGTAGCCGCTGTTTCCCCCGTTCTTTTCCACCCTCCCCTTTCCTTAACTCCTCCCCCACCCTCTCCTATCTATCTCCTCCATGCACATCCTCTCCCGCCATACGCTCCCGCTTCTGCTTGCCCCCCTGCTTCTGCTGCCGTCATGCTCGGAAACGAAGCATCTGGCCGAGGGCGAAACGCTCTATACGGGCATCGAAGACATCAGCTGGGACGGCGCCCCCAAGCGCTATAAGCGCGGCGGCGCCGAGCCCGATTCGGCCGGCGTCATCACGTCCATCGCCGGCGCCATCGACGCCGTGGGCAATGTCCTCGACGGCATCACCGCGGGCGGCACCTCAGACGGTACGCCGGCCACCAACGGCGGCAGTCAGCCCCTGACACCCGAGGCCGAAGACAGCCTGCGCCGGCAGGCCGACGCCGACCTCGAAGCCTTCGCCACGGCACGCGAGGAGGTGGAGGCCGTGCTGGCCTATGCGCCCAACAACGCCCTCTTCGGCTCGTCGTCGGTGCGCACGCCGCTGCCCTTCGGCCTGTGGTCGTACAACGCCCTGGTCAACCACCGGCACGGCCTGCGCAAATGGATGTTCAAGACCTTCGCCGCCAATCCCGTCTATGTAAGCAGTGTGGCGCCCGAGACGCGAGCTCGCGTGGCCACCAACACCCTGCGCAACTACGGCTTTTTCTCCGGCCGCGTCAAGGCCACCGTCCTGCCGCAGAAAAACCCGCGCAAGGCCCGCGTGGCCTACGACATCTACGCCGGACCCCTGCACCGCCTCGACGGCATCACCTACCGCGGCTTCATCGACAGCGCCGACAGCCTGGTGCGCGCCACGCGCCATAAGAGTACGCTGCGGACGGGCGACGCCTTCAGCGTGGTCAACCTCTCGGACGAGCAGACGCGCCTCGAAGCCCTCTTCCGCGAAAACGGCTACTACTACTATACCGCCGCCCACACCACCTTCCTGGCCGACACCCTGCAGCGCCCGGGCCGCGTACAGCTGGTGGTCATGCCCAAGACCGACCGCCCCGCCAACACGCGCCACCCATGGTACATCGGCCGCGTCTATGTCACCATGCGCCGCTCGGTCAACGACATCCTTGACCGGCAGAGCGGACGCGGATACATACGCTATACCTACTCGGGCGAGAAGATTCCCCTCCGCCAGGGCATGTGGCGACGCGCCATAGCCCACGAGCGCGGCGAACTGTTCCGCCTGAGCGACAGCCGCGCCACGCTGCAGCAACTCGGCGCCATGGGCGTGTTCTCGCAGATGGACGTCAGCTATGTGCCGCAGGACACTACGGCCACCTGCGACAGCCTCGACGTCTATATCTCCGCCACCCTCGACAAGCCCTACGACAGCAGTTTCGAGATGAACGCCACCCTCAAGAGCAACCAGCAGGTGGGCCCGGGCATGACCTACAGCCTCGCCAAGCGCAACGCCTTCCGAGGCGGAGAAAAGGTGGCATGGAAACTCTTCGGCTCCTACGAATGGCAACTGCACACCAGCGGCAGCGGCAAGAGTTCGCTGTTCAACTCCTACGAACTGGGCACCGAACTCTCCCTTGAGTTTCCGCGGCCCATCATCCCCTTCTTCAACCAGCGGCGTCTCCGCCGCTCCTACACGCAGGCCACGACCACCTTCGCCCTGAGCGGTGACTGGAAAAACCGCGCCAACTTCTTCCAGATGGTCACCATCGGCGCCGACGTGACCTACAAATGGAGCCGCTACAGCAATGCGCGGCACGAACTCAAACCGCTGAGCCTGGAGTTTGACAAACTTATCCACAAGACGACGGCCTTCGACTCTATCATGACGGCCAACCCCGCGCTCTACATGTCCATGCGCGACCAGTTCATCCCCTCGCTGTCCTACACCTTCACCTACGCCTCGGCCGCCGGACACCGCAACCCCGTATGGCTGCAGGTGCATCTTAAAGAGGCCGGCAACGTGCTCTCGGGCTTCTACGCCGCCACCGGTCAGGGCTTCAACCAGCGCGACAAGGACCTGCTCGGCAGCCCCTTTGCCCAGTTTGTCAAGGCCACCGTCGAGGGCCACCAGACCTTCCGCATCCACTCCGGCCTGCACATCGCCACACGCCTCTTCGCCGGCGTGGTATATAGTTATGGCAACAGCACCACGGCACCCTATTCGGAGCAGTTCTACGTCGGTGGAGCCAACAGCGTCCGCGCCTTCACCGTGCGCACCGTGGGCCCCGGCACCTTCCGCAGCCAGGGCGGCCGCTATGCCTATATCGACCAGACCGGCGACGTCAAACTCGAAGCCAACGCCGAACTGCGCGCCCACCTGATGGGCAGTCTGCACGGCGCCATCTTCCTTGACGCCGGCAACGTATGGCTGCTGCGCCACGACGCCATGCGCCCCGGCGGCCGCCTGACCGCCGACAACCTGAAAAACGTGGCCGTCGGCACGGGCTTCGGCCTGCGCTACGACATGGACTTCCTCGTCCTGCGCTTCGACGTCGGCATCGGCCTCCACGCCCCCTACGACACCGGCAAGAGCGGATTCTACAACCTCCGTAAGTTCAACGACGCCCTGGCCCTCCACTTCGCCATCGGCTACCCCTTCTGACAATAAGAGGGTACGGTCCCATCCGCCCTCATCCCCCTTCCACCCTAAATCCTTTTTCTACTATGAAACGACCCTTCATCCTCCTCTCCCTGGCCCTCGCCGCCATCGGTATGAACGCCCAGACGCGCCTCTTCCACACGGGCGACCACACAGGCTACCCCTACCGCATCCCCGCCATCGCCACCGCCGTCAACGGCGACGTCATCGCCCTGAGCGACCTGCGCCCCTGCGGCGGCGACATAGGCTACGGCCGCGTCGATATCATGCAGCGCATCTCCGCCGACAACGGCGCCACATGGTCCGACGCCGTCACCGTGCTCCAGGGCACGGGCAGCGGGCCCGACACCGGCTACGGCGACGCCTGCCTCGTGGCCGACCGCGAGCGCAACGAACTGCTCCTGGTATGCGTATCCGGCGACGTGCCCTACTGGAACTCCAAGATAGGCCACACCCAGCGCATGGTATGCACCCACGCCACGTACAACAAGAAAGCCCGGCAGTGGCAGTGGAACACCGACAAGCCCATCGACCTCACCCAGCAGGTCTATGAGGGCATCTTCAACAACCGCATCAACGGACTCTTCATGGGCTCCGGCCGCATATGCCAGAGCCGACAGGTCAAGGTAGGCCGCTACTACCGCCTCTATGCCGCCCTCTGCACCCACCGCGGCAACTACGTCATCTATTCCGACAACTTCGGTCGCACATGGGCCGCCCTGGGCCCCGCCGACCAGTCGTGCGCACCCAAGGGCGACGAGCCCAAGTGTGAAGAACTGCCCGACGGCAGCGTCCTCCTCAGTTCGCGCAAGCACGGCGGCCGCTACTTCAACATCTTCCGCTACACCGACGTCAAGCACGCCAAAGGCATCTGGGGCGCCCCCGTCGATTCGCGCCAGGTCGAGGGTGGCATCAGCAACGAAGGCACGCCCTGCAACGGCGAAATCATGCTCGTACAGGCCAAGGCAAAGGCCGACGGCAGCCGCGCATGGATAGCCCTGCAGAGCATACCGGCAGGCCCCAACCGCTCCAACGTCACCATCTACTGGAAGCCCCTCCGCACCCAGGCCGACTACCTCACGCCCCGCGCCTTCGCCGCCGGATGGCAGGGCCACTATCAGGTGAGCACCGTCGGCTCCGCCTACTCCACCATGACCCTCCAGCGTGACGGCCACATCGGCTTCTTCTACGAAGAGGAGCCCGGCTACTACCAGATGATCTACCGCTCGCTCACCCTCGACGAGATCACCGGCGGCCAGTGGACGCTGTGAGGCTTATGCACGTGCAAGTTTCGCATCGCTCACCACATCGCTCCCCTTTATGATGATGACAAAGACGAAACAGTCCCTCTGGGCTGTGCTGCTCATGGCTGCTACAGCCCTGGGCGCGGCGGCACAGGGCGTGTTCTGAGTTGGTCGCGGGTAAAAGATAAGAAGGTCTATCGCGCAGCCTTTTGCTTAGGCGCAGACCATCTTCTTGCGGTGTTGCATTCGGTGTTGGTCGTTCTTTTGAAGTCATCCCCACCGACACGCTTATACCAGATGCGTGCAGTCGAAACGGCTGCACGCATTTTTTTGCTATTTACGGTTACTTCTGTCGTGTGGGGCACATAAACAGACAAAGAACAAAACAATAACCGTTAAACGTTGCGCCCGACACGGACCAGGGCATACCACTATGATGACCAAGAGCCTCCTTACCGCCTGCACCTTCGCCCTCCTTTCCTTCAGCGCCGCACACGCTGCCAAAAGCGAAGCCACCGCCGCCACCGCTCCCGCCAGCGTCACGATGACCACCGACACGAACGACAAGATTGGTCCGAGCATCGACCTCTACGACAAGGTGCTGGCTGGCTACACCGACACCTGGACCTATACCTTCCGCGCCAACAGCGAAGCCCGCGTCACCGTAGAGGGCGACGGCGACACCGACCTGGACCTCTATATCTACGACGAAAACAACAACCTCATTACTAAGGACGACGACAACATCGACTACTGCATCTGCACCTGGACACCCAAGTGGACCGGCACGTTCAAAATCAAGATTGTCAACCGCGGCAGCGTCTATAACCGCTACCACCTGATGATTCCCTAAAGCCCCATCTCCCGCATTATCCCCTACACTTTTTCTACAATACATACGCACACCAACATCATGGCCGGCACACCAGATCCTCCTCAGCGGGGCGGTGTGCCGGCCTTGTGTATCACCCTGATGGGTTTGACCTTCCGTTTCACTAGGGCATCCAGAGGCGGAGGTGGAAAACAAAAACAGACTTTGGTGCCCGGTAAACATTGTTGTCCCTTTCTCACTTCACGTTATGCGCACGAGTTTTCTATCATCGCCCAATTTCCCTGTGAAAAGTTTATGAATTTTTAACGGCGGAGAGGACGTTCGTAACTACTCAGCTATGCAGGGATGAGGGATTTTGACGGCAGTCGAAGCCATTCTTTCACACACTCCTCAACATAAATCTATACTGATATTATTGCTTTTATTCTCAATAATTTAAGTTCAAAAATAGTGGCTGATTCAC
>JALEZQ010000026.1 GCA_022772475.1 Bacteroidales bacterium | reverse complement strand
GGGATTATATTCTCTAAAGTGCACCTTTGATATCTTTATT
This sequence comes from Bacteroidales bacterium, assembly GCA_022772475.1. Lineage (GTDB taxonomy): Bacteria > Bacteroidota > Bacteroidia > Bacteroidales > Bacteroidaceae > Alloprevotella. Next base: position 17,939 of record JALEZQ010000026.1, on the reverse strand, counting down.
CATTGTATATCACAAAGATACAAAATCTTTGTGATATAGCAAAGCCCTGACTTGAGAAAGTCGGGGCCTTGCTTTAAGTATTAACAGCATATTTTGAGGGGGCAATTTTGATACACCCTCCCGGGGCGCAGCCGCGTTTTTTTTTCGGCCAAGAATAGGTGTCGCGGCCGACGCCGCGACGCGTGCTGAGTGCCACGTCAATGGACATGGCACTACTACGCGGCCTCACCCATTGACGTGCCACTCGCGGCACAGCCGCGTTCCTGCGGCAAAGAAAAGGCGTCGCGGCTGGCGCCGCGACAAGAACTGAGTGCCACGTCAATGGACATGGCACTACTACCCGCCGCCAGGCACTACTACCCGCCGCCATTTTCCTTTTTTACGGATTTTGCCATTCTGCGTCCTCCGGCGCCGATTTGCTTTTCGCCGCGTTTTGTTGTATCTTTGCAGTGCAAATGAAGAAAAGGGCCTCTGTGGGGCCCTTTTTTCGTGTCCTAAAGGCAGTTCCACTGTTTGGGCGACTGTTTTTTCTGTCGCCCAAACAGGAAAATCTGTCGCCCAAACCGTGTCGTGCGAGTGGGCGACCGCCAAATCGGAAGGCGAAACGGGCATTTTCGCCGCTCACACCGTTAAACTTTCCTAAAAGAGCATTTGTCAAAATGTCGGATTGTGCGACGGGAATCATCAGATTGCCGGCAGAGAAAATCCGCGGGGATGAGGAAGGCAGAAGGCCTTCCTGCGGCGAAGAAGAGGTGTCGGGCTGCGCGCAACAAAAACTTAGTGCCACGTCAATGGACATGGCACTACTACCGGACCGCCCGGCGCGAATAGGAATATGGGGCTCGCGTCAGAACTCGTCGTTGGCGTAGAGATAGGGGAAGATGGCCTGGTTCCAGTCGAAGATTTCTTCGGGACGGAAGAAGCGGCGCAGTTCGACCTCAGCGGTCTCGGGCGAGTCGCTGGCGTGGACGATATTCTCCTGGAAGCTCATGCAGTAGCTGCCGCGGATGGTGCCGGGGGCGGCATTGCGGCCGTTGGTGGGACCGGCGAGGGCGCGGACGGCGGCAATGGCATCGACGCCCTCGAGGCAGAGGGCTACGACGGGCGCCGTCATCATGGAGTCTTTCACGCGCTGGAAGAAGGGTTTGGAGGCCAGGTGGGCGTAGTGCTCGCTGAGGAGTTCGTCAGTGAGCATCATCATCTTCATGCCACAAATTTTGAAACCCTTCTTCTCGAAGAGGGAGATGATTTCGCCTGCCAGCGAGCGCTGCATGGTGCAGGGCTTGAGCAGGACCAGAGTTTTCTCAAGTGCCATAGTGTATCAGAGATTAGGTTAAACGTGTTTTCGTAGTACGGGCAAAGATAGGGAATAAATTTCGGATAAACGGCTCACAGCCACCATTATTTTGCATGCGTGGCGCACGGGCGATATACACGGGCGATATAGGACGAAGGCCCCACACTGCAATGCAGCATGAGGCCTTCGTGGTTCTTTCAGCAAAAAGCGGGGCATTATCCGCAGCGGCTGGCGCCGCAGTGGGTGCAGATAAGGCAGCCCTCCTGATAGACGAGCGACTCGTGGCCGCACTCGGGGCAGGTGACGCCGCTGGCGGCGGTACCGTCGGTGATGTAGCGCTTGAGGGCGCGGGCCACGCCGACCTTCCAGGTGTTGATGCTCTCGGTGCCGAGCTGGAGGCTGTCCACGAGTTTGATGACGTTGACCAGCGGCATACGGTAGCGGAGGACGCCCGAGATGAGTTTGGCGTAGTTCCAGTATTCCTTGTTGAACTTCTCGGAGAGGCCCTCGACGGTGGTTTTATAGCCTCGCTTGTTCTCAAACTGGAAGTCGTAGCGCTTGCTGCCGTCCTCGCAGACGTGCTTGATGATGCGGCCCTTGGTGACCGTCTTGGGCAGCACGAGGCCCTCTTCGTCGTCCTGCAGACCGGTGAATATCTCGTAGGGGTGGCCGTCGAGCAGGCCGACGAGGGCCACCCACTTCTCCTTATTGTTGCGGAAGCGGACGACGTCGCACTCCAGGACGTCGGGACGTCGCTCGGTGACGGGCAGGGGTGCGCAGGGCTGCTGGGCGGGAGCGGCGTCTTTCTTCTCGTCTTTCTTGACGCTGATCATCACGCCCGAGCGGGAGCCGTCGCGGTAGATGGTGCAGCCCTTGCAGCCGCACTTCCATGCTTCGACGTAGAGGGTGTTGACCAGGTCTTCGCTGACGGTGGAGGGCAGGTTGACGGTGACGCTGATGCTGTGGTCCACCCATTTCTGGAGGGCGCCCTGCATGCGTACCTTCATGAGCCAGTCCACGTCGTTGGCCGTGGCCTTGTGGTAGGGCGAGCGCTGTACCAGTTCGTCGATCTCCTCCTTGGTGTAGCGCACGTCGGTGGGGATGCCCTGCGTCTGCATCCAGGTGATGAACTTAGGATGATAGACGATGTACTCCTCGAAGGCGTCGCCTGTCTCGTCGATGTAGTCCACGTGGACCTCGGGGTCGCCGGGGTTGACCTTGCGGCGACGCTTATAGACGGGCATGAAGACGGGCTCGATGCCGCTGGTGGTGCGCGTCATAAGGCTGGTGGTGCCCGTGGGGGCTATGGTGAGGCAGGCGATGTTGCGGCGACCGTACTGCGCCATGTCGGCGTAGAGCTGAGGGTCGGCCTCCTTGATGCGCAGGATGAAGGGGTTGGCGGCTTCGCGCCGGGCGTCGAACACGGCAAAGGCGCCGCGCTCACGGGCCATCTCGACGGACGAGGCGTAGGCAGCGAGGGCCAGCGTGCGCTGTACGTTGACGGCCATCTCGGTGGCCTCGTCGGTGCCGTAGCGCAGCCCCAGGGCGGCGAGCATGTCGCCCTCAGCGGTGATGCCCACGCCGGTGCGGCGACCCAGCGCCGTCTTGTGCTTAATCTTCTCCCACAGACGGTGCTCGGTAGCCTTGACCTCCTCTTCCTGCGGGTCGGCGTTGACCTTCTCAAGGATGGCGTCTATCTTCTCGAGTTCGAGGTCGATGATGTCGTCCATAAAGCGCTGGGCGCAGCGCACATGGCGGCGGAAGAGGTCGAAGTCGAACCGGGCCTCGGGGGTGAAGGGATTGACGACGTAGGCGTAGAGGTTGATGGCCAGCAGGCGGCAGCTGTCGTAGGGGCAGAGGGGAATTTCGCCGCAGGGGTTGGTGCTGACGGTGCGGAAGCCCAGATCGGCGTAGCAGTCGGGGATGCTCTCGCGGGCTATGGTGTCCCAGAAGAGGACGCCGGGCTCGGCACTCTTCCACGCGTTGTGTACAATCTTTTTCCACAGGGCTGCGGCGTCGATGTCCTTGCCCACAAGGGCCTGGTCGGCCGGCACGTCGATGGGGAACTGCTGGTGGTAGGGGCGTCCCTCGGCGGCACAGCGCATAAACTCGTCGTCGATGCGCACGGAGACGTTGGCGCCCGTCACCTTGCCCTCGGTCATCTTGGCGTCGATGAAGGCTTCGGCGTCGGGGTGCTTGATGCTGACGGAGAGCATGAGGGCGCCGCGTCGTCCGTCCTGTGCCACCTCGCGGGTGGAGTTGGAGAAGCGCTCCATGAAGGGCACGAGGCCGGTGGAGGTGAGGGCGGAGTTTTTGACGGGCGTACCTTTGGGACGGATGCGGGAGAGGTCGTGGCCCACGCCGCCGCGGCGCTTCATGAGCTGCACCTGCTCCTCGTCCTCCTTCATGATGGCGCCGTAGGAGTCGGCATCGCCGTCAACGCCGATGACGAAGCAGTTGGAGAGCGAGGCTACCTGCAGGTCGTTACCGATGCCCGTCATGGGGCTGCCGGCGGGGATGATGTAGCGGAAGTCGGCCAGCAGACTGAAGATGTCCTCTTCGGCCACGGGGTTGGGATACTTCTTTTCGATGCGTGCTATCTCGGCGGCGATGCGGTGGTGCATGTCGTCGGGCGTGCATTCGTAGATGCGGCCGTAGGAGTCTTTCTTGGCATATTTGTTGACCCAGACGCGGGCGGCCAGTTCGTCGCCCTTGAAGTAGGCCAGCGAGGCTTTGAACGCCTCGTCATAGGTATAGATTTGCGTGGACACGGATGTGGAGGGAGATATTCTAAGGTTAGCAATGTGAGGGAATGTTGTCCCGATGTGAAGGTATGGGATGGCGGACGGCTATGGGGCCCGATCGGCTTTAGGCGGTCTTAGGCGACTTTAGTCGTTGAGGGGCACCACTTTCTCCATGAAGTAGGGCAGCTGGCGGCGCCACCAGGGCCAGTCGTGTGAGACGTCGTAGCCCCAGTAGTCCACCCATGCCGGTACGTCCAGTTTGTGGAAGATGCGGTCCATCTCGCGTGTGGAGGCCAGGAGGTCTTCCTCCCAGGCGCCCTGCCCCACGCAGAGGATGATGCGCTTCTGGCGGTAGATGTCGAGGTAGGGATGGTCGGCCGGCATGTTTTCGAGGTAGTCCTGCGGCGAGTTGTCGTAGGTCAGGTCGTCCGCGTAGTCGCCGAAGAAGAACGAGGCGCGGTAGATGCCGCTCAGGGCGATGACGGTGTCGAAGAGTTCGGGGCGGCGGCAGAAGAAGTTGACGCAGTGGTAGCCGCCCATGCTGCATCCCGTGGTGATGAAGGTTTCGTCGGGCGTGCGTCGCACGGCAGGTATCAGTTCGTCAGTGATGTAGTGGTACCAGCGCTCCTGCTGCATGCTGCGCCGGCGTCCGTCGCCGTGGCTCGACCACGTCTCCTCGTCGATGCTGTCGGCGCAGATGAGGCGTATCTTGCCCGCCTCTATCCAGGGGCGCACCACCTCGGTCATGCCGAAGTTTTCGTAGTCGTACCAGTGGCCGCTCTGCGAGGCGAAGACCAGGACGGGACGGCCTTCGGTGCCGTAGGTCTTGTAGGTCATCTCGCGGTCGAGGGCCTGACTATAGTGGCTGTGTTGTTGTGATTCCATCGGAGTGTAGGGGTAAGGGTATATGGTGAGGGCGGCTATGCCTTTTCGGTGATATAGCGCACGCACTCGTTGATTTCGTCGAAGGTGTCGAAGAGCAAGGTGTAACTCTGGTTACCCATGGCGCCCGAGAGCACGTCGGGGATGCGTTCGCACATGACGATGGCGTCGCGGTAGCGGTCGAGCACCTCCTCGTGGGTGTGGCGGTAGCACCATACGTCGCGTCGGCCGATGTAGGTGCAGTAGCGCTGCTGTCCCCAGGGCTGCAGCGTGGAGCCGTAGGCCACCATGTCGGCCCATATCTGGTATATGTCCGTGCTGTGGGCGTAGTTCATCATGTCGGGGGTATAGCCGCCGGGCGGGCGCATGTTCACCTCAAGGGCTACGAAGTCGCCGGCCTGGCCCAGTCCGGGATGGTCGTGGCGCAGGCGGAAGAACTCGAGGTGGACGAAGCGGTTGAACACGCCGAAGGCCTTGACCGTGCGGCGTCCCAGGTCGCGCAGAGCGTCGGGCACGCCCTTGTCGATGGTATAGATGAGCTCAAGCTGCTTGTTGACGATGTCCATCAGCGAAGGCGGCCAGAGGGTGGACGACTCGAAGATGGGGTCGCCCTGGGCGTTGACGATGGCCTCGTAGGAGACGATGTCGCCGTCGATGAACTCCTCAATGACGTAGTCGTCAATGTTGTGGCGCTCGGCATAGTAGCGGGCCAGTTCGTCGTAGGACGAAATTTTGCACGTGTCGGTGGCGCCGACGCCGCGGTCGGGCTTGGAGATGAGGGGAAACTTGCTCTCGCTGACGAAGCGGCATACGGCCTCGTAGCCCTCCGAAGCACGGATTTGGCGCGCGGTGGGGATGTGGCCCAGAGCGTAGTATTTCTTCATCTCCGACTTCTCCTTGATGGCGCGGATGTGGTCGGTCTTGATGCCCGTGCACACGTTGAAGTCGGTGCGCAGGCGGGCGTCCTGTTCAAGCCAGTATTCGTTGTTCGACTCGATCCAGTCGATGCGGCCGTACTTGAAGGCGAAGTAGGCCACGGCGCGATAGACCTGGTCGTAGTCTTCCATGTTATCTACCTTGTAGTACTCTGTGAGAGCGCTGCGCAGGCGGCTGTCCAGTTGGTCATAGGGAGCATCGGCGATGCCCAGCACGTTGATGCCGTTGCGGTACAGACGGTCACAGAAAGCCCAGTAGGTATGGGGGAAATGCGGAGATATGAATATGAAGTTCATAAGGCGGTCCTTATTAGTGTTACGTGATATTCATGGGCACAAAGTTACATATTTCTTTGAGACGGGCCGCTTTCGCTCCGCACTAATTTGGACGCATTCTAAAGGGAGGTTTGGCGTGGGCGGCGGGCGGTCAGACGGCGCCGACGCGGAAGACGATGCGGAAGTTGCCGTCGGCGTAGCTGGTGCTGGTGATGCGGAAGTGGCCTATCTCGCCGGTGTGCTCGACGTGCTGGCCCAGGCAGGGGCAGAGGTCGTAGTCGCCGATACGCACCAGGCGCAGCGTCTCGCTGGCGTCGGCCGGCAGGCGGTCCAGACTGATGCCCTCGGGCACATTGTCGCGGCTGACGAAGGTGGCGGTGACGGGCAGGTCCTCGGCGATGAGGGCGTTGATGCGCGCCTCAATGTCGGCCACCTGCTCGGCGGTGGGACAGACGGGCAGGCAGTAGTTGACCTTGCTCTTCTTGCGCTCGATGTGGGCATTGCGCGAGCGCTCGCAGCCGAAGAGGCGCACCATGGTCTGGTTGAGCAGGTGCTCGGCGGTGTGGGACGGGCGGTGCTCGTCCTTGTTGTGGGCGTTGAGGATGGGCTGGTCCATGAGGATGGAGAAGGAGTGGGTGGGAGAAATTGGGGAGATTGGGGGACGGAGCCGGCGTAGTTTTCCTTATATATATAGGAATGAGGGCGCGCGGTCTATGCCTCGCCCGTCATCTGCTGCATGACGTCGAGCGCCTCGCTGACGGAGGTGACATGGGCCACGGTCATGCGGCGCTTGCCGGCGTTTTCGGCCAGGGCACAGCGGCGGAACTGCTGCGTGGCGTAGGTGATGATGCGCCCGAAGATGTCGCTGCGGTAGAAGGGGCTGTCGGCATTGCCCACGAAGTAGAGTACCATGCGGCCACCCTTGAGCGTGAGGCGTTCGGCGCCGGCCCGGCGCCCCAGACGTCGCAGGGGCACGATGCGCAGCAGTTCTTCGGCCTCGACGGGCAGGGCGCCGAAGCGGTCGATGAGGCGGCTGCGGTAGGCCGCGAGTTGCTCATCCGTGGTCAGACTGTCGAGCTCGCGATAGAGCATCATGCGCTCGGCGGCACCGGGCACATAGGTGTCGGGCAGATAGGCGCGGTATTCGCACTCGATGGTGCAGTCATCGACGAAGATGTCGCCCGTGAGCGCCGCCGTCTGAGCGTCGCCGTCGGCATAGAGCGTGGCAAATTCGTCCGTCTTGAGTTCGGCGATGGCCTCGGCCAGGATTTTCTGGTAGGTCTCGTAGCCCAGGTCGGCGATGAAGCCGCTCTGCTCGGCGCCGAGCAGGTTGCCCGCGCCGCGGATGTCGAGGTCCTGCATGGCGATGTGGATGCCCGAACCCAGGTCGGAGTAGTTCTCTATGGCCTCGAGGCGTCGGCGCGCGTCGGGGTTGAGACAGGCCAGGGGCGGCGCCAGCAGGTAGCAGAAGGCCTTGCGGCCCGAGCGCCCCACACGACCGCGCATCTGGTGCAGGTCGGAGAGGCCGAAGTGATGCGCGCCCTCGATGATGATGGTGTTGGCATTGGGGATGTCGATGCCATTCTCTACGATGGTGGTGGAGATGAGCACGTCGTAGTCGGCATTGACAAAGTCCTCGACCACGCGCTCGAGCTCGGCCGGCGGCATCTGTCCGTGGCCCGTGGCCACGCGGGCGTCCGGCACATGCTTGCGGACGAGCTGCTCCAGCGAATAGACCATGGCGATGCGGTGGGTGACGATGAACACCTGACCGCCGCGCGAGAGTTCGAAGTTGATGGCGTCGGCGATAATCTCGTGGCCGAAGGTGTGTATCTCGGTCTGTACGGGGCGGCGGTTGGGCGGCGGCGTCTGTATGACGGAGAGGTCGCGGGCCCCCATGAGGGAAAACTGCAACGTGCGGGGGATGGGCGTGGCCGACATGGTCAGGGTGTCGATGTTGACCTTGAGCTGGCGCAGGCGCTCCTTGACGGCGACGCCAAATTTCTGCTCCTCGTCGATGATGAGCAGTCCCAGGTCGTGCCACTTCACGCTCTTGCCGATGAGCTTGTGCGTGCCCACGAGGACATTGATTTTTCCCTGCGCCAGGTCCTTGATGACGGCCGAGGTCTGCGCCGTGGTGCGGGCCCGCGAGAGGTAATCTACCCTGACGGGGAAGCCCTTCATGCGCTGGGCGAAGGTGTGGTAGTGCTGTAGCGCCAGCACGGTGGTGGGCACGAGGACGGCCACCTGCTTGTTGTCGGCCACGGCCTTCATGGCGGCGCGCACGGCAATCTCGGTCTTGCCGAAGCCCACGTCGCCGCACACCAGGCGGTCCATCGGCCGCGGACTCTCCATGTCGGCCTTGACCTCGCGGGTGACGCGGAGCTGGTCGGGCGTATCCTCGTAGGTGAAGCCCGCCTCGAGCTCGTGCTGCAGGAAGGTGTCGGCGCTGAAGGCGAAGCCCTGCTCCTCGCGCCGCTGCGAATAGAGGCGTATCAGGTCGCGGGCAATGTCCTTGATCTTCTTCTTCGTCCGCTCCTTCATCCGTTCCCAGGCGCCCGTGCCCAGGCGGCTCATCGTGGGCGGCTCGCCCTCGCGGCCTTTATACTTCGACACCTTGTGCAGGGCGTGGATGCTCACCAGCACGACGTCGTCGTTCTTATACACCAGCTTGATCATCTCCTGCTGGCTGCCGTCGGCCGTGGGCATGCGCACCAGTCCGGCGAAGCGCCCCACGCCGTGGTCGATGTGGACCACGAAGTCGCCGGGCTCAAACTGCATCAGTTCCTTGAGCGTGAGGGCCATCTTGGCGTCGCGCGTGTGGTCGGTGCGCAGGTTATACTTGTGGAAGCGGTCGAAGATCTGGTGGTCGGTGAAGAGGCAGAGGTGCAGGTCGTGGTCAGTGAAGCCCTCGTGCAGCGTGTGGTGGACGGGGGTGAAGCGGGCCGCCGCCTCGGGCACGGCCAGGGCGCTGCTGCCCTCGTCCAGGATGTGGCGCAGGCGCTCGTTCTGCTTCTCGCTGTCGGCCAGCACATGCAGGCGGTAGCCCTCGGTGGCCAGACGGGCGAAGGTCTCGGCCAGCAGGGTGAAGTTTTTGTGAAACAGGGGTTGCGCCTCAGTGTGGAAGGCTACCGTCTGTGCAGCAAGGCGCGAGTGGCGCGTGCCTATCTCTATGCGTTGCAGGCTCTGCAGACCTTTCAGCAGGCGGTCGCCGGGGGTGAGCAGCAGGTCGCGGTCAAGGGGCACGGCCATGGCGCCCGCACTGTCGCCGCCCTCGCGTGCCGCCTCGGCCTCGGCGATGGCCTGTCGGGCGAAGCCCTCGGTGTAAATGCGGTCCACGGCGTCGTGGACGTAGGGCAGGTCGCGCACGACGAGCAGGGTGTCGGCCGGCAGACAGTCGGTGAAATCGACCAGCGCGGGCGTCTGCGCCTCGATGTCGGGCACGATGTCCACGCTCTGCCGGCGCTCACGCGTCAGCTGGTCCTGCACCTCGTAAGTGCGGATGCTATCCACCTCGTCGCCGAAGAAGTCGATGCGGAAGGGGTATTCCGAGGCATAGGAATAGACGTCGAGGATGCTGCCGCGCACGGCATATTCGCCGGGCTCATAGACGTAGTCCTGCCGGCGGAAACCGAGGTCGTAGAGTTGCTCAGCCAGCGCTTCGAGGTCGTAGGTGCCGCCCTCGGTGAGCGTCAGCGTACCGTTGCGGAAGGCGTCGGCGGGCGCCACGCGTTCGGCCAGGGCGGCGGGATGGGTGACGATGGCGCGCGGCATATGGGCGGCCAGGGCGCCGAGCACCTCGGTGCGCAGTATCTCGTTGGCGGTATCGCGCTGGGCATACTTTACGGCGCGGCGGTAGGTCGAAGGGTAGAAGAGCACCTGTCCCTCGTCCAGCAGGGCCGCCATGTCGTGGTAGAAGTAGCCGGCCTCCTCGTCGTCGCTCATGACGATGAGCATGGGGCGCCGCGCCGCCTCGGGCATGGCGGCCATCATGGCGGCCACGGCCATGGGGGCGGCCGACCCGCGCAATCCCTCGACGGCCATGCACGACGGCGCGCCCACGGCGGCGGTGCGGGCCAGTGCCTGCACGCCGGAGTGGGCGGTATAGAGCGGTAAGAGTGATTTCAGGTCCATAAACGATGGCAAAGTTACACATTTCCCTCGCAGCGGAGCGCTGCGCCGGCGGGCAAATGCGCAGCGTTTTTTGCGCCGTTGCCCAGCCGTTGCCCAGCATCATCCCCGCTAATTACCGTTTTTTACGTAACTTTACACCCAAAGACTACGGAACCGACAAAACGGCGGAGATGGACCTACATCACAGCACGCGGACGCGGGAAGAGAGGCTGGAGGCGACGCTATGCGGACGCTCCACAATCAACCATTTTTGGTTGATTGTGCGAAATCAACCGTTTTTGGTTGATTTCGCAAAAACAACCGTTTTTGGTTGATTGTTGCGATATTAGTTGTACCTTTGCCGAAGATTATCACTGGCAAGACATATGGACAAGATTAAAGGAGTTATCACGGGAGACATTATCGAATCTTCTTCCATACATCTAAAATACAGGGATTTCCTGTTGGCATCCATTGGGAAGATAGCCGATGAACTGTCTGCCATCGGACCTCTCAAGATGGAATTTTTCAGAGGCGACAGTTTCCAAATGGTCATTGACACCCCTGAAAATGCCATGAAGATTGCGGTCCTGTTGCGTGCCGGATTGAAAAGCCACACCCCTGCCGAGAGTAAAAAGCCGTGGGATGCCCGGCTGTCTTTAGGGGTGGGCTCTATATCCTATCATGCAGAGCAGATTGTTCTCTCAGACGGGGAGGCTTTTCAATACTCGGGAAGGGAACTTGACGAAATGGGCAAGCGGCGCCTGATGGTCAAAACAAGATGGGCTGATGTAAATGAAGAGTTGCGGGTTAATACAGCATTTGCCGATGAGGTCATTTCTTCATGGAGCGTGCCACAATCGCAGGCTGTTTATCAGGCATTGCTGTACGGCACTTCTCAGAAAGAACTTGCAGATAAGTTTCATACGTCCGCACAGAATATAAGCAAATTGTTGAGCGCGGCAAAAGCAAGCCTGATTCAGATGTATATAGACAGGTACCATACGCTGATTTCAAACTTCATAGAATAATAAATATGGCCATACTGCTGCGACTGTTGGCTGCCCACATCCTTTCCGACTTTTTCTTTCAGAGCGACAAAGTGTGTGGGGGCAAACAGGATAAGACAAAGAAGAAATATCTGTATCACCTGCTGCATGGCTTCATTCATGCCGCAATGGCATATCTGATTGTTGCAGACTGGAACAATTGGCTTGTCCCGTTGGTCATCTTCATATCGCACGTGCTGATGGATTACATCAAGGTGGAGTATATGAAGCAGGAGGCCGCAACATTCTTTATCGACCAACTGGTTCATATCGCCGTCATCATTGCCCTATGGTCATCATTATTTGGCCATGACGCGACTTCCTGTCAAGATTTTCTCAAAGCAGAATGGAACAGCCAAGATGTTTGGGCTGTTGTCATCGCTTACCTCTTGATGCTGAAGCCTACTTCCGTCATGTTGAGCCTCTTCGTCAGGAAATGGGCTCCTTCGGTAGCAACAGACAGGAGTCTGCCGAACGCCGGAAAATGGATTGGATACCTTGAGCGCATCCTTATACTGACCTTCATATTGACCGGAAATGCTGAAGGCATAGGATTTTTGTTGGCTGCCAAGTCTGTTTTCCGTTTTGGAGAGTTGAACAAGGCTCAGGACATAAAAACCACGGAATATGTACTAATAGGTACGCTCGCCAGTTTTACGGTAGCGATACTGGTAGGTTTTGCGACATTGCTGTTGATACAATAACGCTCCGCAATACTTTTTCACATTCATTGCGGTTTTCGGGCGCACTTCCCGGGCGCGGGCGTTGCCGTTCGTCACAAAAACACTAACTTTGCGGCAAAACACACGCCGTATGCCCGAACACCACACAACGCTGACGCAGACCCGTCACGCCTTTCTCATCATCGCACACCACGAACCCGAGGTGCTGCGCGCCCTGCTGAGCCAGTTGGACCACCCGCGGGCGGACATCTACCTGCACATCGACGCGCGGGCCGACGCTCTCTTTGCGCAGGCGGCGACATGGCGGCCGGCACAGGCGCGCCTGACGCTGACGGAGGAGCGCCTGAGCGTGTACTGGGGCGACGTGAGTCAGGTGCAGACCGAACTGATGCTCTTCGCCCGCGCTCTGGCGGACGGCCCTCATGCTTACTACCACCTGCTCTCGGGCGTCGATCAGCTGACGCAGGACGTGGCGCAGTGGATGGCCTTCTGCGACGCCCGGCAGGGGACGGAGTTTGTCCATTTCTTTGCCGAGGAGAAGACGCGGAAGGAACTGACCAAGCGCATCGGCCGCTACCACCTGTTCACCCTCCACCTGCGCGACAAGCACACCTTGGCACACCGCCTGACGACGCCCGTGCGCAACACGGCGCTGGCGCTGCAGTGCGCGCTGGGCATACACCGCCATACGGACGGCACGCCGCGCAAGGGCAGCAACTGGGTGAGCATCACCGAAGACTTCTGCCGCTACCTCACGCAGCGGGCGCCGCAGATTGCCCGCCGCTACCGCCACACGCTCTGCGGCGACGAGATATTCCTGCAGACGGCGCTGTGGAACTCGCCCTTCCGCCACCACCTGCACAGTACGGCCGACGACATCGCCGAGGCCAGTCTGCGCGCCATCGACTGGGAGCGCGGCAGCCCCTATACCTACCGCGCCGAAGACGCTGAGGCCCTGCGCAAGAGCAAGGCCTTCGTGGCCCGAAAATTCGACGGCTCATTCCACCTGTAACCTTTCCTCCCCCCCTCCTACTCCCCCTCTCCTATCTCTCTATGCGTCTTATCAAAATGACGGGCGGTCTGGGCAACCAGATGTTCATCTACGCCTTCTACATGCGTATGAAAGCCCGCTACCGCCACACCCGCATCGACCTGTCGGACATGATGCACTACCGCGTGCACAACGGCTACGAACTGCACCGTCTGTTTCCCTCGCTGCCCGAGGACGAGTTTTGCATGCCGCAGAAGGCCAAGAAGGTGATGGAGTTTCTGCTCTTCACCACGGTGCTGGAGCGCAAGCAGCCGACCGACTCGCTGCGCCCCTTCCTGCGCCGCCGCCTGTGGCCGCTGGTCTATTTCAAGGGTTTCTACCAGAGCGAACGCTTCTTTGCCGACATCGCCGACGACGTGCGCCGCGCCTTCCTCTTCGACGAAAGGCTGGCCGGCGACCGCACGCGCCAGTTGCTGGAGCTCATCGACGCCGACCCCCTGGCGGTGTCTATCCACGTGCGCCGCGGCGACTATCTGGAGCCGCGCACATGGCGCAACACGGGCTGCGTATGCCGTGCCGAGTACTACCGCGATGCCGTGCGCATGATGGAGCAGCAGTTGGGGGCAAAGCCCCACTACTATGTCTTCTCGGACGACATTGCATGGGTGAACGAAAACCTGCCGCTGGGCAACGCCACCTACGTGTCGTGGAACGTGAAGCAGGATGCCTGGCAGGACATGATGCTCATGAGCCGCTGCCGCCACCACATCATCTGCAACAGCACCTTCTCGTGGTGGGGCGCCTGGCTCAACAGCCGCCGGGACAAGGTGGTGGTGGCGCCCGACCGGTGGTTTGCCCACACCGAGGCGCCGCACATCCTGCCCGCCGGCTGGCTCCGCGTGCCGGTGAGCATCCCCGACGAGGTGCTCAACGCCTGCAACTGACGTTTTTCTCTACCATATCATAGAATCTCCCTTCTCTCCCTCTCCATGTCTCTGCTTACCAAGACCCTACGCTGCCTGACCGACCTGCCGCGCTCGCTGCGGCGCACCCCACGGCCGCGCCTCATCATGACGCTGCTGGTAAAGAACGAGGCGCTGATGCTCGAGCACAACCTGCGCTTCCACAAACAGATGGGCGTCGATGCCTTCATCGTCACGGACAACAACTCGACCGACGCCACGCCCGACATCCTCGAGCGCTACCGCCAAAAGGGGTGGATTGTGGAGATCATCCGCGAGACGGCCACCGACTATGCGCAGAAGCAATGGGTGGACCGCATGGTGTGGCTGGCCAAGACGCGCTACGGCGCCGATTGGGTCATCAATGCCGACGCCGACGAGTTTTGGCACCCGGCCGGCGGCTGTCTGAAGGACGAGATGGCGGCCACGCGTGCCAACGTGCTCAACTGCACCATGCGCAGCGTCTATCCCGAGGAGGGAAAGCCCTGGACGGCATGGGAGCATACCGTACGCCAGGTGGACAATTACGAGGCCTACGGTCTCTCGCTCTACTCCATCTTCGAGCGACAGAACAAGAAGGTGGCACACCGCACGGCGGGCTACCTGCAAATCTCGATGGGCAACCACAAGGTGAAGATGCTGCCGCAGCGTGAGGCGAAGAGCGGCATCGTGGTGTATCACTACAATGTGCGCTCGCGCCGGGAGTTTGTCGAGAAGATGGTCAATGGCGGCAAACAACTGGAGCAGCACAAAGGCCGCCACGGCGGCCGCCACTGGCGCTACTTCTACCGACTGTATAAAGAGGGACAACTCGAAGCCGAATACGACCGCGTCATCGGCTCGGCCATCCGTCCCCGCCTCGAGGCCGAGGGCTTTATCTGCCACGACAACCCCATGCCCGCGCTGCTGGCGGCGCTGCCCCGCTGACGCGGCGCGCTCTTCTCCCCCGCCCTTCCCCCATCCCCCCTTAATTCTCTCCCCACTCATCTCATGGCAAAGACTTCCCTTTCCCCACAGGATCGCCGCCAGACGCTCCACCTCATCGTGCTGGGCGTGGTGGCCCTGGTGCTCTTCCTCGGCCTGACGCCGTTCTCGACGCGCGGCGAACCGCGCGAGGCGGTGGTGGCCATGTCTATGTTGCAGCAGGACAACTGGGTGCTGCCAGTCAACAACGGCGACGAGATTCCCTTCAAGCCGCCTTTCCTCCACTGGCTCGTGGCGGCCTTCTCGTCCGTGGCGGGCGGCATCAGCGTCCTGACGTCGCGCCTGCCGTCGGCGCTGGGCACACTGTGCCTGGTGGTGGCCACCTACCTGTTCTTCGCCCGCCGGCGCGACAGCCATACGGCCTTCGCCGCGGCGCTCATCCTGCTGACCAACTTTGAGGTGCACCGCTCCGCCGTGACCTGCCGCGTCGATATGCTGCTGGCGGTGTGCATGGTGTGCGGCCTCTACGCCCTTGTGGCGTGGGGCGAGCGCCGTCTGAAGGGCGTGCCGTGGTTGGCCGTGGCCTGCCTGGCTGGTGCGGCGCTGACCAAGGGACCGGTGGGCGTGGCCCTGCCCTGCGCCATCGGCGGCCTGTGGTTCTTGCTGCGCGGCGAGGCATCGCTGTGGACGGCGCTGTGGAAGATGACGCTCGTCTTCGTGGCGGCGCTGCTGCCTCTGGGCCTGTGGTATATGGCAGCATGGACGCAGCCCCACGGCGGCGACCGCTTCCTGCAACTCATCTACGAGGAGAACGTCCTGCGCTTCACCGGGCAGATGACCTATGCCTCACACATCAACCCCTGGCCCTATAACATTCAGACCATCGTGGCGGGCATGGCGCCCTACACCCTGCTGTGGCTGCTGGCCATCCCGACGGCGCTGGCGGGCATCGAGTCGTGGCGCCCCAACTGGCAGTTGCTCTGGCCGCCCGTGCTGCTGCAGCGCTTCCGCACGATGCACGCCACGGAGGCTTTCTCGCTGCTGGCAGCGACGGTGGTCTTCGTGTTCTACTGCATCCCCGCCAGCAAGCGCAGCGTCTATCTGCTGCCCATGTACCCCTTCTTGGCGTGGTTCACGGCGCGCCTGATGCTCTGGCTGGAGCGCCGCCGCTCCTACGCCCTGCCGTCGCTGGCCTACCTGCTGGCCTTCGTCACCGTGGCGGTGAGCGCGGCCTTCGTCGCCATACAGTGCGGATGGGTGACGGGCAGTATGTTCGGCGGCAAGCATGCGGCGGAGAATGCCGCCTATGTCCAGGCGCTGGCCGACGTGCCTCTAAGCGTGCTCAACATCGTGATCTTCGTCCTGCCCTTGGTCCTGCTCTGGCCCCTGCGCCGACGGCAGGGAGCACGCCGCCCGCTGACGGCTGTCTTCATCGTCTATGGGCTGTTCGTAGCCTTCGAGGGCCTCTACCGCCCGGCGGTCATGACGGTACATAGCGACCGCGCCGTGGCCAACACCATCGCCCGCATGACAGGGCACGCGCCCATCTACTCCTTCCGCACGGACATCTGCGAGGCCAACCGCATGCACCCCTTCACCATCAACTTCTACCTGAACAACCGCATCACGCCCATCGACAAGGTGCAGCAGCCCGCCGCCAAGGCCTACCTGCTCTGCGGCGACGACGATGTGGAGGCCTTCAAGAAGGACTACCCGCAGTGGGACGTGCAGATGAAGTACGACAGCCACCACCGCTCGTGCGACGACCGCAAGGTGCAGCGTCTCTACCTCGTCACGCAAAAAAAACGGCCGTAGGCCAAAGCCCATTGCCGCGGAAAGCACTAACTTTGCACACCGGAACAATCTCCGGTACGAAACAAACCCTATACATTATATATTATGCTTAACAAACGTGTAGAAGATGCGCTCAATGCGCAAATCAATGCCGAACTTTGGTCGGCCTACCTCTATCTGTCCATGGCTTCCTACTGCCACGCCGAGGGCAAGAGCGGCATCGCCCGCTGGTTCGAGGTACAGTTTAAGGAAGAGCAGGACCACGCCCAGATTTTCTACAACTACATCGTGCAGCGCGGCGGCCGCGTCGAGCTCAAGGCCATCGACGCCGTGCCCACGTCGTGGACCTCGCTCCTCAATGCTTTCGAGGAGACGCTCAAGCACGAGGAGAAGGTGACGTCGCTCATCAATAACCTCATGGCCACGGCGCTCGAGGAGAAGGACTTTGCCACGCAGAGCATGCTCAAGTGGTTCATCGACGAGCAGGTGGAAGAGGAAGACAACGCCCGCACCATCATCGACAGCCTCCGCGCCATCGGCGACAACGGCTACGGCCTGTACATGCTCGACAAGGAACTGGCAGCCCGCACCTACACCCAGGCTTCGCCCCTGGCCAACTCGGGCTTCTAAACCGCCGCGCGTTCACCACGCGCCCTAACCAAGGTATAAAAATCCCCCGCCGGAGAGCCTCCTGCGGGGGATTTTGCGTTTGTAAGAGTAAGCCCAACTTCAACACCTATCGTCTGATATTATTTTGCACGTCATGTAGTTACGTTTTGACGATTTTCGCGTGGGTACTACAGATTTTGTGTTTTGTGCAGTTGATACATACTGTCCAGCGACGACTGCAACGATGTTTGAGGGGCAGGATGGCTGAAGGCCATCCTCCGTCCCACAGAACATTTACCGGATAGCAATAATTGTTTTCAGATGTATGTCACGTTTTATCTCCATAGCGTATTTACAGAACTTTTTTGCACGACCGTGCAGTTTTGTGCTGCAAACTACAAACCGTTCACCGTATTACCAAATAAAGCCCCGAAATTAATCTCTACTTTCAAGACAAGCCCATCCTCATGTTCGCACACAGAGCATCACACATCGGCCTTCACGCGGGGGTTCATCCCGATAGCGCGAACCGACATTTCGTAACTATTCAGCGAATGCTTCCCTTCCCCTACAGACGGTCAAGAACTGCTGTGGGTGCACATAAACGCTTGTTGGCCAACGAAAAAAGTGTAAAATAACTTGGTGTTTCTCTTGCGTAGGTTGGAGTTTTTTTGTACCTT
>JALEZQ010000028.1 GCA_022772475.1 Bacteroidales bacterium | reverse complement strand
CCCCGAGGAGGTGACGGCAGCCGGCATCAAGCACGTCCGCACCCGCTTCACCCCCGGTTCGCGTCTGGTGGCCGCCATGCGCACCGGCGCCGGTAGCGGTCTGACCTTCGGCAAGGTATCGGCAGGCAATGGGCAGGACATGCCTGCGGACGAGACGGAGTAACATCGTCCTCAAATAAAAGTCCCCGGGCCATTCTCTCAGCGAGGGTGACTCGGGGTTGTTTGGTCATGATGGCCAATCTGCTGCTTGGCTATCTGCTTTGGCCTTGGTCATGTATCTCAGACCGTCCACAGACAGGAATCTATTCGGGTTCTACCCCGAAGAGGCGGGCGAGGGGCTCGCGGGCGCCGGGGATGTGGAGGGCCGTCTGCATGGCACCGATGAGCGTTCCAAGGATGCCGTGCGAGTTGACGCACTGCCCCGTCTGGAGCAGACCCGGCAGACGCCAGCGGATGGGCACGCGGGCGGCAGGCCCTAAGCGGCAGTCGGGCGCCGTGCCGTACATGGCGCCGAAGGGCGTGCCGTTGTAGTCGCGATAGGTCAGCGGCGTCGAGGTCCATACCGCCTCGATATGGCGGCACAGGTCCGGTCTGTCGTGGCCGAAGGCCGCCAGCAGACGCTCCGCCCGCTCCGCCTTGAACGCCTCGTAGGCTTCGCCACGGTGACCCGTGCGGGTGTCGGCCCACGGCGCCACATCGCTCCACTTCATATACGACAGGAGCATCGCACTGCGCATGTAGCGCTGGCTGTCGGCATCGCACATGGGCATAAACAGGTAGCCCTTGGGCCACTCGTCAGCCGCATATTCCTCACACTGCCAGGGCGACGAGCCCGCATAGGCGAAGAGGTTGGAGGGCATGTAGGGCACGGTGTCGCGGCGGAAGGTGACGTAGGCCACGAAGCAGGCCGGCGTCTGCTCGAGCGAGGCAATGCGGTGGACGAAGGCGGGGCGCAGCATGGACGAACCGCCGGCGGCTACCAGTTGCAGGGTGATGGCGGGGTGGCAGTCGGCAATGACGTGGTCGGCGACGAAATGGCGGCCATCGGCTGTCTGTACGCCCGTTACGCCATGGCTGTCGGCCGTGATGGCCGTGACGCGGCAGCGCGTGAGGACCTGTCCGCCGGCTTGTGCGATCTGCTGCACCAATGCCTGCGCTATCTGACTGCTGCCGCCGGCAATGCGCCAGGCACTGCTCTCATAAAAACTCGTGATGAAGGCGTGGAGCAGGTAGGGCGTGCACCCCCGCCGGGCCGCGATGAGCGGCAGGCGTCCCGCCAACACGGCAGCCAGACGCGGATGACCCGCACAGAGGCTCTCGATCATAGCGTCGGTGCTAACGGCCTGATAGCGGGCCAGGATGGCGGCAGCCTGTCCCTCGTCGGCGGCGGTGCCGAACAGGCGGTCGATCGAAGAGGCGGCAGACACTTCGTCAAGGGTCTGCACATAAACATCGAGGGCCTGTCGGGCATCGGGAAAATGGCGCAGCATGCCGTCGAGGAAGGCTTCGCGACCATTGGCGAAGCAGTATTCTTCACCCCCAAGGCGCACGATATCGTAGGCATCGCGACACAGCGGCGATAGGGTGACGGCGGGCAGGACGCCAAGGGTGGTGAGCAGGCGATGCAAGGGTTCGCCGGGGGCTGCGCTGCCGATGTAGTGCATCCCCGTCTCGAAATGGGCATCGCCACGCTTAAAACTCTGCAGGCAGCCGCCCACACGGGCCTGCTGTTCGAGCACGACCACCTCGTGGCCGATGCGCGCCAGCATGGTGGCGGTAGATAGTCCGCCCAATCCGGAACCGATGACGACGATTTTCATAAGGAGGGAAGGGAAGAGAAAAAGGGCG
Organism: Bacteroidales bacterium; assembly: GCA_022772475.1. Lineage (GTDB taxonomy): Bacteria > Bacteroidota > Bacteroidia > Bacteroidales > Bacteroidaceae > Alloprevotella. Next base: position 14,369 of record JALEZQ010000028.1, on the reverse strand, counting down.
AAATACTATGGCTGTGCTTCACCGTCTTCCTTCGCCACATACCAGCGGTGGAGCCAGTGGCGCAGGCGGCGCACAGCACGTGGGTCGTCGGGCGCAGGCGGTGTCAGGGCACGGCCCACAGCCAGCGTCATAGGCGCCGGGCGCAGCAGCAGGCGGTGGGGCGGCAGCACATGGCCCGTGCCCGCAAGATGGAGCGGGACGATCGGCAGTTGCAGTTGCTGTGCCGTATAGAAGGCCCCCAGATGGAAGCGTCCCGTGCGTCCACTGACGCTGCGTGTGCCCTCGGGGAAGATGAGGATAGAGCAGCCCGCCTCCACCCTTTGCCGCAGGCGCGGCATACTCTGCTCGATGCCGTCGGCCACGGGCAGGAAGCCCGCCTGACGGATGATATAGCCGAAGAACGGACTGCGCCAGGCCCAGTCTTTGGCCACGACGACGATGTGGGGCGAGAGCGAGAGGATGCACACCAGGTCGAGGACCGACAGGTGGTTGCTCACCAGCACCGCCGGACGCGATAGGTCCGTGCCCCATGCGTTCGTCACGCGGAACGAGGTGCCCGGCACATGGTGGGCGGCAAAGCGGCTCACCGCCGACAGGGCGCGGCGCACCGTATAGCGGCGGCGCTCACCCTTGAGGCAGAGGCGCGCCAGCAGCGTCACGGGCCACAGCACCAGGAAGATACCCAGCACGAAGGCCAGGCCCGCCCATAGCGAGCGTCCTAAGCGCAGCAGGCGGCGGAAGAGCGTGCGCGGCCAGCCATAGACGGCGGCCAACAGGCACAGCACGGTGTTGAGCACACTGATACGGGCAAAGTCGCGTGCCGGGCGAAACCAACTCACGCGCTCCTCGGGCGGCGGATAATAAGCGTCGATGGGCACCGCCACCACCTCCACGCCACGCCAGGCGGCGAAGACCATCAGGGCCAGTTCGGCTTCGTAGCGGTCGGTGACGCCGAGCAGCGTACCCAGACGGTGCAGGGGATAGACGCGCATGCCGCACTGCGTATCCGGCTGAAGGGTGAGCGTCTCGACGGCGTACCAGAAGTTGGAGAAGCGGTTGGCAAAGGTGCTCTGCCCGTTGATGCGGTCGTGCGTGAACGAGCGTGCGCCGGTCACTAAGGCGTCGGGGTGCGCTGCCAGTGGCGCCAGCAGGCGCGGTATGGCGTCGGCCGGGTGCTGGCCGTCGGCATCGATGGTCACGGCATAGCGGAAGCCCGCCGCGCGTGCCTCCCGCAGTGCCGTGCGCAGCGCCGCCCCCTTGCCGCGGTTGGCAGCGTGGCGCAGCAGGCGGAAGCCGCGGGCCTCACGCGTGGCGGCATCGGCGCCGCAGACATCGGCGATGACCTGCGGCGTAGCGTCGGTGCAGCCGTCGTCCACCACATAGACCACCGCCACCTGACGGCGCACGGCGCTGAGGACGGCGCCCAGCGTGCCCGCATTATTGTAAGTCGGGACGATGGCGCAGACGGTATGTGGCGCGGGGACTGGCATGAGGAGAAGGGAAAAAGTGGGGAAAGAGAAGAGAAACCTATCGGCGGGAAGTTTGGCTACGCATCACCAGCGAGATTGAGGAGAAATGTATCGCGCCGTCCGTCACGTCTGACGTCAGCGTGGCCCGGAAATGACGGCGGCCGTCAGCCGATGGTTTACAGTTCACGCTGATATAAACCTTTGTATGGACACGCGGGTCGATGATATGCAGGTACTTCACGTTGGCCACCTCGTCAATGTCGGCCTCGCCCATTTGCCACTCGGGACAGGCCGCGATGACCTTGGCCACCATGTCGATCTGCACAACGCCCGGCAGGATGGGGTTGCCCGGAAAATGGGCGGCAAAGAGCGGGGCGTCGGCATCGAGGACGAAGCAGGCGCGGGCCTGTGGGCCGTCGGCTTGCAGCGACGCTAAGGTATAGGGTGAGACAAAGGGGCTATTCATAGGGCGTGAGAGGAGGAGGTGAGCAGGATTAGGGAGAAGTCGGTCGCCATGGAATGGTTGACGAGCAACAGACGGCGTGCGGCGACGGCACTGTTTTGGCCATGGTCTTTACTACAGTCCATATTATGGTCCATGCCGCCGCTGACGAGGGCCGTGGGGATATGGCCGCGCTCTATCAGGCGCTGCGCCATGTACAGGCCCAGAGCCGAGGCGCAAAAGCATTCGCCGAACAACCGTTTGTAGGCCACTTGCGGCACGTGGGGCAGGTGCTGCGCCAACAGGCTACCGGGCAGGGCATCGTAGGCAGCATAACCGTTGTTTGGCACGATGACGGCATCGATGTCGGCCGCCGTCAGGCCGTGGCGGCCGAGCATGGCATCGAGGGCGTGCCCCACGACAGGGGCCTTGGCGGCGGTGTCGCCGGTTGGGGGCAGATGGCCCATGCACATGTCGGCCAATATGGCGCGCGGCGCGGCGGCCTGCATAACTTTATCGGCCTGCGTGGTCAGGACAAAGGCCGCCGCGGCCTCGCTGCAGGCCACCTGTGCCGCGTGGCCCACATACCCCATGCGGCGCAGCAGGATGTGGAACGTCGGCGTCACCTCCTCGATGCCGCCGCAGAGCACCGTCGCCGCGCGAGCGGTCTGCATGAGCAGGAAGGCGTCGTAGAGCGCCTGGTCGAACGACACCTGCTGGTGCGAAAACGTGGCGTTGTAGCCGTGACAGTGCAGGCGGCGCGCCAGCAGCGAGGCCGGCGTGTTGTGCGTCGATTGCATGAAATGGGTCGGGCCCAGCAGGCGTTCGCCTTGACGGCACAGGGCGTCGAGGAAGTGCTCCGTACTCTCCACACAGCCCATGCCCGTACCCACGACGATGGCGTCCGTTTCACCGAGGCCGGCCTCGGCCATCGCGCTGTCGGCCACAACGGCCATACGCTTGAGCGCCACGCCCATGCGGCGGCTCTCGGCGGCCGGGAGCAGCGAGCGAAAGGGCGGGTCGATGGCCCGCACCAGCGTGGACTCTGGTAGCGCCTCGGGGGCGGTGAGCCAGGCGTCGGTCAGCGGCTGTTGCGCCGAAATCTGTGCGGCGCCACAAAGGTAGATAGGCATGGCCTCTTGATGGTTGATGAATTACACGTATTCGTACGTTGGCACGTTACGCTTTGGAGAACACCAGCGCGGTATCGTTGCCGCCGAAGCCGAAGGCATTGCACATGACGTGGCGCAGGCTGACGCCCTCGCGGCGTATTGTCACAGGGTGGCAGCCGGGCGCCAGCGGCACGTCCATGTTGAGATTGGCGGGGATGAAGCCGTGCTGCATGGCCAGCAGGCAGATGACGCTCTCGATGGATCCCGACGCACTCGTGGTATGTCCCGTAAAGGGTTTGGTCGATGAGAACGGCGGCAGGGCGTCGGTACCAAAGAGACGCTCTATGGCGGCAAATTCAGCCCGGTCGTTGTCGGGCGTGCCGGTGCCGTGGGCGTTGATATAGTCGATGTCGGAGGGTTTCAAGCCCGCTTCGGCAAGAGCGGCCTGCATAGCGCGGAAGGGGCCCTCGCCGGTGGGCGACGTGGCCGTCTGGTGGTAGGCGTCGCAGGCATTGCCGCAGCCCGACAGGCGGGCTATAGGCTGGCGTCCGCGGCGCTGCATCGAGGCTTCGCTCTCTACCACCAAATAGGCGGCGCCCTCACCCAGGTTCAGGCCGGCACGCGAGACGGCAAAGGGGCGTGAGGGCTGCTCGTCGAGGATGAGCAGCGTGTGGAAACCGTTGAGATGGAACAGCGTCAGGCATTCGGTGCCGCCGGCCAGTACGACGTCGGCCACGCCGGCTTCGATGAGACGGGCAGCGTGGACCAAGGCGTTGGCAGCCGACGAACAGGCGGTGCTCACCGAGGCTGTATAGGTCACACCGGGCAGATGGTGCGCCATGAGCGTGGTGGTGGCGCCGATGTCGTGCAGACCGATGTATTCGCTGTGGCGGTCGCTCTCCAGGAAGTCGAGATAGTAGGCTTCGCTACGCTCCATGCCGCCCACCGTCGAGCCCGACACGAAGGCTATAGGTATCTGCGCCGCGGCGTCGATGCCGGCGCCGGCCAGCGCTTCGCGGGCGGCCATCAGTCCCATCAACGCACTGCGGGTGAAGGGCGTCGCGGGCGCTATACCCAGGGCATCGGCCATCTGGCGGTCCGTCAGTGCCACCTCGCCGACGGGCAGATGGCGGTGGATGCTCGGCAGATGGCGCATGGGGCCGATGCCACTGCGGTCAGAGCGCAGGGCACGGAGCGTGGCATCGCATCCTGTACCAAGGGCCGAGATGATGCCCATGCCCGTGATATAAATCGGTGGGGTCATGCGGTGGGGAAAGGAAAAAGAGGAAAAGAGGTGGAGCGGCAGGGCGTCATTATTTCGTGCGATGGGCCATGACGTATTCGGCCATAACGCGTACCGACTGGAATACCTGACGGCCTGCGGCAGCGTCTTTCAGGCGAATGCCATAGTTGCGCTCCATGAGCACAATCAGTTCCAGAGCATCAATACTGTCCAGACCCAGGCCTTCGCCAAAGAGCGGGGCGTCGGCGTCGATATCGGCCGGCGTCAGGTCTTCCAGGTTGAGCGCTTCGATGATGGAAGCCTTGAGTTCTTCGATAAGTTCGTCCATAAGATATGTAATATATATGTATTTTCTAATCAGTGTGTGCCAACGTGGTAGAGCGTGGCGCTGGCGTGGAAATGGGCGTCGTCGGGCGCTTCGAGCCATAACGCCATGACGTGGCGCACGGCTCTCTCAGCACATGCCGTGCGTGCCAGGCGCAGCATCAGGGCGTCATCGCGCTGCGGCAACAGGTAGCATGCCGTTTCGGCCACGATGTGGTGGCGTATGGCGATCTCGCCCGTAACGATGTTGGGCAGGGTATAGACAAAGACCGCCGGTGAGGGGAAAAAACTGTCGGGCGCTATGGTGCGCTGAAACTGGCGGTCCGAGGCTATCGACCCGCTGTGGCTGCCCACCACGATGGCGCATTCGGTGCGCAACGTACCGGCTGCATCATCGGCGGACTTACCATCCATAAGCAGTTCGGCGGCGATGAACCCCAGGCGGCAGAGGATGTCCATTTTGTAAAATTTCGGATAGGCTGTCTGCCGTTGCCGATATATCTCGGTGAGCATGTCCCGTCCGCGCTCCACCAGCGTCATATGGTGACCATTCACCCTTACGCCTTTCGCGCTGTCTATCTCCACCTGACGTTCCGCCACAAGCGTTGGCAACGTGCGGGGCACTGCTGCGAGCATTGCCGCCGGAATGCGGCGTGTCCAGCGCACGGCACCGTTGCATCCGCCAAAGCCCGACATCAGTTTGATGACATCGCCGTCGCGCAACGTGTGCTGTCTTTCTGCCGCCACGCGTAGCGTCTGCGGTGTTCCCGGTGTGGCGAAGCCGTGGGTAGGCGGTACCTCGCCCTTTTCTGCGGCATGCAGGGCCAGCAGTGTTTCCAGCACGCCGGCGGCTCCCATGGTGTGGCCAAAGGTGCCTTTGAGCGAACATGCCGGCACCTCCTGCAGCCCTGCACGGTGTACGGCCACAGCCTCCATGTCGTCGTTGTAGAGCGTCGCCGTGCCGTGCAGACTGAGCATGGCCAGCGTGCCATCATCGCCCCCGGGGCATACGGCGCCGAGAGCGCGAAACGACCCCTCACCCGTTCGCGAGGGTCCCGAGATGTGGTTGGCGTCATTGGTCAAGGCGCCTGTTGCCAGCAGCCATGGCCGACTGTGCGTTAGGTCATCCGGACTGACAGCCTGCAATACCATAGCCGCTGCCGCCTCGCCCGGATTAAGTCCGCAGCGGTCGGCCGAGAACGGCCGGCACGGCGCATCATCCAGCGCCTTGAATGCGCGAAAGCCGTTGATGATGAAGGCCGACTGTTCGTCCGCTCCCACGATGACTGTGGCGTCGCAAATATCCGTGGCGATGAGGCGCTGCGCCAGTACCTGTGCCGCCACTCCCGAGATACAGGCGTCCGACACCACCACGGGCGTCATGGCGTCCAGCCCGGCGATGCGGGCAATACGCTGTGCCGTGGCGGGCAGCGGCAGACGGGCAGCGGCTGCACACCTTTCATTGCCCTCTTCTTCATCTTGTAGCAGAGCGGTATTGCCCTTGGTCGAGGACAGGATGAGCAGGGTGCGCTCACGCGGTACGGTCAGGGCACCAGGTTGGCGCAGGGCGTTGCTCAGGGCCACCAGCGCCATCTTTTCAAAGAAGGTGCTGTCGGAATGGGCGGCCTCGGGCCATGCTGTGGCAAAGGCAGCGTCGATGGCGGGGCGCGACAGGCGCGACATCACCACCGGACCGTCCGGGCCATAGGGGCCGGCGTGCGGTGCAAGGGCGGTCTGCCCGGCGCATAGGGCGTCATAGACATGGCCTATGTCGTTGCCCAGCGGCGTGACGATGCCCGAACCGGTAAGGGCTATCAGGCGTGAATGTTCCATCGTGCTTTCCATGCGTCATAGAAGTCGGGACAGGTCCATGCCAGGCGGCGGTCGCTTTTATGGATGAACACCTGTATGGTGCGTGCCGTGCAGAGCACCTCGCCCGTCTGAGAGTCGGTGAGGGTATATTCGAAAATCAGTTTGGCGGCCTCGGTCGGCACATAGTCGATGCGCAGCGTCACGGCCTGCCCGTAGATGATGGGCTGGCGGTAGCGGATGTGCATATCTACCATCGGCACGTAGAATCCCCGGGCCACCATGCCCATGTAGTCCAGCCCGTACTTCAGCCCGAAGGCTTCGCGGGCGTCCTCAAGATACAGGGCATAGGCGCCGTGCCATACGACGCCCATCGAATCGACCTCGCTGAAGCGTATGGTCAGGTCTTTGGTCAGGGAGAGTGTGGGTTGGCTCATGGTTTTGGAGTATGTTCTTCCGGCGCCGCCTGTGCAGTCAGTACCATCTGTGCGGGCTTTTCGCTGACGGCTATCTTCATCTGTCCTTCTGCCATCACCTGCCCGTCGTCATCGGTGATGGTGGCCCACACCAGGGTGAGGCCCATCACCTCTTCCATCACCCGTATGCCGGTATGTATGGTTTCGCCTGTGTGGGGGCGGCGCAGGATGCGGCAGCCACGCACGGCACCGATGAAGCCCAAACGGATGGTTTCGCGGCGGATATAGTTGATGTAGCCCAGGCGTGCGGCGCAGGTCTGGGCCATGTTCTCCACCATGCCACACACCGAGAGACAACCATCGTCTGCATCGACGAAGACGTTGTCGGGGCGCACCGTCAGGACTGTTTCCACCTCTCGCTCGTCGAAGCGGCATAGGGCGTCGATCATGACGAAGGGCGGCTGCTGGGGCAACAGCAGGCCGACGGGGATATCGGCTGGTTGGGGCACGGGTTGGGTCATTGTTTCCAAAAGTTGTAATAGTTGAACCACTGGTCGGGATATTTCCTCACCATCTCTTCGAGCAGAGCCACATAGTGCCGGGCGTAGGCTTCTATCTGCTTGCGGCGGGGCAAGTGTTGCTCTTCTTCTGTCAATCTGAGGGGGCGTACCTCAACGTGGTAGGTGCGCATGGACTCCTTCATGACGAAGATGCCCAGCACGGTGACACCCTCGCTGGCCGCCACGGCAAAGGGCCCGATGGGAAAATCGGCCGGGCGGCCCAGGAAGTTGAAGGTGAGGCTCTTGTTCGAGCCCAGGGCGCGGTCGGCCGTCATGCACACCATCTCGCCGTCGCTCAGGGCGCGGTGTATGGCGAAGAGGTGCGACATGTCGCCCGTGACGGGGATGGTGCCGATGTTGTGCCCCTGCCACAGGCGCCGGCGATTGTCGTTGATGGTCTGGCTCTCGCCGCCGAAGACGACGGCGTTGAGGCGCTTTTCGGTGGAGTGGAGCGTGTAGCCGCAGAGTTCGAAGTTGCCGGTATGCGAGCCCAGGATGAGGGCTCCCTCCTTGCTTCCGGCCGCCTCCATGAAGTGGTCGTTGCCGCTGATGTCAAGGCGGAAGTGCTTGCCGGCATAGACGGCGAAGCGGTCGAGCACCACCTGGCCGAAGCGGAAGTGGCTCACATAGACGCGCCACAGCGTGGCCTGGCGGCCGTAGCCCCATATCTGGCGATAGTAGGCGTGGACGGCGCGGTAGGAGCGGCGTGACAGCAGCATGTAAAACACCACCACCACGGCCATCACGCCGTAGAGCCCCCACAGGGGCACCAGGCGATAAAGGGCGATGAGCATACGCTGCATCATGGGGGTGCCGCCTGTGCGGCCGGTCCATTGGCGTTTGGGCACGGGGAGAGGGGTGTTTGGGAGGGTGGAACAACAGGGCTGCGGAGGCTACGGACTATTGTAATCGGAGCCTGAGAGGAGTGGCGACGAGGCTGGCGAGCAGAAGATGCGGGCTTAGCCCACCTTGCTCTCTATGTAGTCGCAAAACTGGGTCAGCGTGGTGACGCCGGCCATCTCTTCGGGCTTGATCTTGAAGCCGAACTTGCGCTCTACGATGACCACGATATCTACAAAGTCGAGGCTGTCGATGCCCAGGTCGTCCTTGAGCAGGGCGTCGGGACGGATGGCGCTTTCTTCTACCTCGAGGTCTTCGATGAGAAATTCGCGTACTTTTTCTTCAATGACAGTTCTTTCCATGTATGTTTGTATGTTTTGGTGCTATGATATTGTGCGTGTTATGCTGTGCATGCCTGCGTCAGGAATCCTTGCGGCACACAATGATGGTGTGGCCGTGGCCCAGATTGTCGTGCAGTTGTTCCACCTGCAGACCGGCCTTGTCGATACATGCCGTCATCTGGTCCGTGGTGTACATTTTGCTGTTGCCGTTGGCTATGGCCGAGAAATAGAGGCTTATTTGCGTCAGGCACATGGCCGCGGGCTCATATTTCTGTCGGTCCCACAGCGTCTCCATGATGTAGAGGCGGCTGTCGGCCGTCATGACCTGTGCCGCCTTGCTGAGGATGCGGACGATTTCCTCCGGGGCGAAGCAGTCGAGAAACTGGCTCATCCAGATGGCGTCCGGCGCCGGCGTGGCGGGCAGTGCGGCGGCTTCGTCGAGCATGTTGGCCGCATGGCCGCCGATGCGCTCGCCCCCCGGCGTGTTCTGCGTCTGCCCTCGCAGCATGTCGAGTTGTTGCGGCAGATCTACTACCGTGACGTGGACGTCCGTGTCGTAGGCTACGCAGCGGCGTGCCCAGCGCCCCGTGTTGCCGCCGATGTCCATGAGGTGGCGTGTGGGGCGGGCAAAGACGATGGGCAGCGCCTGATCAAAGGCGTGGTCGGAATAGAAATGGTCGAAGGCAAACCAACTGCGCCGGGCCGACGGCGGCAGTTCTGACAGCCCCTCATAGATGGTGGGCCACTGACCGAATACCTGCAGACCGGCGGGGCGGCCTTCGCTCAGCGCCTGATCCAGGTAGAACAGGCCCTGATAGTTGACGTCGTGGTTGAAGTCCATGTTGACGCCCGTCAGTTCGTCCGTCAGCAGGAACCACCCCGCCTTCGACAGACGGTAGCGCTCGGTGTCGGCATGAATGAGTAGCATGCCGGCTGTCAATCCGGCTTCGCAGAGCACGCGCACAGCATAGGGCGAGCGACTGCTTTTACGAGCCATCTCTTCTACCGTCAGGCCGTCGTCGCTTTCGCGCATGAGGGCCAGCAGTCCCCATTGGCGCAGCAGGCGTGCGGCTTGAAACACCACGGGGCCGAAGGCCACCAGTTCGGCCAGGCGTTGGGCCTCGCGGGCCGACAGCGTGTCGGCCGTATAGCGTTTTTCCAGAGCGGGTGTGAGTTTCATCACGTTGTGTGGTATTAGGTGATGGTGAAGAATAGAGCGCTATCGTGTGTACGGGCATTGCCGAAGCACCAGGGCGCTGTTTGTGCCGCCGAAGCCGAACGAGTTTGACAGCACCGTGTGCAGTTCGGTCTCCACCGTTTCGGGGATGAGGCGCAGGCGTGCCGCCCGCTCGTCGGGGTTCTCCAGGTTGATATTGGGGGCAGCAAAGCCGTGCTGCATCATCAGCAGCGAATAGACCACCTCGCTGGCGCCGGCCATCCAGCATTCGTGCCCCGTCATCGACTTGGTACTGCTGATGAGCGTCCGCGAGGCGCCAAACAGGCGGTCCAGGGCCATCGCCTCGTAGGCGTCGCCCTGCGGCGTGGACGTGGCGTGGGCGTTGACGTAGTCGATGTCGGCCGGCGTCAGGCCGGCGTCGCGCAGGGCGCGCTCCATGGCGATGACACTTCCCTCGTCGCTGGGCTGCGATATGCCGCCGCCGTTCGACGAGAAGCCGTAGCCCGCCACTTCGCAGAGGATGGTGGCGCCGCGCTTGACGGCGTGCTCATAGTCTTCCAGCACCAGGGCTGCCGCACCGCCGCCGGGCACCAAGCCGTCGCGGTCGCGGTCGAAGGGACGCGAGGCGGCCTGCGGACGGTCCATGCGGGTCGAGAAGGTGCCCAGGGCGTCGAAGGTGGCCATGGCATATTGGTTGACCTCCTGCGCGCCGCCGCAGAGCACCATGTCTTGCAGACCGTGGCGTATCAGGAAATAGCCCATACCCACGGCGTGCGAACCACTGGCGCAGGCCGCGCTGACGGTGAAGTTGATGCCGCGCAGGTGGAAGATGGTACTCAGGTTCATCGTCACGGTGGAGTTCATCGACTGGAAGATGAAGCCCGAGCCCAACAGTTCGGTGTCGTGCTTCTCGTCCATGATGCGTGCTGCTTCTACCACGGGGCGTGCCGACGAATCGTTGCCGAAGAGTATGCCTACCTCGTTGGTCTTAAGGTAGTCGTCATCGACGCCGGCCAGGGCAAAGGCTTCGCGTGAGGCCATGTAGGCATATTCGGCCTCTTCCGAGAGCCCTGTTCTGAGGCGGCGGTCCAGTACGCCCTTGAGCCGCGGGCGTTCGACGATGCCCGTCAGGCCCGAGCGATAGCCATACTTCAGGCGTTCCTCATCCAGCCCGATGCCCGAGCGCCCGGCATGGAGCGAGGCGCACACCTGAGCCAGGTCCGTGCCCAAGCACGACCAGATGCCGGCTCCGGTGATTACTACTCTGCGCATCATGATTTGTGTGTTATGCTATATATAATAGTATATGGTATATTCTTTGTTGAAACTTTGGAAAGACGGGCTACATAGCGGGGAGAGAAGGGATGGGCGTCTGCGCCGTCAGGCATACAGGCCGCCGTTGATCGAGATGACCTGCCCCGTGATGTAGGCCGCGTCGTCCGAGGCCAGGAAGGCCACGAGCGCCGCCACCTCGTCGGGGGTGCCGAAGCGCCGTGCCGGCACCAGTTTTTTCAGTTCGTCGGCGTTGAGGTCGGCCGTCATGTCGGTGGCGATGAATCCCGGTGCTACAGCATTGGCCGTCACGCCCCGTGCCGCCACCTCCTGTGCCAACGCCTTCGTCGCACTGATGAGGGCGCCCTTCGCCGCCGAGTAGTTGGTCTGTCCGGGCATGCCCTTCAGACCGGAGAGCGACGCCATGTTGACGATGCGTCCGTGGCGGTGCACCAGCATGTCCTTGAGCAGGCGGCGCGTCACGGTGAAGAAGCCGTCCAGCGTGGTGTTGACCACGCGGTGCCACTGCTCGTCCTGCATGAACACCATCAGGTTGTCGTCGCGGATGCCGGCATTATTCACCAGCACATCAACGTAGGCATCCGGGTGGGCTTCCTGCCACTGTGCTATCGCCGCTTCGGCAGCCTCGGCATTGGCCACGTCGAAGGACAGCAGTTCGCAGCCCGGCACGAGGGCCGAGGCTTCAGCCAGCGTCTGGCGTGCGGCCTCTTCGTTGCTGCGGTAGTTGATGAGCACGGGGATGCCCATGGCGGCCAGACGCAGGCATACGGCGCGCCCTATGCCGCGCGAGCCGCCCGTGACAAGGGCGTAGCGCTGTGCGGCTGTCGTGGAGGAATTTCGTTTCATCGTTCTTCGGGGAGAGTATGGTGGGGAAGAAGGTTGGCGTGGGGGAGTCTTGGGGATGGAGGATGGGGTGCACTGGCCTCACAACTTTGCAGCCAGCGCACTCAGTTCGCCATAGGGCGGACGGTCGGCCGTGATGGCCGGCGCTATGCTGCGCACCATGTCGTAGGCTCGGCGCGTGGCGGGTGCCAAGCGGTCGGCCAGATGCAGGCAGTCCGTGGCCTGCGCCAGCGCCACATAGAGGATGGTCAGCACCTCGCGCACATTGCGGCAGACGTGGGTGGTGAGCAGCGCCGTGTTCGTGCCCATGCTGACGATGTCCTGGTTGTCCTGGTTATTGGGGATGCTGTGCACATAGTTGGGCATGGCCAGCGTCTGACATTCCGCCGTCGTCGAGGTGGCAGTAAACTGGTAGGCCTGCAGGGCGTAGTCGAGCCCCGGCGTAGCCATGCAGAGGAAAGGCGGCAGGATGCCATTCAGGCGGTCGTGCAGCAGGTAGTTGAGTTGGCGTTCGGCCGTCATGGCCACGCGGGTCATGGCCATCTTGACCTTGTCCTGCTCCATGGAGATATAGTCGCCGTGGAAGTTTCCGCCGTGATAGACGTTGGCGCTGTCCACGTCGATGATGGGGTTGTCGTTCGCCGCCTGCAGTTCCTCCTCAATGATGCGCCGCGCGTTCTCCAGCGTCTCGGCCACGGGACCGTAGATCTGGGGTATGCAGCGCAGGGAGTAGTAGGCCTGCACCTTGCGTTCGAAGGTGGTCGTCTCGCGATGTGCCGTGTCGTAGAGTTCGTGCTCGCGCTGCGTCAGGCACCGGCTGCCCTCGGCCATCTGGCGCAGGCGGCGTGCCACGTCCATCTGCCCGTGGTGGCGGCGTGCGGCATTGAGGGCTTCGGCCATGAAGTCGTCATACGACCCCGCCACCTCGTTCATCCATAGCGCCGCCGTCAGTGCGCGGTCCAGCAGGTGCTCTGCCTCGCGCTGGTTCACCGTGGCGATGCCCGTCATCATGGCCGTGCCGTTGGTCAGCGCCAAACCGTCGCGCAGGCGCAGCGTCAGGGGCGTCAGGCCCTCGGACGCCAGAGCCTCGGCGGCCGCCATCTGCTGTCCGCCGTACCACACGCGGCCCTCGCCGATCATCGCCAGGGCGATGTGGGCCAACTGCACCAGGTCGCCGCTGGCACCCACGCTGCCATGACGCGGCACGACGGGCGTGATATGGCGGTTGACCATGTCGCGGAGCATACGCACCACGTCGGGGTGCACGCCCGAATGGCCCTGAATGAAGGTGCCCAGACGCGCCATCATGGCGGCACGTACCATCACGGGATCGATGGGGTCGCCCATGCCCGTGGCGTGACTGCGCACAATATGATATTGCAGGTCAGTCAATCGGTCGTCACTCACGCGCCACTGTGCCATAGGCCCGAAGCCCGTGTTGATGCCGTAGATGACCTTGTCGTCGGCAAAGGTGCTGAGGAAGCGGTAGGCCCGTTCCACGCGGGTCATCTCGTCGTCAGTCAGCGTCAACGGCTCACCGTCGTAGAGTACGGCAGCCATGCCCGATAGCGTCAGATTCATGTTTTACTTAAAGAATTTTCCGACAAAGATAGCAAATCGCTGTGGGTTATCCCCACTTTCGTATAACGTTTTTTGGCTATTGCTCCACAGCGCTTACCTTTGAGGGGCGGGGGCGGGCGGAAACTACGATGGCCGGCACACCGTCCCGCCGTGGGGAAACTGGTGTGCCGGCCATGATGTGCGTAAGAAAAAGGGGAATGGGCGCGGGGGCGTCAGGGGATAATCAGCTGGTAGCGGTTATAGACGTTGCCGCGGTTGACGATTTTGATTTTGAACTGGCCCGTCCAGCGGGGCGTCCAGGTGCAGACGCAGTAGTCTATGCCGTCGTCGTCCTTGGTGATGAGGTTGTCGTTCTCGTCGTAGATGTAGAGGTCGAGGTCGGTGTCGCCGTCGCCATCTACCGTGACGCGGGCCTGGCTGTTGGCGCGGAAGGTGTAGGTCCATGTGTCGGTGTGGTTGGCCAGCACCTTGTCGTAAAGGTTGATGCTCGGGCCGATTTTGTCGTTGGTATCGGCGGTGGTCTGTGCTGCATGGGCGGAGGTGAATGAGCAGAGTGCGATAGCGCAGGCGGTGAAAAGGCTCTTGGTCATCATGGCTGTATGCCCTGGTCCGTGTCGGGCGCAACGTCTAACGGTTATTGTTTTGTTGTTTTGTTCTTTATCTGTTTATGCGCCCGGGGCGGGAATGGTAACCCTATAATGTAAAAAAATGAAACCCGCCATGCCGACGTCCCGGCGCCGGCATATCGGGGCTGGAGAACAGCGGTCTGACGCGATGTGGTAACTATTCAGCGAATGCTTCCCTTCCCCTACAGACGGTCAAGAACTGCTGTGGGTGCACATAAACGCTTGTTGGCCAACGAAAAAAGTGTAAAATAACTTGGTGTTTCTCTTGCGTAGGTTGGAGTTTTTTTGTACCT
>JALEZQ010000029.1 GCA_022772475.1 Bacteroidales bacterium | reverse complement strand
GATTGTGTGGTTGGCGGCATGGAAACTCGTTTCCAATGACGCAAAGCGCACAGTCGCACCGCCAAATGCGAAGCATTCCACGTTGCTCCAAGGCTGTTTTTTATGTTTTTGTTTTTGATTCCATTCACGATTCGGCAACAGTATAATCATTGCCCTTGTAATTTTTCACTGAGCCCACAACTGGCCAGAGTGAACTGTGGTGAAGGATTGGAGTAGCCTTTCTTGCAATTCTTCAGCAGTGCCGAGGTGATTGTGGCGGTGGTGTGAAAAAAGATTTGCGAGGATGAGAAAAAAATTGTATCTTTGCATCGCTTTTAGGGAAATTCATCCCTGATGGCAGCGTTCGGGATATAGCTCAGTCCGGTTAGAGTATACGTCTGGGGGGCGTGGGGTCGCTGGTTCGAATCCAGTCACCCCGACAAAAAAGCCAAGTCATCCGCAAGATGCTTGGCTTTTTTTGGCTATGTAGGCGGCGCTCGACCATGCACCGGTCTTGCCCCGAAGTTTTCCTCACATCTCCAACAGCGTCTCTTCCATAAACAACACAGAGCGGTGTCGCGGCATCAGCCGTGGCACCGCTCTGTACGGTTTATAACCCAATCGGTCGTTGTGTTGGTTGTCGTGTTATTATTAGACGACAACCTGAACAACTTGTACAACTTTGCTTGTTGTCTCCGTTGTATTGGTTGTCGTGTTATTATTAGACGACAACCTGAACAACTTAAACAACTTTGCTTGTTGTCTCCGTTGTATTGGTTGTCGTGTTATTATTAGACGACAACCTGAACAACTTGTACAACTTTGCTTGTTGTCTCCGTTGTTTATGTTGTCGTGTTATTATTAGACGACAACCTGAACAACTTGTACAACCTTGTAAGTTGTCTCCGTTGTTATTGTTGTCGTGTTATTATTAGACGACAACCTGAACAACTTAAACAACTTTGCTTGTTGTCTCCCCATTACCGCAGCACCACGCCGCAGGGGTGGATGCCCGTCTCCAAGCGCAGGTCGAGGCCGCCGTTCAGGCGATAGACAAAGAGCAGGCCCGCCTTGTCGTAGTCGGAGGCCGAGCGGTCGGAGCAGACATAGAGCGTGCCCGTCGCGGGCTCGGTCTGCAGAGCCACGGGATAGGGTGCCTTGTCGCGGCCGGCGAGGAAGTCGTCGCTAAGCAGCTCGCCCGTCACGGTGGAGTAGCTGCGGTAGGTGACGCTGGTGGTGTAGGAACTCCAGTCGGTCACCACGTCGGCCACATAGAGCGTCGTGCCATGCGTGGCGATGAGCGAGCCCTGCGCCACGTCCGTCACCCGACGTGTGGTGCCGTCGATGCGCTGCACCTTGGCCGGCGTGGCCCCGTAGTCGCCGCGGCATACGACGAACACGTTGCCCAGGTCGTCAGCGGCCAGCGGACCGGGGTTCATGCCCACGCGAATCTCGCCCGTCTTTTCGCCCGTGGTGGCCGAGATGACGCCCACGCGGTAGCCATCGGCATAGGCGTTGGCATAGTTGTAGCCGTCCGAGATGCTCACATACACGCTGTCGCCCACGGCGCAGAGGTCATCGGGGTTGGGACCGACAGCCACGTGGCGGTCGATGGCCAGCGTGGTGGTGTCGATGCGACTCACGTAGCCGTCGTTGTTCGACACGAACACGTAGCCGCCGGCGGCACAGACGGCCTCGGGGGCATTGGTGCGGATGGTCTGACGCAGACGCAGGCTGTAGCGGTCGATGACCCACACCAGGTCCGAGCCATGGACGGGAATGAAGATGTGCGTGCCGTAGGCCAGGATGCCCTGCGGCGAGTCGCCCAGGCTTTGGCCGTTGACGGCCATGAAGGCGTTCGAGGTATAGACGCTGTCCACGCCCTGATAGAGGTCCAGCGTGCCGGCCACACCGCCGTAGGCATTGCCCTGGTTGACGATGACCAGGTCTTCCTGCCCCGTGGCGATGCCCGGAACGGGGATAAAGGGCGCGTCGTCGTCCGAGCACGCCGTTACGGCCAGCAGAGCCGTCAGGCCGAGGAGAAAACACTTCAGATGTTTCATGATAAGGAGGAAATTAAAGAGTTGTGATTATGGAGTTGGATTACTTTCTCGTCATACAGCGCCTGCCACTTCCTAAGCGCCGTGCCTACCACGTGGCTTTCACGCCCAGCATCCAGGCGCGGCCGGGCATGGGGTAGCGGCGCACCACGGCATAGTCCTTGTCCATGATGTTCGTCACGTCCAGACGGGCCTCCATGCGCACGCTGCCCAGGGTGAAGGGGCGGCTCAGGCTGATGCCCGCCACGGCATAGCCCGGCAGGCGGGTGGTCGGCGTATGGTCCGTGGTGCTCCAGCGCGCCGATGCCGCCGTCAGGTGCAGGCAGGCCAGCCCCAGCGGTCCGTCGTAGGCCAGCGAGGCCGAAGCGCTGTGGTGCGGCGTGTAGGCCAACTGGTTGCCGTAGCCCGTGCTGCCGGGCAGCGAGCGGTCGGCGGCACGCAGATAGGCGTAGGTGGCCGAGAGCACGATGCGATGGTCCGGCTGCGGCCGGAGGCGGCATTCCACCGTGGCATCGGCGCCGTGGCTCTCCACGCGCTCCACGTTGGCCGTGCGCCATACGAAGAGGTTATAGGGCACGCTCAGCAGGCGGTCGCTCACGCGGGCGGCATAGGCATCGGCCGTCAGCGTCACCACGGGGTGCCACGGCAGGTCGGGCATGGCGCGCAGGGTAAGGCCGCCGCCGGCCTGCCGCGTGCGTTCGGGGCGCAGGGGCGCCGAACCGAGGTGGTAGCGGCTCACCTCGTCAAAGGTGGGCATGCGAAACATCTCCTGCGCATTGGCGCGGAGCATCAGGGCGAGCCGCCGGCTGTCGATGAGGGTCAGGCTCAGCGCCGCCGAGGGCGTCAGGCGGTGCACGTCGTGCTGCGCCTGTGCCTGCATACGGTGGTGGAAATAGTGGTGTCCCGTCAGGCGCGCCGTGGCCGTCAATGGTCCGGCGGCATAGCGCAGCGAGAGGTGCTGCAGCCATGCCAGACGCTCGGCACGCCGCGTGTCGGCCGTATTGCCCACCATCAGCTGGCGGCTGCCGTCCATCACCGCCGCCACCTGCCACGGGCCCCACGAGCGCTGCACGCCGGCCGTGGCATAGCCGTGCTGCTGACGGTAGCGCAGGTCGTTGCGCCCGCCGGGGTATTGCGCGTCGATGTCGGCATAGAGGCTCTCGCCGAAATGGTATTTCGCCCCCGCCATCATCTGCCATGCGCCCCGGACGCGGCGTACCATGGTCTGTCCCATCGCCGTCTGCTCCTGCAGGTGCGCCGTGCCACGCTCGGTGTAGTAGGCCACAGGACCGGGCAACTGCCGAAGGCTGTAGGTGTAGCGCAGGCGCGTCGTCCACTGTCCGCCGCTGAGGGCGTGCGTCCATGCGGCATCGGCCGTGGCGTCGTCGGTGCGCGAGTGGTTGCGGCGCAGGCGCTCGGTGGCGATACCGTTATATAAGGTAAAGGGATAGTTGTTCTGCGCGAAGGCGGCCTCGGCGGCCAGCGTCAGCATATCGTCAGCGCCCAGCGGCATGTCGGCCTCGAGGCGTGGCGACAGGTGGCCGAAGGCGCCCGTCGTCAGGGCGGTGGACAGGCGGCGCTGCTGCGGCGTACCCCGGTGGGGGGTGAGCGACAGATGGGCGGCGGCCAGCGCACTGACGGGCACGAGCAGACTGTCGGCGCCGCCTGTAGTCAGCGTCAGCGCACTGATGCCGCCCAGCGTATAGCGGCTCAGGTCCACCTGTCCGCCCTGCGCCTCGCTCACGGGCATGCCATCGTAGCTCACGGCGGTATGGGCAGCGCCCAGTCCGCGCACCGAGAGGGTCTTCATCGCTCCGGCGCCGCCATAGTCGCGCAGGTTGACGCCAGCAAAGCGGCGCAGGGCATCGGCCATGTCGCTGACGCCGCGCAGGCGCAGGGCAGCGCTATCCATACGCTGTACGCTGACATCGGCACGCCACGGGGCCATGCGGCGCTGACGGGTGACGAGGGCGGTGCCCAGCGTGTCGGACGCAAGGGGACCGTCGCTCGCGCCAACGCCAACGTCGATGCCGTCTGTCGTACCATGGGCCATGGCGGGCACCGGCGCACACAATGCGCACAGTGTGCCCAACACACTCAACAGGCGGGGCAACAATGGCGGGCGCAGCAGGGCATACGCGCAGCGGGAGTGACGGCAGTTCATCACAACGGAAAGCATAGCGGTAAGTGGGAATGGGGGATGGGGGGGGGCTTGGGCATCGCATCCTTCTCCTCGGAAGGGCCACGCGGGCGGCAATACCAATGAGCGGCAGGTCTTCTGACTTATCCCCCGGCTGCCAAACGCCTTCCCACCCTATGGTCAAGGGCAGTGGCTGCACCTGCGTTTTCGCCCGTTTCATCGGGAAAACGCGGGGCTGTTTGACGCGGAAAAGGGACTCACAGCAGCGGGACTGTACGGGACTTTCACCCGTTTCCCTATTAATGGCCCTGTGGCTGCCCGTTATCCGTCCGATAGCGTCCGGACGGCGGTGCGGCCAGTGGCCAACCGTTCACAGCGGCAAAGGTACGAAAACTTTTCGACAGGTTAGACCATTTTGCACATTTTCCCCCGCCGTCCTTTCTGGAGTGATGCCCAAAAAATAACTAATCATCACTATCTGCCGGCAATTCGCTTTGTAATAAAAAAGTTTAATTATCTTTGCGGCGTATAACCTTAGTTCTCCATTTTATTCACCCCCTAATAAAACTCAAATTCTTA
Organism: Bacteroidales bacterium; assembly: GCA_022772475.1. Classification (GTDB taxonomy): domain Bacteria; phylum Bacteroidota; class Bacteroidia; order Bacteroidales; family Bacteroidaceae; genus Alloprevotella. The sequence goes on along the minus strand of JALEZQ010000029.1, from coordinate 11,244 downwards.
TGGGAAACAACAACGCTTTACGCAACTTCTTGCTGACGCTGAGCGGCATCGTTCTGCTGTTCTGCCTGTCCGTGCCGAGCCTTTCGGGCGCGATACAGAGCGTGCTCTACTCGTCGCTGCGCTTCGTAGGCCTTGGCTGGGTGGCTACAATGCTCGACATCTCCAACATTCTGTTCTGGCTGGCAGCCACGGCCCTGATCGTGATGGGCATCGTGTTCAGTATCACTGACGCCACGAAGGAGGGCAAGCAGCCCAACTGGGTCATCGTGGGTCTGGCTGGCGGCGCATGGTTTCTGAGCGCCATCAAGATGTTCGTGCCCTTCATGTTCTGGATTGGCTTCCTCATCCTCCCCGCTCTGGTCGTAGCCATGTACTTCCTCTACGCCGGCAACCGCCACATCTGGAACAACGCCGCCGCCAAACTGGCATCTTACATGCTCATCGGCTGGCTCATCGTCTATTGGGACCGCGACTTCAACGTCATCATCGGCCTTACAAGCATCAACATGTCCACGTTCGGCCTGCTGGGTGGCTGGATTGCCGTAGCTGCCGCCATCTATATCTGCGTGTGGAGCGGCAAACTGAAGGTGCTGCTTGACGCCGCCGGTCAGGCCGGCTGCCAGATGCTCTTCATCGGCGCCATCCTCTATGCCGTGGCCTCGTTCCTCAACGGCATTCCCTTCCTCAACATCGTGGGCTTCCTCGTAGCCATCGTCGCCTGGGTACTGGCACTCATCGGCTACATCCGCCTGATGGCCAGCAAGTCGTTCGGCGCTATGGGCAACAAGCCCGGCCTCGTGATGCTCATCGCCCACTGCGTAGGCATCCTGAGCTTCCTGCCCCTCTTCGGCACCTTGGGCGTCGTAGGTATCGGCTTCGGCTGGCTCCTGGCCGCCATGGGTCTTGCCAAGGCACAGCTCAAGTAAAACCGGCTGTACCCGACACACACAATCCCCCTACGCCCGGCGCGCCCCCCATGGTGCGCCGGGCGCTTTTTGTAGGCGCCCGGAAAACCCGGAAAAGCCGACATATCCGGGCTGCCCAACCTTAAAGCAAGCAAAAAAGCCTGCCGAGCGTTGTCCGCCCATGACAAATTGCTAACTTTGCCCACTATATAACGCGAGAGAGGCCGGAATAACCGGTCTCTCCCCACAGCAGCATACACACAGCCCATGTCTCTCACCTCTCTCTTACGCCCCCACTTCCTCAAGCGCCTCAAGGCCATCGAACGCTATGCCAACGAGGCCGAAACGATACAGCGCAACGTCCTGGCCCGCCTGCTCAGCAAGGCGGCCGGCACGGAATGGGGACGACAGTATGGCTATGACGGCCTCCGCTCTTACGAGGCCTTTGCCGCCCGCGTGCCTATCAGCACCTACGAAGAACTGAAAGGCTACATCGACCGCATGCGCCACGGCGAACGCGACGTGCTGTGGCCGGGGCGCGTGAAGTGGTACGCCAAGTCGTCGGGCACGACAAACGATAAGAGCAAGTTCATCCCCGTCAGCGCCGACGGCTTGAAGGACACGCACTATGCGGGCGGCAGCGATGCCGTGAGCCTGTATCTGGGCCGCGCGCCGAAGAGCCGCATCTTCGACGGCCGGGCGCTCATCCTGGGCGGCAGCCATGCGCCCAACTACAACCTGCCGGGCTCGCTCGTCGGCGACCTGAGCGCCATCCTCATCGAGAACATCAACCCGCTGGTCAACCTGGTGCGCACGCCGACGAAGCGCATCGCCCTGCTCTCCGACTTCGAGGAGAAGCGCGACCGCATCGCCGCGCTGGCCTCGAAGCAGCGCGTGACGAACATCTCGGGCGTGCCGTCGTGGATGATGGCGGTGCTCAACCGCGTACTCGACATCACGGGCAAGAGCAACCTGCGCGAGGTGTGGCCCCACCTGGAGGTATTCTTCCACGGCGGCGTGGCCTTCACGCCCTACCGCGAGCAGTATCGCCGCCTCATCCCGGCCGACGACATGCACTACCTCGAGACCTACAACGCCTCGGAGGGCTTCTTCGGCCTGCAGAACGACCCGACGGACGTGGCCATGCTGCTGATGATCGACTACGGCGTGTTCTTCGAGTTCATCCCCCTCGAGGAGGTGGGCCGCGACAACCCCACGGCGGTGCCGCTATGGGGCGTGGAGCCGGGCCGCAACTACGCCATCGTCATCTCCACCTCGTGCGGCCTCTGGCGCTACCAGATTGGCGACACCGTGCGCTTCACCTCCACCAAACCCTACAAGTTCGTCATCTCGGGCCGCACCAAGTGCTTCATCAATGCCTTCGGCGAAGAACTCATCGTGGATAACGCCGAGAAGGGCCTGGAGCGCGCCTGCCGCGAAACAGGGGCCATCGTCACGGAATATACGGCGGCGCCGGTGTTTATGGACAACGACGGGCGCTGCCGCCACCAGTGGGTCATCGAGTTTGAACGCCGGCCCGACGACGTAGAAGCCTTTGGCCGCATCCTGGACCGCGCGCTGCAGGAAATCAACTCCGACTACGAGGCCAAACGCTACAAGGGCCTGACGCTGCAGCCGCTGGAAATCGTCGTGGCACGCCGTGGCCTCTTCAACGACTGGCTCAAGAGCCGCGGCAAACTGGGCGGACAGCACAAGGTGCCGCGCCTGGCCAACAACCGCGACATCATCGACCAGGTGCTGGCGCTCAACGCCTGACGCAGAAAGCAACGCCGGCAACGCAGAAAGCAACGCCGGCAACGCAGAAAGTCCCTGTTTATTCTCCACAATCATCCCCCTACCCTCCTCCCTACAGCCCATGCGCCTGACCCACCTCCTCTACCTCCTGCTCTGCCTGACCGCCTTCGCCGCCTGTGCCAACCCCGGCAGCGGACCCGACGGCGGCCCCTACGACGAGACGCCGCCACGCCTGCTGGGCATGACGCCGGCGCTGGGCTCGTGCAACGTCAGCGCACGCCGGGTGACGTTAGCCTTCGACGAGAACATCAAGGTGACCAACCCCAGCGAGAAGGTGGTGGTGTCGCCGCCGCAGATTGAGATGCCGGACATCAAAGCCGGCGGACGCCGCATCGTCGTGACGCTCAACGATTCGCTCAAGCCGGGCACGACCTACACCATCGACTTCTCCGACGCCATCGAGGACAACAACGAGGGCAACCCGCTGGGCATGTTTACCTACTTCTTCAGTACGGGGGCCGAGGTCGATACCATGGAGGTGGCGGGCACGGTGCTCGCGGCGGACAACCTGGAGCCGGTGAAGGGCATCCTCGTGGGCCTTCACGCCGACACCACCGACACGGCCTTCACCCGCCGCGTCTTCGACCGCGTGGCACGCACCGACAGCCGCGGACAGTTTACCATCAAGGGCGTGCGCCACGGCACCTACCGCGTGTTCGCCCTCAAGGACGTGGACGGCGACTTTATGCTGTCGGCGGGCGAAATGATGGCCATGATGCCGGGCACGGTGACGACGGGCTCCTATCCCGACACGCGCTACGACACGGTGTGGCACGACTCTATCTACTACGACAGCATACGCCTGGTGCGCTACACCCACTACACGCCGGACGACCTGGTGCTGCGCGCCTTCACGCCGGTGCCCGTCAAGCGCTATCTGGCCAAGACGGTGCGCGACGTGCCGGAGTGGTTCCGCTTCATCTTCAGCGCGCCATCGACGGTGCGCCCCACGGTGCGCGGTCTCAACTTCGACGCCGACACGCTGTTGCTGACGCAGACCTCGGCGCACAACGACACGCTGACCTACTGGCTGCGGCGGACAGACTTCCCCGAGGTGGACACGCTGCGGCTGGCGCTGACGTTCGACGAGTGGGATGACAGCCTCATGACGAACGTCCTCAAGACGGACACGCTGACGCTGCGCCCACGCCTGACGGCCGAACGCCGCGCACGGCAGCAGCAGGAGCAGATGGAGAAATGGGAGAAACAGCGGCAGAAGCGCCACCGCAAGGGCGACTTCTCGCAGGAGACGCCGCCCACAACCTTCCTGGAGATTCAGCTGAAGGCGGGACAGGGCCTGCCGCTCATGCAAAACCCGCAGCTGAAGTTCACCTACCCTCTGGCACGCCTCGACACGGCGGGCCTACGCCTGCTGCTGCGGCAGGATACGCTGGACGTGCCGGCAGCCTACGAACTGCGCCATGCCGAGGGCTCGACCGACAGCGTGACAACGGGCTTCACCCTGCGTGGCGAATGGCGCTACGGGCAGGAATACATGCTCGAAATAGACTCCGCAGCGCTGGCCGACATCTACGGCCATCCGTGCAACGCCTTCAAGGCACGCTTCAGTTACGGCCGTGAGGAGAATTTTGGCGCCCTCTTCGTCAACATCCCCGAGGCGGACACCACATGGGTGGTGCAGTTGATGCAGAACGACACGCGCATCGAGCGGCAGGAGCGTGTGGGCCGCAACGGCTCGGCGGATTTCTTCTACCTCAAGCCGGGCACCTACTACCTGCGCGCCTTCATCGACGCCGACGGCAACGGCCGCTGGACCACGGGCGACTACGACCTGCAGCGGCAGCCCGAGGAGGTGTTCTACTACCCCACCTCGCTCGAAGTACGCGCCAACTTCGACATTTCTCAGACATGGCACCCCCGCGAACGCGCCCTGACACGCCAAAAACCGGAGGAGATAACCAAACAGAAGGCGGACAAGAAAAAGACGCCGCAAAACCGCAACGCTGAGCGCGAACGCAACAGACGCTGAGCGCGAATGCAGCAAATGCCAACCATCCCCTAACGCACACTGACCATGAAACGCTTACTTGCCACCCTCATCCTGACCCTGGCCATCGGCACCGCCGCATGGGCACAGACGGCATCGAAAAACACGGCTTTCCAAAGCGGAGAGACGCTGCGCTACGACCTGTATTTCAACTGGAAATTCGTGTGGGTCAAGGCGGGCACAGCCTCGATGAACACCACCCGGACGACCTACAAGGGCAAACCGGCCTACCGCAGTTACCTCATCACGCGCGGCTCAGCCAGCGCGGACAAATTTTTCATCATGCGCGACACCCTCGTATCCTACTTCAGCGAGGACATCGTGCCCTACTACTACCGCAAGGGGGCTACCGAGGGCAAGAGCTACCGCCTCAACGAGGTGTGGTACGACTACCCCGGCAACAACCGCTGCCACATGAAGATGCTCTACCGCAAGAATCAGGACGAGCCCCAGCTCAAGCAGGTCAACGCGCCACAACAGGCTTACGACATGATAAGTATGCTGATGCGCGCCCGCTCGTTCGACCCCTCGGGCTACAAGCCGGGACACCGCATCAAGTTTCTCATGGCCGACGGCCACAACTGCGAATACCAGCACATCCTCTACCGCGGCAAGAAGAAGTTTCGGGTGGAAAACTCGTCCACGACGTACCGCTGCCTCGTCTTCTCCTTCATGGAGACGGAGAACGGCAAGGAGAAGGAGATTGTGCGCTTCTACATCACTGACGACGCCAACCACATCCCCGTGCGCCTGGACCTCAACCTCTCGTTCGGCACGGCCAAGGCTTACCTCACAGGGGCCACGGGCCTGCGTAACCCGCAGACGTCCAAAGTGAAATAAGGCCACAGCCGCCACCTGCACCGCAGCGCGCGCTCTAATGCCCAAACGTCAGAAATTTTTCCTACCTTTGCAGCCATGAAACTGCTCATCGGTACCTTGCACCTTTTATCTCGACTTCCGCTCGGCGTGCTCTACGTCCTGGCCGACGTGTGCTACCCCATCGTCTATTACGTGGCACGCTACCGTCGCACCGTCGTGCGCCGCAATCTGGACGCCGCCTTCCCCGAAAAGAGCACCAAGGAGCGGCGGCGCATAGAAAGGCGCTTCTACCGCTGGTTCTGCGACTACGCCGCCGAAACGCTCAAGCTGCTCACCATGCCGGCCGACGAGATGAAGCGCCGCATGCAGGTGGAGGGCGTCGAAGACATGGAACGGGCGCTGCAAGACAAGCCCTTCGTCTTCATCTACCTCGGACACTACTGCAACTGGGAGTGGATATCGTCCATACCGCTCTGGGCCACCAAGCCCGACACCCACTGCGCACAGCTCTACCGCCCGCTCAAAAACCAGGCCTTCGACCGCATGTTCTACCGGATGCGCACACGCTTCGGGGCGGAAAACATCTCGAAGTACGAAAGCCTCAGACACATCATGAGCCTCAAGGCCAACGGCACGCGCACCATCATCGGCTTCATCTCAGACCAGTCGCCGGGCTGGAACAGCATCCACGACTGGGTGACGTTCCTCGCGCAGGACACGCCGGTCTTCACCGGCACCGAGCGCATCGCCAAAAAGGTGGACGCCGCCATCTTCTTCGCCGACGTCTGCCGCATCAAGCGCGGATACTACCGCCTGACGCTGCGCCCCATGACGGACGACGTGCGCTCATGGCCGGACTATACCGTGACGGAGCGCTACATGAACGAACTGGAGGCCATCATACGCCGACAGCCGCACCTCTGGCTCTGGAGCCACAAGCGATGGAAGCACCGCCGCAACCCCGACGGCTCGCGCGCCGACTGACCGGACAGCCGGTCACGCCCTACCCCGCCCTACCCCACGACAAAACCTACAACACTGATAAGAACACATGGAGAAAAACTTTTCCCGCACTCTCGTCACCGCCGCCCTGCCCTACGCTAACGGCGGTGTACACATAGGCCATCTGGCCGGCGTCTATGTGCCTGCCGACATCTACGTGCGCTACCTGCGCCTCAAGGGCCGCGAGGTGCTCTTCATCTGCGGCTCGGACGAGCACGGCGTACCCGTCACCATCCGTGCCCGCAAGGAGGGATGCACACCCCAAGAGGTGGTGGACCGCTACCACACCCTCATCCGCGACTCGTTCGCGGGCTTCGGCATCTCCTTCGACGCCTACGGACGCACCACCAGCGAGACGCACCGCAAACTGGCGTCCGACTTCTTCCGCACGCTCTACGACAAGGGCGAATTTGTGGAGAAAGAGTCGGAGCAGTATTACGACGAAGAGGCCAAGACCTTCCTGGCCGACCGCTATATCACGGGCGAATGTCCCCACTGCCACGCCGAAGGCGCCTATGGCGACCAGTGCGAAAAGTGCGGCACCGCCCTCTCGCCCACCGAACTCATCAACCCGCAGAGCGCCGTGAGCGGCTCGACGCCCGTGCTCCGACGCACCAAGCACTGGTACCTCCCGCTCGACAAGCACCAGCAGTGGCTCGAGCCCTGGATTACGGAGGAACACAAGGAATGGCGCCCGAACGTCATGGGGCAGTGCAAGTCGTGGTTCGACATAGGCCTGCAGCCCCGCGCCGTCAGCCGCGACCTCGACTGGGGCATCCCCGTGCCCGTAGAGGGCGCAGAGGGCAAGGTGCTCTACGTATGGTTCGACGCCCCCATCGGCTATATCTCCAACACCAAGGAGATCCTGCCCGACTCGTGGGAAACGTGGTGGAAGAGTCCCGACACGCGCCTGATCCACTTCATTGGCAAGGACAACATCGTCTTCCACTGCATCGTCTTCCCCGCCATGCTCAAGGCCGAGGGCTCGTACATCCTCCCGGACAACGTACCCGCCAACGAGTTCCTCAACCTCGAGGACAAGAAAATATCGACCTCGCGCAACTGGGCCGTATGGCTCGACGAGTACCTGCGCGACTTCCCCGGCAAGCAGGACGTCCTCCGCTACGTGCTCACGGCCAACGCACCGGAGACGAAGGACAACAACTTCACGTGGAAAGACTTCCAGGCTCGCAATAACAACGAACTGGTGGCGGTCTATGGCAACTTCGTCAACCGCGCCCTGCAGCTCACGCAGAAGTACTACGAAGGCCGCGTGCCCGCCGCCGGCGAATATACCGCAGACGACGAGGCTACGCTGAGCGAATTTGTCAGCATCCAGCAGGCGCTGGAGGAGAAACTCGAAAACTTCCACTTCCGCGAAGCACAGAAGGAGGCGCTCAACCTGGCACGCATCGGCAACCGCTACCTGGCCGACAGCGAGCCATGGAAACTCATCAAGACGGACCCCGAGCGCGTCAAGACCATCCTCAATATCTCGCTCCAAATCGTGGCCAACCTGGCCATCGCCTTCGAGCCCTTCCTGCCCTTCTCCTCGGAGAAACTGCGCCAGATGCTCAACGTCAGCAAGGAGGACCTCAAGTGGGACCGTCTCGGCAGCCGCCAACTGCTGGCCGAGGGGCACCAACTGGCCAAGCCCGAACTGCTCTTCGAGAAAATCGAGGACGCCGTGGTCGAGGCTCAGGTACAGAAACTCATCGACATGGAGAAGGCCAACGCCGAGGCCAACTACCGCGCTGCCGACGTCAAGGCCGACATCGCCTTCGACGACTTCGAAAAACTGGACCTGCGCGTCGGCACCGTGCTGGCCTGCGAACGGGTGCCCAAGGCGGACAAACTGCTCAAGTTCTCCATCGCCGACGGCCTGAACAACCGCACCATCGTCTCGGGCATCGCACAGCACTACAAGCCCGAAGACCTCGTGGGCAAGCAGGTCATCTTCATCGCCAACCTGCCGCCACGCAAACTGCGCGGCATCGAGAGCCAGGGCATGATTCTCTCGGCGGTCGATTTCAACGGCAACCTCAGCGTCGCCACCATCGACCGTGAGGTGAAGCCCGGAAGCCAGGTACAGTAAAGTCCGAATTTCCTCTGCGCAGATGCCGCAACGACCGACGTTGCCACGCATCTGCGCTCTTTCACACATTTTCCACACACACATCATGACACAGCCTTTACAGATATACAACACGCTCTCGCGCAAGAAAGAAACCTTCGTCCCCATCCACGAGGGACACGTCGGCATGTACGTCTGCGGCCCCACCGTCTATGGCGACGCCCACCTGGGCCACGCCCGTCCGGCCATCACCTTCGACCTCCTGTTCCGCTACCTCCGCCACATCGGCTATAAGGTGCGCTACGTCCGCAACATCACCGACGTGGGCCACCTGGAGCACGACGCCGACGAGGGCGAGGACAAAATCGCCAAGAAGGCACGCCTCGAGCAGCTCGAACCGATGGAGGTGGCACAGTACTATACCAACCGCTTCAACGCCGCCATGGCCGAGCTCAACGTCCTGCCGCCCAGCATCGAGCCCCACGCCACGGGACACATCATCGAGCAGGAGCAACTGGTGAAGCAGATCATCGACAACGGCTTCGCCTACGAGAGCAATGGCTCTATCTACTTTGACGTGGAGAAGTACAACAAAGCCTACGGCTACGGCGTGCTCTCCGGCCGCAACCTCGACGACGTGCGCGACGCCAGCCGCGAACTGGACGGCGTGGGCGAGAAGCGCCACCAGGTCGATTTCGCCCTGTGGAAGAAGGCGCAGCCCGAGCACATCATGCGCTGGCCCTCGCCCTGGAGCGACGGCTTCCCGGGCTGGCACTGCGAGTGCACGGCCATGGGACGCAAGTACCTCGGCGCCGAGTTCGACATCCACGGCGGCGGCATGGACCTGGTGTTCCCCCACCACGAGTGTGAGATCGCTCAGGCGGTGGCCGCACAGGGCAAGCCCATGGTGAAGTACTGGATGCACAACAACATGATTACCATCAACGGCAAGAAGATGGGCAAGAGCTACAACAACTTCATCACGCTGAGCCAGTTCTTCGACGGCTCGCACGAGAAGCTCGACCAGCCCTATTCGCCGATGACCATCCGCTTCTTCATCCTCCAGGCGCACTACCGCTCGACGGTCGATTTCTCCAACGAGGCCCTGCAGGCTTCGCAGCGCGGCTTGGAGCGCCTCATGGATGCCGCCGCACAGCTGGAGCGCATCGAGGCCGCCGCCAAGGGCGAAATGGGCACCGACGTGGCCGACGAACTGGCCGCCAAGTGCTACGAGGCAATGAACGACGACCTCAACTCGCCCATCGTCATCAGCCACCTCTTCGACGCCTGCCGCACCATCAACCGCCTGGCCGACAAGCAGGCCACCATCACGGCCGAAGGTCTCGACGCCCTCAAGCGGGTGTTCCACACCTTCGCCTTCGACATCCTCGGTCTCCGGCAGGAGCAGAGCGGCAACGCGGGCCGCGAAGAGGCGTTCGGCGCCGCCATCGACCTGCTGCTGGACCTCCGCGCCAAGGCTAAGGCGGCGAAGGACTGGGCCACGAGCGACCAGATTCGCGACCGCCTGGCTGCCCTGGGCTTCGAGGTGAAGGACACGAAGGAGGGCGCCACCTGGAAACTGAACAAATAACGCTTTCCGGCGCATACTCCATGCTCTACACACGCACCGGCGACGACGGCACCACCTCTGACGGTCGGGGCCGCCGTGTGCCGAAAGATGCCGCTATCATCGAGGCCGGCGGCGACGTGGACGAACTGGCCTGTCATGTGGGCCTGCTCATCGCCGCCGCGCCGCCGACATGGCACGACGTGCTGCACGACGTCCAGCGCCGCCTCTTCGCCATCGGCGCCTACGTGGCGGGCTACCCCGCAGTGACCTATTTCCCCGACGCCGCTTTAGTGCAGCAGATGGAGCGTGCCATCGACGCCCTGCAGGTGCCCTTCGCGGGCTTCATCCTGCCCGGAGGCTGCGAGGCAGCGGCCCGCGCCCACGTCTGCCGCACGGTATGCCGCCGCGCCGAGCGCCACGCCCTCAGCGCCGGCGCCACAGCGGCCCTGCCCTACCTCAACCGCCTGAGCGACTATTTCTTCGCCATGGCCCTACGCCTCAACGCCGACGCAGGCCAGCCGGAGACCTACATACCCTGAGCTGCGCCGCGAGTGGCACGTCAATGGGTGAGGCCGCGTAGTAGTGCCATGTCCATTGACGTGGCACTCAGCACGCGTCGCGACGTCGGCCGCGACACCTATTTTTTGCCGCAAAAACGCGGCTGCGCCGCGAGTGGCACGTCAATGGGTGAGGCCGCGTAGTAGTGCCATGTCCATTGACGTGGCACTCAGCACGCGTCGCGGTGTCGGCCGCGACACCTATTCTTTGCCGAAAAAACGCGGCTGCGCCCCGGTGCCATGTCAATGGACATGGCACTACTAAGAGCGACGCCCTGGGTAACGGGGCACGCGATAGAATACGCTTGCTACTTTTCAAAGTAAATTGAAGAGGTGGGGCGAAAAAGGGCGACTTGCATTTCGCCCGAAAATGTAGTATCTTTGCTTAGCACAGTGCGAAGGGCTCCCGATGGGGCCCTTTTTTCGTCTCCAAAAGGCCGTTTTACAGTTAGGGCGAGGGAAAAAACGGTCGCCCAAGTCGTGTTTTCTGTCGC
>JALEZQ010000057.1 GCA_022772475.1 Bacteroidales bacterium | reverse complement strand
CGAACACGAAGAAGTCTTTCTCCGTCGTTTATGTAACTCCTTTCGGACTTCACAATAACATGTACGCGAGGAAAGTCAACAAGCAGGTAACGGCAGATGATTTATTCATGAAGGGGTAGTGTTTGCCATGCGCCCCATTGTCTTGCGTCATTTATTAAGTGTTAAGCGGGCGATGGGGCGCTTGGGGTGACAGTTATTTACTAAATTTGCAGGGCTGTTGCCACACGGGGCGGTGTGTCATAATAGCCAATCTGCTGCGTTGCTATCGTCTTCGGGCTTGGTCATGTACTTCAGTACACTCCCTGCGCCCTCATCCTCAGCGCCTTGCATATTGACCATTCTGACGCACCTTTGAGTGCGCGTCAAAATTTGCATTTTGACACACCCTCCGGCGGTCCGTTCTTCGTAGAATAGTCCCTCTTCTTAGAATCTCCCCCCTTCAACATCGCTAACCTTGACACGACTTATTTCCGAATTGTTCTCCATGTATCGTTTACGCTATCTTCTCTGCCTGCTGACCCTCGGGCTTTCCGGTGCTCTTACTGCCGGCCGCGCCCAGGTGGTGGCGGGGCATGGCGATGTGGCGGCTCAGGCCGACACCGCTTTGGCGCGCGAGTATCGCACCATCCTGACCCACCTCTACCGCGCCGCGGGCTTCGACAACGACTATCCCCGCGAAAAGGTCTATCTGCACCTTGACAACAATGCCTACTTCACGGGCGACACCATCTGGTATAAGGCCTACGTGGTGCGCGCCTCAACGCTGCGCCCCGAGCCCGTGAGTCGTGTGCTCTACGTCGAACTTCTCGACGCCGGCGGACGCATGGTGGATCAGAAACTGCTCCGCCTCGACTCCCTCGGGCAGGCCCACGGCGACTTTGTGCTGCAGCAGCCCGTCCACGCCGGCTATCACGAGGTCAGGGCCTATACCCGCGAGATGACCAACTGGGGTCCTGAGGCCTGCTTCTCGCGCGTCATCCCCGTCTTCGACCGCCCCAAGGAGGGCCGCCAACTGACGCTCAACACGCCCGAGGTGGACCGCAGCAAGGGCGACTACATCGGCCATATCCGCCCCTTCTACAACGACCGTCCGCGGGCCCTCTCGCTGTCCTTCTATCCCGAGGGCGGCTGGCGCGTGACGGGGGCGGCGCAACGCATCGCCTTCCGTCTGGTGGACAACAAGGGGGCGGCCGTGCCCGACAGCCTCACCGTCTATGCCGCCACGGGCACTATGGCGGGTCGCGCTGTGGCCACGACGGCGGCCTGGCACCAGGGCATGGGCTCCTTCGTCCTGCCCGCCGGCGTCGATAGCGTCTATGCCGTGGTGGGCAAGAAGCGCATCCCCCTGCCTTCGCCCCAGCCGCTGTGCCGCTATGCCCTGACGGCAGGTGCCGAGGCGGATACCATCCGTCTGGACATCAGCCCCACGCCATCGGCGCCGCAGGGCGACGTGGTGGGCGTGGCGGGCTTCTGCCGTGGCCGCCTGTTCTACCGTGGCTGCTTCGTGCTGAACGACCAGGTGCGGGCCGACGGCGTCCATCTGGCGCTGCCGCGGACGGCGCTGCCGGGCGGCATCCTGCAGTTTGTGCTCTTCAACACCGAGGGGCAGACGCTGGCACGCCGCATGGTGTGGAACGACGCCGAGGCCACGCAGGCTCAGGTCAGCATTCGCCAGAATGCGCGCACCTATCAGCCCTACCAGCCCGTGGTGCTGGAGATGGATGTCAACGATGCTCAGGGGCAGCCGCTGCAGGGCACGTTCTCGTTGGCTGTGCGTGACGATGGCGGCGAACTGGTCGTCGCCGATGCTGCCGACACGCAGACGGCCATGCTCCTCTCGTCGGAGGTGCGCGGCTACATCCACCGCCCCGAACAGTACTTTGCCGTCAACGACGCGGCCCACCGCCGGGCCCTCGACCTGCTGCTCATGGTGCAGGGCTGGACGGCCAACACCTTCGAGCAGATGTGCGGCCGCGACACCATGGAGGTGCGCCAGCCCATCGAGGAGAGCCTGACGCTGCGCGGTCAGGTGTTCCGCGCCAACAACCGCCGTGAGCCCTATCCCGGTCTGGCGCTGAAGATACAGATGTACAGCCAGGCCGGCGCCTCGCTCAGCGCCGAGGCCGTGACGGACAGCGCGGGCCGCTTTGCCTTCGTCAGCAACGTGGACTATGTCGGCCCGTGGATTGCCGTCGTCACCACGCGCGACAGCACGGACCGCCGCCGCATGAGCCGCGTCACCTTCGACCGCTGGTTCTCGCCGCAGCCGCAGCGTTTCTGTGCGGACCAGCTGTCTATCGCCACGCCGCAGCCTGCCGATACGGCCGATGTGCGCTACATCGCCGACGACGAGGTGTTTGCCTGGACCGATACCATCCGTCGCTACGTGCGCTACGACCTTGGCGAGGCCGTGGCCAAGGCGCGCCGCCGCTACCGCGGTCTGCAGGGCACGCGCTATTCGGTCAACGGTGGCGAGAAGGCGGGCATGCGCCGCGCGCATATCTTCATCAACGTGGAGCGCGAACTGGAGCGCTACAAGGATGCGGGCGAAGCGCCGGGCACGGCGGCCGAGTTTATCAGCCGCCTCATCTCGGGCTCGAGCCTGCGCTACGGCCACCAGCAGACATCAACGGAAATGGCGGGCGACCTGACCGATGTCAGCGGCAACATTCAGGAGAGCCGCGATATGGGCGATGTGGCCTCAGAGAGCATCTTCGAGCCCGACGCTGAGAATGAGCAGCAGGTGCTGTGGGTGGGCAACGAAGAGGCCCGCGTCCTGCTCAACAACGCCGAGATGAACAATTCGCAGATTCCGCTCAACGAGAAGGACGTGGAGGAGATTCGCAGCGTCGCCATCATGTCGGCACAGAGCGGCGGACAGGTGTCGAACACGCAGTCGTCCGCCAAGCGCTGGACCGTCAGCATCTACGAGGAGCCCATGGCCTACCGTTTCCGTACGAAGCGCGGCGTGGATAAGCGCCGCATGATGGGCTATGCCGAGCCGCTGAAGTTTTTCAGTCCGTCGTACAATGGCCTTGACCTGCCCTCCGAGGCCGACCAGCGCCGCACGCTCTACTGGAATCCCGACCTCCGCACCGACGCCAAGGGGCACGCCAACATCCTCTTTTACAACAATGCCCACAGCGACGTCGTCCTGCGCCTGTCGCTGCGCGGCGTCACGCCCGACGGCACCTTCGTCGATTTCGACCGATAGGCCGACGCAGCATCACCGCTTGTCGGCACTCACCTGACAACACAAATTCTAACACTTAAATTCCCCAATGAAACGTTTTTCCTCTTTATCTGCTCTGCTCATCGCTGCATCGCTGGCCCTTGCGCCATCGCTCCACGCCCAAAAGGGATGGACCGCCGACAACGGCGACGGCACGTTCACCAACCCCCTGCTCTGGGGCGACTGGCCCGACCCCGACGTCATTCGCGTGGACGACACCTATTATATGGTCTCCACCAGCATGCACTACGTGCCGGGCGTGCCCGTGCTCTCATCGCGCGACCTTGTCCACTGGAAGCCCGAAAGCTATGCCGTCGCCCGCTACGACGAAGACCCACGCTACGACATGCAGGGCGGCACGCTCTATCTCAACGGCGCTTGGGCCTCGTCCATCCGCCACCACAACGGCAAGTTTTACGTCGCCTTCTGCACCCCCTACGGCTGGGGCACAAAGACGGGCCACTTCTCCATCTGCGAGGCCGACAGTCCGAAGGGGCCCTGGAAGCGCACGATATTCCCCGAATATCTCTACGACCCCGGTCTGTTTATCGACGACGACGGCCGGGGCTATGTGGTGCACGGACAGGGCACGCTGCGCGTCACGCCGCTCTCGGCCGACCTGCATAGCGTGGCCGGACCAGCGGTAGAGATTTGGAAACAGCGCTTCGGCGCCGACCGCCAAGCCGGCACGGGGGGCTACGGCATGGAGGGCTCGCACGTGTATAAAATCAACGGCTACTACTACATTCTCTGTCCTGCGGGTGGCACACAGGGCTGGCAGATATGCCTGCGCTCACGCTCCATCTACGGTCCCTACGAGCACCGCGTGGTGCTCGACGACGACCGCTCCTACGTGGGCAACGGCCTGCATCAGGGCGGCATGGTGCAGACCACGAAGGGCGACTGGTGGTTTATCATCATGCAAGACCGCGGTCCGATAGGACGCGTGCCGTGCCTGCTGCCCGTCACATGGCAGGACGGCTGGCCCATCATAGGTGCCGGCGGCAAAGACGCTGTGGTCTATCCCTTCCCCACCACCTCACGACGGGCCCGACGCGACGACTACGTGCCTGCCGACGACGATTTCAGCAGCCACCGGCTGGGCCTGCAGTGGCAGTGGAACCACAACCCGTCGGATGCTCACTGGTCGCTTACCGAACGCCCGGGATTCATGCGCCTCAAAGCGCTGCCGGCTCCCGACCTGTATCATGCGCGCAACACGCTGACGCAACGCGTACAGGGCCCGCTGTCGATAGCCACGGTGGAGATGGATATGGAGGGACTGACAGAGGGCACCGTAGCCGGCTTCGGCATTTTCGAAAAGCCCTACGCCTGTCTGGCGGTACGTCAGGGCCGCGAGGGCCGCACGCTGGTGATGCAGCAGGAGCAAACTGTGGCCGACTCGGTTATGCTGGCGCCCGACGTCAAGCGTCTGTGGCTCCGTGCCTATGCCACCGAGCATCAGGGCACGGCCACCTTCATGTACAGTATGGACGGCCTCCACTTCACGCCGCTGGGCCCCGTGTTCCACATGCGCCTGGGCTTCCCCTGGACGGCCAACCGCTTTGCCCTGTTCTGCTACGACAGCCTGAACAGCACGCCGAAGGGCTATGCCGACTTCGACAACTTCCGCTTGATCACCAAATAGCAGGCAGAGTAGGGCACACACCGCCCCCAAGCCTTCTTTTTGTTCTATAATAAGGAATCTCCCCACGGAGCCGCAGCAATGGGCTTCGTGGGGAGATTCGTTTAGTTTTTTGGTCACCGGACTTGCGTCCGCCCGTTATTTCCTTTATTTGCGGCTGTTTTAGGCTGTGAGCAGACGCTTCACCAGGTCGGCGATGGCCTTGCCGTCGGCTTTTCCCGCCAGACGCTTCGAGGCTACGCCCATCACCTTGCCCATGTCCTTGGGGCTGGCAGCGCCCGTCTCGGCGATGATGGCGCGCACCTCGGCCTCCAGTTCGTCGGCCGTGAGTGCACGGGGCAGGTAGCCCTCGATGACGGCAGCCTGTCCTTCCTCCTCTTCGGCCAGGTCGGGGCGGTTTTGCTCGCGGTAGAGGGCGGCGGTGTCGCGGCCCTGCTTGGCCAGTTTGGCGAGGATTTTCAGTGCGGCGTCGTCAGAGAGCGTATCGTTGGCGCCCGGGGCGGTCTTGGCTTCGATGAAATACTTCTTGATGTTGCGGAGCGCCTCGAGGCGCACCTTGTCCTTGGCCTTCATGGCGGCCACGATGTCTTTCGACACCTGTTCAAATAATGTCATGGTACTTATGCGTTATAAGGATTGTTATAGCTGTGAGAGGTTGCCGGCAGTGAAGTCGATCTCTTCGCTGCCGTCGGCCTGTGGCGTGCTGTCGTTTCCGGGCTGTGTGGCGGGCTGTGTGGCGCCCTGCATGGCCGCCAGGTGGGCCAGTTGCCGGCTGGTGCGGCGTGCCGTGGGCACGGCCTCGACGGCCTCGACCAGGGCCTCGTCGTCCATGTGGTCCAGGTCGTAGAGGAAGAGGCGCGTGCGGCGTGTCCGCGCCTTGTGCGTGCCCTGGCGGTCCAGTTCGGGATAGGAGAAGAAGCGGCGTTCGCGACGCTCGTCGTCCGTGATGTTCGCGCTGTCCGCGCTGTCCGCGGGCTGATTGGCCGGCACGTGTGGCTCCGGCGTCGTGGATGCTGCCGAGGTCGCGGCGGCAGCAGACTGTTTGTAGAGTGTGTAGCCCGAGGCGAGGATGGTGATGCGCACGGCATCGCCGACGCTGTCATCGACCGTCAGGCCCCACTTGGTATCGACCTCAGTGGTCATGCGGGCCGTAAACTGGTTGACTTCGGCCATCTCCTCCATGCGCAGCATCTGGTCGGGACGGCTGCTGGTGGTGATGCTCAGGATGAGGCGACGGGCGCGATAGACGTCGTTCTGGTTGAGCAGGGGCGAGTAGAGGGCGTCCTCGATGGCGCGGGTGACGCGGCCCTCGCCGCGGCCGTAGCCGGTGGACATGATAGCCACGCCGCCGTTGCGCAGCACGTTGTTGACGTCGCGGAAGTCGAGGCCCACACGGCCACGCATGGTGATGATTTCGACGATGCTGCGGACGGCTGTGGTGAGCGTCTGGTCGGCCTTCTTGAAGCCGTCGATGACGGTGAGGTTGGGGTATATCTCGAAGAGCCGCTGGTTGTTGATGACCAGGATGGCATCCACCTCCTTGGCCAGCGTCTCGAGGCCGTCGAGGGCCTTGTCGATGACGCGCTCGCGCTCGAAGAGGAAGGGCAGGGTGACGACGCCGACGGTCAGTATGCCGCGGCTGCGGGCCCGGCGGGCGATGACGGGCGAGGCTCCCGTGCCCGTGCCGCCGCCCATGCCGGCGGTGATGAACACCATCTTGACGTGCTCGTCCAGGGCGGCGTCGATCTGACTGACGGCCTCCTCGGCCAGACGCCGCCCGTGCTCGGGTGAGCCGCCGGCACCCAGTCCGGGCCCCATCTGCATCTTCTCGGGCACGATGTTCGTCTCGAGGGCCTTGCGGTCGGTATTGCACACCAGGAAGTTGACGCCGTCGATGCCCTCGCGGTACATCTGTGCCACGGCGTTGCCGCCACCGCCGCCCACGCCTATCACCTTGATGATAGACGGCGAGGCCATGATGGTCGGTTCGACAAGCAGCGTTTCGTTCATAGGGGGGGGCGTTGGTGGGGATGAGAGGGGGCTTTTGCCGGGCGGTAACCCGCCCGGAACGGGGGAAGCGGGGGAGGGAGGGAAGGGGCGGGGGATGAGAGGGGAGGGGGTGAAGCCTGGCCCCTCTCCCCGTAAACGCCGCACTGCGCCTCCCAACCCCGTCGTTCCGACAGGACCCGGGCGGCGCAGCGCAAAGGGGGGGATGTGGGGCGTCAGCGGCGGCTGTCAGAAAGAGATGACGCCGTTGACCGATTCGGGCTCGACGGCCGAATCGCCGAAGGCCTTGTTCTTGATGGCGTTGAGTTCCTCCTTGTTGCGTTTGTACGTGGGTGTCATCTCCACGAGCGAGATGATCTCCTCGTTGTCCAGGTCTTCCGGTCCGAAGAGGAAGACGCGGGGGTGGCGGCGCTGGCCGCGGCGCTTCTCGTTGGTGCCGTAATACTGGCTGCGGCGCTCGTCACACTCTTCCTGACGCTCGGCAGCCTGCTGGCGGCGCTTCTCGTCTTCCATCTCCATCTTGGCCTGCATACCCGGCACGTTGCTGATGCCGAAGCCCGTGGCCAGGATGGTAATCTTGACGCGCTTCTCGAGCGAGGGGTCGGTGGAGAGGCCCCACTTGGTCTCGACGTCGTCGTGAAACTTCGACATGAAGTCGTGCACCTCGTTCATCTCCTCCATCATGAGCGAGTCGCCCTCCTTCTCGGCGCAGAAGGAGATGGAGAGGAGCACCTTCTTGGAGTTGAAGATGTCGTTGTTGTTGAGCAGGGGCGAGTGGAGGGCGTCGTTGATGGCCTTGGTGACGCGGCCTTCGCCCTCGCCGAAGCCTGTGGACATGATGGCCACGCCGCCGTCCTTGAGCACGGTGCATACGTCGCGGAAGTCGAGGTTGATGATGCCGTGCATGGTGATGATTTCGGCGATGCTGCGTGCGGCGACGCTCAGGGTGTTGTCGGCTTTCTCGAAGGCCGAGAGGACGTTGAGCTCGGGGTAGATTTCGCGGAGGCGCTCGTTGTTGATGACGAGCAGGGCATCGACGTGCTTCGATATCTCCTCTACGCCGTCGAGGGCTTGGTCGATCTTCTTGTTGCCCTCGAAGATGAAGGGGATGGTGACGATACCCACGGTCAGAATGCCCATGCTTTTGGCCTCGCGTGCCACGACGGGTGCGGCACCGGTGCCTGTGCCACCGCCCATGCCGGCGGTGATGAAGACCATCTTGGTGCCATCGTTGAGCATGCGGCGTATGTCCTCTACGCTCTCTTCGGCGGCCTGTCGGGCGCGTTCGGGACGGTTGCCGGCGCCAAGGCCCTCCTTGCCCAGTTGCAGGCGGGTGGGGACGGGCGAGTCGCAGAGTGCTTTCGAGTCGGTGTTGCACAGCACGAAGTTGACATCGTGTATGCCTTCGCGGTACATGTGGTTGACGGCGTTGCCGCCGCCGCCTCCTACGCCGATGACCTTGATGATGGAGGGTGCTGTGGCAGGGGTGCCTATATCGATGAGGTTGTTGTTGTCAGTCATACGCGTTAGTGTGGCTATATGGGTGTTGTTCTATGGTTGCTGCTTTGTGGTTGTGGGGAAAGGGGAGTGGTGCGGTCAGCGCTCGTTGCTGTGGGGAAATTTGTCTTCGTCCTCGCTCACCAGTCGTCCGGCGGCGGTGCTCAGTTTTGACCACAGTTTCTTCAGCGCGTTGGGCTTTTTGGGTTTTTCCTCACGGGGTTGCTCTTCGGGCTCTTCGGCCGGCGTGGCGGGGACGTCGGCGGTTACGATGGGAGCATCGGCCGGCGTGGCGGGTGTGGTACCCGTGATGACGGAGCCGGCGGGTGTGGTGCCAGCCGTTGTGGCAGCGGGCTGTCCGGCAGCGATGGTCGGGCTGTCGCCCAGGTCGCCGGCGCAGCAGTTGACCTCGCCCTTGTCGATGAGGGCGATGGCGGCGTTGAACGAGCCGTCGGCGTTGAAGTCGTGCGGGGCTTTGTCCTCGAAGCGGTACTGCAGGTGCATGTTCTTGACGAAGCGTATCTTGTCGATGCCCGTATATTCCTTGATGGCCTTGTCCATGTCCTTGATGGCGGCGGCCCCGCCGGTGATGATGATGCCGGCGATGAGCTGCGTCTTGTCGTGCTTGGAGAGGGCAATCTGGTTGTTGATGTTGGCCACGATTTCCTCCACGCGGGCCTCTACCAGTCCGCTGAACTCGTCATACTTGACGTGGCGTCCGTCGCTCAGGCTGATGGGGGCGTGGTCTTCGCTCTGGTCGGCGCGGTAGGCTGTGCCGAACTTGCGCTTGAGGGCTTCGGCCTCGGCGTCTTCTATCTGGAGGGTGCCCATGAGGTCGCGGTTGATGCTGGCGCCGCCGAGGGGCAGCACGGCCAGATGGCGCAACACGTTGTTCTTGTAGATGGCTACGGACGTGGTCTCGGCGCCCATATCGACGAAGACGCATCCCGAGCGTTTCTCGGGCTCGGTCAGTATGGCGTCGGCCAGGGAGAGGACGCTGATGGGCGTGCTCTCCACGCGCAGTCCGGCGTTGAGGAAGCAGCTCTGCACGTCCTTGGTCATGGTGGCGCTGGCGATGACGTTGAGGAAGTGTCCCTCGATGCTTTCGGTGGCGATGCCTACGGGGTCGGCCACGGTCTGTGCGCCGAGTTTATAGTCTTGCGGCACGACGGCCAGTATCTCGCGGTCGTTGCCCGGCGTGGCGTTGTTGGCGTCGATGACGCTGTTGACCATCTGCTGCGTGATGAGCAGTTTTTCGCTCAGCTGCCGGCTGACGGTGTTGCTCACGGTGTGCAGGCCCATGCCGCCGATGCCGACGTAGGTGGTGCCGATGGCCTTGTTGAGGCGCTCCTCGAGCTTGTGCTTCATGCTCTCGATGCACGAGGTGGTCTTGTTGAAATTATAGATGCGGCCCTTGCGTATGAACGACTCTGAGGGCTCCTGTACATACGCCAGAATAAGGATGTTGCCGTCGGGCTGCTTGCGGCCGGCGATGGCCGTTATCTTCGACGAACCCAGTTCGATGGCTACGATGAAATGGTCTTCGTGTGTCATTATGGTGAGGCGTTTATTTCGTTGTTACGGTCGTTTGGTTGCGGTCGTTAGGTTGCGGGAGAGGAGTAGGGGGGGGAGAGGGAAGCGGCGTGGCGCCCGCAGCGCTTATATCTTGCGGCACACCACCTGTCCGTTATATTCGAGCGACACCTCGCGGTAGGTGTTCCACCCCACGGTGGGCAGCACCTTGGTGTAGAGGGCTTCGAGGTTGCGGAAGAGGGTGCGTATCTGCATGCTGTCCAGGCGCCCCAGGTGGATGACGTCGCAGCCGATGCGCGGCACGAGGTCGATGTGGCGGTTGGGGGTCACGACGATTTGGTCGATGAGGTTGTTGGCAAACTCGTCGCGGTAGAGGTGGCGCGCCAGGGGTGCCAACTGATGGCGCACGCAGAGGGTGTCGATGGCGCCGGTGGCCACGGGCAGGTCCGCCACGTAGCCCTGGGCGCGCATGGCGTTGCCGTGGGCGTCGATGTAGCAGTCGCTGCCGCCGTCGCCCTTGATGCGCATCAGGGGCAGGCGCTGCGATACGTGGATGGTCAGGCGTCCGCCGGGACTCTTGTAGCACATGGCGCGGTCAATAAAAGGATTGGCCAAAAGCGTCTTTTCTATCGTATCGCCCTTGATACTGTCCATCTCCATCCCCAGCGGGTAGAGGCGGCGCACGCTGAGCAGGCGCTGCACCTCGTCGCGGGTGATGAAGCCCGCGTGGGCGCTGTCGGCAATGACGATGCTGACCGTCGTGCACCGGGTGGTGTCGCGGCCGCCCGACAGACTGACGAAGGCCACGATGAGGTAGGCCAGGACGCCGGCCAGCAGCAGCAGTTTGAGTAGGGTCTTCATACGGGGATGTGCGTCAATGGTGAGGGTTGGAGGGGGGAAACTCAGCGGCGTGACTGCGGCCACAGTGCGGCAGCAGGCATCAGCCCTGCTCTACGCCGTATTTGCGGCGCAGGATGTCGGCCAGGTCGGCGCACTGGTTGTCCAGGTCGCCGGCGCCGAGCACCACCAGCACGTCGTAGTCGCCGCGGGCCACGATGTCGCGCACCTGGTCCTTGGTGCACAGCGTGCGCTGCATGTCGGGGCGCAGGGCGTCGTATATCAGCCGGCTGCTGACGCCCTCGATGGGCTGCTCGCGGGCAGGGTAGATGTCCGTCAGAATCACCTCGTCCAGCAGCGACAGCGCGTCGGCAAACTGGGGGTAGAAGTCGCGGGTGCGGGTGTAGAGGTGGGGCTGGAAGATGGCGGCGATGCGGCGGCCGTCAAACACCTCGCGCAGCGAGAGGATGCTCTGGCGTATCTCCTCGGGGTGGTGGGCATAGTCGCTCAGGAAGACGATGCGGTCGGTCTTTATCTTGAAGTCGAAGCGCCGGTCCACGCCGCTGTAGGAGGCCATGGCGCGGCGTATCTCGTCGGCCGTGGCGCCCGCAATCTGTGCCAGGGCCATGGCGGCGATGCCGTTGTCGATGTTGATGCTCACGGGCACGCCCAGTTCGATGCCGTCGATGCGGCCCAGGGGCGAGCAGAAGTCGAAGACGATGCGGCCGCCGCCGATACTGAGGTTTTCGGCGTGAAACAGCCCCTCGTGGCGGGCGTAGGTATAGCGTGTCACGTCGCTGCCGGCGCGCTCCTGCATCTTCAGCCCCGTGTGGGCCACCAGGGCGCCACCCGGCTGTATGAGCGAGGTGTAGTGGGCAAAACTCTCCAGATAGGCTTCCTCCGTGCCGTAGATGTCGAGGTGGTCGGCGTCGGTCGAGGTGATGGCCGTGGCGTAGGGCCGCAGGTGGTGGAACGAGCGGTCAAACTCGTCCGCCTCGATGACCACATACGGGCTCGTGGGCGAGAAGAGGTAGTTCGTGCCGTAGTTTTTCGTGATGCCGCCCAGGAAGGCGCTGCATCCCACGTGGCTCTGGTGGAGGATATGCGCCAGCATGGCCGTCGTCGTGGTCTTGCCGTGCGTGCCGGCCACGCAGAGCCCCTTCATGCCGCGCGTGAGGACGCCCAGCACCTGAGCGCGCTTCACCACCTCGAAGCCCGCACTGCGGAAGTGCTGCAACTCGCGGTGGTCGGCCGGGATGGCCGGCGTATAGACCACCAGCGTGTGCGCCTTGTCGGCGAAGGCGGCGGGGATGAGGGCGGGGTCGTCGTCATAATGAATCTGTGCGCCCTCGGCCTCGAGGGTGCGCGTCAGGGCGCAGGGCGTGCGGTCGTAGCCGCCCACGGCGCGCCCCTTGGCCAGGAAATAGCGCTCAAGGGCGCTCATGCCTATGCCGCCGGCGCCGATGAAATATACGGAGTGGATGTCGTCTAATGTCATGATATACAAATACCTTATGGTCTTTGTACCACAACCACACGGGCAACGCTGAGGCAGCGTCACCCGCAGGTCTGGTATCTTTGGCAAAGGTACAAATATTTTTCGCTCACTACTATGGCCTTTACCAAGTTTTTCTTTATCTCTTTTTCCGCCGGCTCACCATTATTGTTGTAAAAAAGAAATTTTGTATCTTTGCGGTCGGAAATATTTATTATCATTCCGACCATA
Source organism: Bacteroidales bacterium (assembly GCA_022772475.1). Lineage (GTDB taxonomy): Bacteria > Bacteroidota > Bacteroidia > Bacteroidales > Bacteroidaceae > Alloprevotella. The sequence goes on along the minus strand of JALEZQ010000057.1, from coordinate 239 downwards.
ATTCATATACAAAATTGATGGAGAATGCAGTAGTACAACAGATTAGAAAAAGGATTACTCGCAGTAAGTTTGGCGAGATATTCTTTGTTTCTTCTTTTCCCCAATATGATGTCGAGTACGTCACAAAACTGCTCGCCATCTTTGAGAAAGAAGGATTGATTACACGAATAGCCAAAGGCGTGTATGTCAAGGCACGTAAAACACGTTTTGGCATCCTTTATCCTTCGGCTTACGAATTA
>JALEZQ010000027.1 GCA_022772475.1 Bacteroidales bacterium | reverse complement strand
GCGAGGAGGGTTCGCCGCGTTACCCGGGGTGTCGCTCCCTACGGTCGCTTGCCCCGGGCTACAGGCAAACCCGCCTTCGTCGGGTTTGGGATGGCCTTCAGCCATCCTCCGGTCCGCAGAACTTTACCGGACAGCAATAATTTTCTTTATGGAATCTTGGCCGGCGGCTCACCGCCACTCCGGCCGCTCTGCCCAAAATGCCAACAAGACCGCAGCGCCCCCTCTTTGCGATGAGGATGCTGCGGCCTTGCCGTACTATAATATAATAAGGAGTGTGTGGCGGGCGCACGCCGGCGCCGCCGGTCTTACTCGGCGTTGGGGCGCTCGATGTAGGCGATGACGTCGCCCTTGCTGACGTGAGCGCCCTGCTTGGCGTTGATTTCTACCAGTTTGCCGCCCATTGCTGCCGGCAGTTGGCTGATCTGGCCGTGGTTGTTCTCGATGTAGCAGAAGAAATCGCCCTCGGCATATTCCTTACCGATGAAGGGCTCGATGGCCTTGACACACTCGCCGTCGCCGCCAATCTCCCAGAGGATGATACCGCTCTCGGGGGCTACGATGGCGTCGGCTTTGGCGTGCTTGAAGGCAGCGGCCTCCTCGGGCGAGATGCCCTTGGCGGCATTCTTGTCCTTTGCAGCCTGCAGGTCGGCCAGGAAACGCTTCTTGGCAGCGCCGCTCTTGTAGTCGCGATACTGCGTCTCGTGCATGGCAAACTCGAAGAGTTCTTCGTCGTCCTCGCCGCGCTCCCAGCCGTTCTCTTCCATTTCCTTCTCGAAGCGGGCCAGGTCGTCGGGATAGTAGCTCTGCGGGTCGGCGGTGGTAAACTCGAAGCCCTTTTCCTTGGCCAGTTCGACGATTTCGGGAGCCACCTCGCCGGGCAGTTTGCCGCTCTTGCCGAGGATCATGCCCCAGATGCTGTCGTCCATCATCGAGTAGCGGGGCTTGCCCATCGACTCGGTCAGCAGGTTCATCAGCGCGATGTTCTTGACATACTGCGAGAAGGGCGTTACGAGAGGGGGATAACCCACGCGCGGCCATACATAGGCCACTTCGTCGAAGAGCTTCACCAGCAGCGCGTCTTCCGAGAGGGGCTCCAGACCCTGCTTCGTGCGGTTGCTGTTGATGGCGGCCTGTACGCCGACGAGGTCGGCCATCATCGAGCCCATCATGCCGCCCGGCAGACCGCAGCCCAGCAGGAGCGAGCTCATGAGCTTGTTCGAGGGGTTCATGAAGTAGCCCAGGAAGTCGTCAATAAACTCCTGCGTGAGTTTGCGGGCCTCCATGTAAGCCTCCATGTTGATTTCGGGCACGTCGAAGCCGGCGTGCTTGAGCATAGACTGCACCGAGATGATGTCCGGGTGCACCTTACCCCACGACAGGGGTTCGATGGCCGTGTCGATGACGTCGGCACCGTTCTTGCAGACCTCCAGGATGCTGGCCATGGAGAGACCCGGACCGCTGTGGCCGTGATACTGGATGATGACCTCGGGGTGCTTTTCCTTGATCATGCGCGTCAGGCGGCCCAGCATCTCGGGCTGGCCGATGCCCGCCATGTCCTTGAGGCAGATTTCGGGAGCGCCGGCTTCAATCACCTGGTCGGCGATGGCGGCATAATATTCTGCCGTATGGATGGGCGAGGTGGTGATGCAGAGCGTGGCCTGCGGCGTCATGCCGCCCTCGAGGGCATACTTGATGGAGGGGATGATGTTGCGCACGTCGTTCAGACCGCAGAAGATACGGGTGATGTCCACGCCTTGGGCGTGCTTCACCTTGTACATCAGGCGGCGCACGTCGGCCGGCACGGGGAACATACGCAGGGCGTTGAGGCCGCGGTCGAGCATGTGCGTCTTGATGCCCACTTCGTTGAAGGGCTTGGTGAAGGCACGGACGGCTTTGTTGGGGTTCTCGCCGTAGAGCAGGTTGACCTGCTCGAAGGCGCCGCCGTTGGTCTCGACGCGGGAGAAGCATCCCATCTTGATGATTACGGGAGCAATGCGCTCCAGCTGGTCCTTACGGGGCTGGAATTTGCCGCTGCTCTGAAACATGTCACGATAGACAAGGCTGAATTGGATTTTGCGTTTCGTCATAATGTCTTGGATATTCGGGGTGATTTGCGCTGCCGCCGCCGGTGTGTGACGCCGCATAGGCGTGGACGCCATGCCGGCAGGCTTTGGCTCGCCGCCATGTTGCTGTAGGCCGGGAGATACGGCCGAAACCGGCCGCACGCGCCGCAGCGTGTGGTTTGCGACACAAAAGTACGGATAATGTGCAAAACGTGCAAACTTTTTCCTCAGTAATTGCGTGCAGCGGCGGGGATGGGGGCGGTTATTGCCCCTTATTGTTACCTTCGGTTGACGGCTCGGGGTCGAGCATGGACAGGCGCCGGCGCTGGCGGCGCACAAAGTCGGCGTTGGCCGAATCTTTGTCCATGTCGGTCAGCAGGCGGCGCGCCCGGGCGTAGTCTTTGTCCAGGATATAGAGTTCCACTAACCGCCGGCTGAGATGTCGGCAGAAGTCTTCCACCTCGTCGGGCAGGTTTTCGGACAGTTCCGCCCGCTGCTCGTTCAGGTTATTCACGAAGGCTTCGAGGTAGGGGCGTGCGCGGTAGTCGTGGCTTCGGCTGAGCATCTCGACGTAAGCCTCTGAGTAGTCCAGGCGGTTCACCTGCTGTATGCCGTCCAAATAGAAGTAGCTCCGTTCCCACTGCTGCAGGCGCATGTGCGCCATGCCCAGCATGTAGCCCACGTCGGCGAAGACCTCCTTTTCGCTGTCGTTGAGGTGGGCGTAGCGTACCGACATTTCGCGCCAGGCGTTCTCGAGGTGGACGATGGCGGTGTCCCAAGCCTCGCGCATGAAGGCCTTGGTGCCCCAGTAGGTCCAGTAGGCCACGCGGTCGTCGTCGATGAGGGCGGCTGTCCGTGCGGCCGGCGTCAGGGTTTCGCTCCGGCGCTTTTGCCGGCCGGCCATGGCGTCGCGCCCTTCCTGCCATTCGTAGTCGAACTCCATCAACTGCTCCTCCGGGGCGCTGCTTGCGGGCAGCAGGCGCACCGTGCGCTCATACTGGCCGTCCTCGTCGCCGGGCACGTCGGACGTGCGCATAATCTGCACCAGCAGACTGCGCTCCTTGTCCTCTTCGTTGTTTTCGGCGCTGATGATGAAGACCAGCGTCTTGCCCGCCTCAAGTGCTCCGACCTTGTGAAACACGTTGTCCGATTCCTCCTTGTGGTAGCGCACGCAGCCTACGAAGGGATTGCAGTAGCTGTTTCGCGGGAAGCGCCGGCTCATGTCGATGGCATTGAGGGTTTCGGGCGTGCTGATGCTTACGCTATTCTCCCCCATCGCCTCAAAACTGTGAAAATGGACGCCCTCCAGACCGCACACCACGCGCAGGAAAAGCCCCAGCGGATAGGCGTCGGTGGGATTGAACGTGACGTTGTCGGCAGGCCGCAGGCTGTCCAGCATACTGGCGGAGGCCAGGTGGTGACGCTGGTTCAGGACGTAGGCTTTCTGCTGCGGGTCGCAGGTGCCCGTCTCGTCGGTCATGAGGAGGAAGCCTTCCACCTTCTCACAGAAAAGGACGGCCGTCGCATTTAGTTCATCGGGTATTTGGGGAAGGTCAAGGAACGTTCGGCTATTATATATCATCGTGAGGTTGACCGACACGTACAGCGCGTGGTCCTCCTCATTATACTGATAGAATATGCGGCAGCGGATAGGGTCGCTGTTCATATCGTTGATGACACAGCGCAGCGTGTCCAGTTTGGCCACATCGTATCTGTAGAAAGAGGGAAGGATAATCTCTATCCTATCCTCACCCGGCAAGCAGCATACGGCATACCTCTCCTTCTTGTTTGTCATGTAGAACCAGATGGCCGTACCGCAGTCTTCAAAATCTGTCAGTTTATACTCACACTTTGGCAGGTACATGCGGGTCCAAAAAACGTCTATCATATCGTTGAGCTTCTGGCGCTCGGCGGGCTTCAGGTCCTTGCCCACTTCGATGAGTTCGCCTGTGTCGTCAATGAGGGCCAGAATGGGTATAACGTGTCTTTTACGCATAATATATAGGAGTATAGGAGAGGTGCTGGCAAAGCGGCGTGCTGATGCGCCTATTTGTCGTATTGTTGCAAATGTACAACAAATCTTCCGTTCATCCAAGCCTGCGGCAGGTGTAGCCGCCATAAGGCCGCGGCGCTGTCATCGACGTTGTTGTCAAATATATAGACGACAACCAAAACAACGGGGACAACTTACTTTGTTGTATAAGTTGTTTGAGTTGTCGTTCTAAAAACAAAGACAACGGGGCAACAAGAACAACGTTGACAACTCTGCATGTTGTCTTGGTTGTTTACGTTGTCGTCCTAATAATATCCACGACAACAGGAACAACGTTGACAACTCTGTCTGTTGTATAAGTTGTTTGCGTTGTCGTCCTAAAAATAAGAACAACGGGGACACCTTTGGTTGTTGTTCCCGTTGTTTCAGTCGTCGGCCACGAGGCGCAGCGTCTGTCCGCTGAGGACGGCGCGGCCGTCGTCGATGAGCTGCTGCACGCAGGCGCCGAGGTCCTCGGGCACAGCCTGTCCGCGGAGCAGCGTCTGCACGTCGTGCGGCTGTCCGTCCGCCAGGGCGTTGAGCAGGCGCTCCATGGTGCGCCGGCGTTCGGTCTCCGTGCTGTGGCGGGCATGGCCGCGGCAAACGTCGCAGATGCCGCAGTCGGTGGCCTCGGGGTCGGCGAAATAGTCGAGCAGCATGTGCGAGCGGCACGCGTCGGCCTCGGCATAGTTCAGCATGGCGTTGATGCGGCGGGTGTAGGCATCGAGGCGCTTCTCATACACCTCCGGCGGCACGATGGCGCGCTCCACGCGCCGTTGCACGTAGGTGATGCGCGGCACCTGCTTGCGCGGGATGTAGTGGAGGATGCGCTCGCGCGTCAGCGCCAGCAGTGCGATATATACCGCGTCGGGCGTGAGGCCGCTCTCGTGGGCAATCTGCGCTTCCGAGATGGGAACATAGTCGGCAAACATGCCCGCGTAGAGGCGCAGTACGGCCGCCGTCACGCGCTCGCCGTCGCCATCGAGTTGGCGCAGGCGGTAGAGTTCGTCGCGTTGCACCAGGAACATCAGGCGCGACGTGTTGGTGTCCTCCTCGCGATAGTCGATATAGCCCGCCTGTGTCAGCAGGTGCAGGGCGCTGCTCACCTGGACGGGAAACTGCCGGAAGGCCGTGCAGAAGCGCTCCATGTCAAACTCGTAGGTCACGCCGTAGCCGTCGCCCAGCGCCAGCTGGAAGAAGTAGGCCAGGTGGTCGTAGGTATCGGCGATATAGTCTTTTGGCGGGAAGGTCTGCCCGATGCGCATGAGCATGGTGCGGCGGTCAGTTTTGTCGTAGAGCAGTACGGCATAGGCCCTCTTGCCGTCGCGCCCGGCGCGGCCCGCCTCCTGGTAGTAGGCTTCGATAGAGTCCGGCATCTCGTAGTGCACCACCAAGCGGACGTCCGGTTTGTCGATGCCCATGCCGAAGGCGTTGGTGGCCACCATGATGCGCACCTTGCCCTCCGTCCATGCGCGCTGGCGGATGTCCTTGTCGATGGCCGACAGGCCGGCGTGGAAATAGAGCGCCTCCATCCCCGCCTCGCAGAGCATCCGGGCCAGGATGGCCGTGCCCTGACGGTTGCGCGTATAGACGATGGCCGAGCCCGGCACGCTCTGAAGGATGTGCAGCAACTGGGCGTCCTTGTCGTCGGTGTGGCGCACCACGTAGTTGAGGTTCTGCCGGGCAAAGCCCATACGAAAGACAGCCTGACGCTCCGGGTGGAAGCGCAGGCTGCGGCAGATGTCTTCTACCACCTCAGGGGTGGCCGTGGCCGTCAGGGCCAGGATGGGGCAGTGGGGCAGCAGGTCGCGCAACCGGGCGATCTGGAGGTAGGCCGGACGGAAGTCGTAGCCCCACTGCGAGATACAGTGGGCCTCGTCCACGGTGATGAAGGCCACGTTCATACGCCGCACCTTGTTCTGGAACACCTCGGTGCCGAGACGTTCGGGCGAGACGTAGAGAAACTTGTAGGCGCCGAAGACCGCATTGTCAAGATGGCGCATGTTGTCGTCGTGGCTCTGGTCGGCATAGATGGCGGCGGCGCGCATACCGCGGCGGCAGAGGTGCTCCACCTGGTCCTTCATCAGCGCCACCAGCGGCGTGACGACGATGGTCATGCCCTCCATGGCCATGGCCGGCACCTGGAAGGTGATGCTCTTGCCACCACCCGTGGGCATGAGGCCCAGCGTGTCGTTACCGCCGGCGATGCTGCGGATGATGTCGAGCTGGATGCTGCGGAAACTGTCGTAGCCCCAGTAGCGCTTCAGAATGTCGTAGAAGCGGGCCGTCTGACTTTCGGTGGCGGACGGGGCGGGCGGATTGGGCGTGGCGTGGGCGGGCATGGTGTGGGCAGACTTGATGGGGAGGCTATGCCTCGTCGCAGGGGCGGATGTCCTCAATCTGAAGCTGCACCTCGCCGCGCTTGTGGCTGTTTTCCTCGATGGCGTAGCAGATGTCGAAGGCGCGCTTGGTCTTGATATAGCGAGCCTGCGAACTCTGTCCGAAGGCGATGCCGTTCATGACGTTGTTGCTCTTGTTGTCCACCAGTTCGAGTTTGATGTGCTCCTGCCCGCGGCCTACGACCTTGCTCGTGCCGTAGTCGAAGACGCGGTGGGTGCAGAACACCGGGCGGTCGTTGCCGGGCCCGAAGGGAGCGAAGCGCTTGAGCTGCTGGTAGAAGCGGAAGGTGACGTCGCTGAAGTCCAGACAGGCATCGATGGCCAGCGTGGCCTTGGTCTGCTCCTTGAGGATGTGCTCGGCCACGTAGGCCTCGAAGCGGCGGGCAAACTCCGGCACGTTCTCGGCCTTGAGGGTGAGGCCGGCGGCGTAGGTATGTCCGCCAAAGTTGGTCAGCAGATCGGCGCAGCTCTGCACCGCCTTATAGACGTCGAAGCCCGACACCGAGCGCGCGCTGCCGGTGGCCATGCCCTCGCTGCGTGTCAGGACGACGGCCGGGCGGTAGTACTGCTCGGTCAGGCGCGAGGCCACGATGCCGATGACGCCCTTGTGCCACTCCTCGTTGTAGATGACGATGCTGCGGCGCGTCTGGATGTCCGGCTGTTGTCTGACCTGCTCGATGGCCTCCTCGGTCATCTGCTTGTCCAGGTCCTTGCGGGCCTCGTTGTAGAGGTTGATGCGCGCCGCCGTGGCTGTGGCGGTGCGGCAGTCCTTCTCGACCAGCAGTTCGACGGCCTCGCGTCCGTTCTGCATACGTCCCGAGGCGTTGATGCGCGGGCCAATCTTGAAGATGATGTCGCTCATCGAGAGTTCGCGGTCAGCCAGTCCGCACACCTCGATGATGGCCTGCAGGCCGATGCCCGGGTTGGTGTTCAGACAGCGCAGGCCGTGGCTGGCCAGGATGCGGTTCTCGCCCGTGATGGGCACCAGGTCCGAGGCAATGCTCACGGCGCAGAGGTCCAGCAGAGAGGTCAGGCAACTCATCGAGATGCCGTTGTTCTCAGCAAAAGCCTGCATGAACTTGAAGCCCACGCCGCAGCCCGAGAGGTGGGTGAAGGGGTAGGTATTGTCGCTGCGCTTGGGGTTGAGGATAGCGACGGCAGGCGGCAGCACCTCGTCGGGCACGTGGTGGTCGCAGATGATGAAGTCGATGCCCAGCGAGCGGGCGTAGGCAATCTCATCGACAGCCTTGATGCCGCAGTCGAGGACGATGATGAGGCGCACGCCCGTCTCGGCGGCGAAATCGACGCCCTTGCGCGATATGCCGTAGCCCTCGTCGTAGCGGTCAGGGATGTAGAAGTCGATGTTGGAGTAGAACTGGGCCAAAAACTTATACACCAGCGCCACGGCCGTGCAGCCGTCCACGTCATAGTCGCCATAGACCAGGATGCGCTCCTTGCGCCCCAAAGCATCGTTGAGGCGGTCCACTGCCGCTTGCATGTCGTTCATCAGGAACGGGTCGTGCAGTTCGGACAGCTGCGGGCGGAAGAAGCGCCGAGCCTCAGCCGGTGTCGTGATGCCGCGGCGAACCAGCAGACTGCCGAGCGCGGGGTGGATGGCCACCTCCTTAGCCAGCAAGGCAGCCCGGGCCGACTCCTCGGGCGTCAGTTCGTCGTATGTCCATTTGTAGTTCATTGATATATGGTGTTTTTATTGGCTTGTCCGGAGGCGCCGGCTGTAGGGACAGAGTGCCCGCCCGGCCTGCGCCGCATAGCGTCTGTGGCATCCCCGGCAGGAACCGTCATCGAGGGCCGCCGGCATACAGACACTATCGAAGGGGCTAAGTTACGCATTTTTTTCCGTCCGTGCCGGCCACGGGGGCGAAATTCGGCCGGCAGGGCGCCGGGGGAGGCAGGCGCCGGCAGGCAATCACACTTTTTTGTGTATATTTGCAGCGCCATCAAAACAGGAGTATCATGAAAATCATTTCCGAGAAACTCATCCGCTCGCTGGGCATTACGCCCGCTGAGTGCGTCCGCTGGATCTACGACAGTTTCGCCATGAAGGGCGAGGCACAACTGCCCGCCAAAATCAGCGTCCATCCCGCCGATACCGACTTCTTCACCTCCATGCCCTGCCTCCTCCCGGCAACGCCGGGGAGCGACGTGCGCTACTTCGGCGTCAAGGAGGTGCACCGCATCGCGGGAGCCGTGCCGTCGCTGGGGAGCGACCTGCTGCTGTATAACGCCAATGACGGCACGCTGCTGGCGCTGATGGATGCCGACTGGATTACGACCATGCGCACGGGTGCTGTGGCGGCGGTGTCGGCACGGGCGCTGCGCAAATCGGACGCCACGACCTACGGCTTCGTAGGTCTGGGAAACACGGCACGCGCTGCCCTGCTCTGCGCACTCGAGGCCGAGCCCGAGCGCCGGTTCAACGTCAAGGTGCTGCGCTACAAGGACCAGGCCGAGCGCTTCGTGGCCCGCTTCGCGCAGTATGGCAACGCCTCGTTCGAGGTGGTCGATGACATCAACGCGCTGGCCGCCACGTCGGACGTCTTCTTCAGTTGCATCACGAGCGCTGACGGCCTGTTGGTGGAGGACGAGAAGACCTTTGCCGAAGGCGTGACGGTCATCCCCATCCACATGCGCGGACTGCAAAACTGCGACACGACGTTCGACCGCGTCTTTGGCGACGACACGGGCCACGTCAAGGGCTTCAGGTTCTTCCCGCAGTTTAGAGACTACAACGAGATTGGCGAGGTGCTGGCGGGGCGCGACCCCGGACGGCGGACGGACCGCGAGCGCATCATCGACTACAACTACGGTCTGGCGCTGCACGACGTGGTCTTCGCCTCCCGCATCTACGAGATGTGCCGCGACGCCGACACACCGAGCGTGGACATCGTCAAGGAGACGGACAAATTCTGGCTGTGAAAGCTGTGAGAAGACACAATATACAAGACGCCCCGGCAAGGTTTGCATAGGAAAGAACCTTACCGGGGCGTCGTGTGTCAGACGATGGTGACGAGGGTGGCGCCGTAGCCGTACTCCTGGAACGAGGCGTCCTGCCAGCGGCAGGAGCGGTAGTGGCTCTTCAGCGTCTTGACCAAGGCGGCGCGGAGCACGCCTTCGCCCTTGCCGTGGATGAACACAATCTTCGTGCCACGGCGCCGCAGGTGGGCATCGAGCGTTTCGCGAAACACCTTCAGCTGGTAGTCGAGGATGTCGCGCGCCGACAGTCCGCTGAGCGTGGGCAGCAGGGCGTCGGCATGCAGGTCCACCTCGAGCGGACCGCCGGCGTCACTGCTCTTGGCGTCACTGCTCTTGGCGGCCTGCGTGCGTGGCGGCAGGGCGTCGGCAGCCACCTTGGCGGCAGCGGCGGGATGGGCGGTGATGGCGTCGTGGAGTTCGGCGGGCTCGACGAAGACGCTGCGCACGGGGCGGCCGTCGGTGACGGCGTCGAGGAGCAGGGCGTCGGTGGTGAAGTAGGGCGAGGGACCGAAGGCATGGCGGCGGAAGAAGCGCGCGCCATCGACGCGCAGGCCGACGTTGAGCGGCGGCATGGGCACAAAGTCCTTGCTGCTCTTGACCATCAGGCCCTGGAGCGTCAGGCGCGCCCACCGGCTGAGGTCCTCGTGGCTGAGGCGCTCGAGCCACACCTTGGTGTTGGCTTCGGCCTCGCCGTCGTGGAGCAGACGGCAGCGGTCATCGTCGTGGGCCAGGAGGACGAAGCGCAGACTGTAGTTGCTGTCGTTGACCAGGAAGACGTCGAGGGGCGCTGTGGAAAACTGGTCCAACCGGGTGGGCACGAAGGCCAGTTGCACATTGGCCACGTCGCCGCCGCGGCGCTCAAGGGGGCGCGGCTTGAAGGTGATGACGGGGTCGTCGTCATCCACCACGGGGTGCAGGGGCGGCTGCAGTGCAGCATTGGCGGTGCCGGCGGGTGCTTTCTGAGGCTTGGCCACGTTATATTCGTCGGTGGTGACGACCACCAGTTCGTTGACGGGCATGGGCACTTCAAAGCCGTCGTCGCCGGTGACAAGGGCTATCTGCGTGCTTTGAAAGGCGGTGACGATGCCGCCGCCCACGTCGTTGAGAAATCGTACTTTATCGCCTATCTTCATCGTTACTGTGTTATAAGGGATGGGTGTGCAAAGATACGAATTATCGGGGAGAGAAGGGGGAGGGAAGGGGAAGAGAAGGGGGCGCAGAAACCGATAATGGCGGCATTTCGTCTATGAAATCGGCACTTTGGTCTAAAGTGCTTGCACGAAATGGCGGCGTTGCCTACTTTTGCATCGTCAATCAACGCCAAGCGGCGAACATCAAACAAAGACAATCCTTCTAAAACACCCCCTCTCTAAACCCAACATCTGCCACATGAAAAAGACCCTATTGATTTGCGCAGTGCTGCTGATGTGCTTCGGCCTCAACGCCGCAGCCCAGCGCGACCAGCGCGGCCAACGCGGCCAGGAGGACCAAAAGGAACGCCTCGAGAAACGTGCCAAGCAGTTGGCTAAACAACTGAAACTGGACGACGCTACGACGGCGTGGTTCACCCCCATCTACATCGAGATGCAAGACTCGCTGACGACGGTACGCCTTCAGGTGCGTCGCGCCACGCGTCAGGATGAAGGCAACAAGAAGCTCGAAGACCTCAACGAGGAAGAGTCGGCCGAGCGTCTGGCTGCACAGTTTGCTCTGACCGAGCGCGAACTGGCCATCAAGCGTGGCTATGCCGTGCGTATGAGCGAACGCCTCACGGCCAACCAGGTGCTCCGCGTCTTCACCATGCCTCAGCGCCAGGCTCCGCAGGGTGCACGTTCGGGCGGCTTCCCCGGCGGCGGCTTCCCCGGTGGCGGCTTCCCTCCCGGCGGCGGCTTCTAAACGCTCCGGCGGCTTCCAAGCATCCCCCTCATGGCGGATAACGTCTGTCCGCCCAACGCTTTCTCATACTTTCTTCATAGATTTTGGACGGGGCTACGGCCCGAGGGGCCTGTCCCGTCCTCATGGTGCCACTGTTCTGTAGGGGAGACGGTGGCACCTTTTTGTTGTCCTTGCCGCACGGCCGTTTTCTTTGCGCAGGATGCGGCAGGCTCTCGTCAGGCACTTGTCCGCTGAGGAGTCAGCGCGCCGACAGGGCGTTGGCCAGGTCGATGGCGCGGCGCATGACGGGCGCCATGTCGTAGTAGCGGTATTCCGCCAGGCGGCCGCCGAAACTGGTGCGCTCCTCGGCGTCGGCCAGGGCGCGGTAGCGGGCGTAGAGCGCGCTGTTGGCAGCGTCGTTGACGGGATAGTAGGGCTCGGTGCCGGGCTGCCATTCGCCGGGGTATTCGCGCGAGAGGATGGTGAAGGGCAGGCGCTCCACGTCGTCGCCGAAGGCATCGAAGTGTTTGTGCTCGATGATGCGGGTGTAGGGGATGTGGCGCTCGGTATAGTTGACCACGGCGCAGCCCTGCGCATTGCTCACCTCCAGACGCTCGTGCTCGAAGCGCACTGTGCGGTAGGCCAGAGCGCCGTAGCAGTAGTTGTAAAACTCGTCAATCTGCCCTGTGAACACCGTATGTCGCGCCATAGCGTCCAGTGCGGCGCGGTCCGCCAGATAGTCGGTGTTGAGCCGCACGTCGCTGCCCGCCAGCAGGGCCGCCGTCAGACCGTTGTAGCCGCCGCAGGGGATGCCCTGCCAGCGGTCGTTGAAGTAGTTGTTGTCATAGACGAAGCGCACCGGCAGGCGCTTGATGATGAACGCCGGCAATTCGGTGCACGGCCGTCCCCACTGTTTCTCCGTATAGCCCTTGATGAGGCGTTCGTAGATGTCGCGGCCCACCAGCAGCAACGCCTGTTCTTCGAGGTTGCGCGGTGCCTCGGCCCCCGCTTCTGCCAGGTGGCGGCGTGCCTCGGCGCGCTGGCTGTCGATGACGGCACGCGCCTGGTCCGGCGTGCGCACGCCCCACATTTGGGCAAAGGTGTTCATGTTGAACGGCAGGTTGTACATCCGGTCCTGCCAGATGGCCACGGGCGAGTTGGTGTAGCGGTTGAAGGGCACGAGGCCCGTGGCCAAGCGCCACACCTCGGCGTCGGACGTGTGGAAGATGTGCGCACCGTAGGCGTGGACGGCGATGCCGTCGTGGTCTTGGCAGTAGATGTTGCCGCCGGCATGGGGGCGGCGGTCCACGACGAGGCAGCGCTGGCCGCGCTGCGTCATCAGGTGGGCAAAGGTGGCGCCGAAGAGGCCGGCACCCACCACGAGAAAGTCGTATTGGGGAGTAAGCATAGGGCAAAGATACAAATCATTGGTGGAACACTCTGCAACCTGCACCATTATTTGTACCTTTGTACCCAAAAGCCGCACAAGGGTGAGACCCTGCCATGTCCGCCATCACGCGGCAAGCATCTTTTCTCTACATCTCTAAATCTCTGTAACGATGAACAGATTTCTTACCCTCTGCGCCGCCCTGCTGATGGCAGGCGCCGCCAGCTGCAACGGCCGTCCCGACACGCCGCAGGCTCAGCCTGCCGACGTGCAGACTGTGGCCGCTCAGGCCGACACGGCCAAGTTTCACGTGAAGACCATCGACGCTTCGCTCCGCGGCAACGCCACCCTCAAGGCCATCGCCGCACAGTATGCCGGCAAGGTGGTGCTCATCGACTTCTGGGCCACATGGTGCGGTCCCTGCCGTATGGCCATGAAGGAGCTCGACACCATCAAGCCCGAGCTCGCCAAGAAGGGCTGCGTCTTTGTCTATGTCACGGGCGAGACCTCGCCGCTGGAGGCTTGGAAGGCCATGCTGCCCAAGATTGACGGCGACCACTACCGCCTGAGCAACGAGCAGTGGGGCGACCTCTGCCAGACGCTCAAGATGCCCGGCATCCCCTGTTACATGGTGCTCAACAAAGACGGCTCGCAGGCCTGGACGAACGTCACCACCGGCGGCTACCCCGGCAACGAGGTGCTCAGCAACCAGATTAGCGTGGCGCTGACAAAGTAACTGACCGGGGCTGACCAAGTAAGTTTACGCCCGCAATACGCTCGCAAAACGCCAATGGCGGCAGCTTCACGTTCATGGTGAGGCTGCCGCCATTGGCGTTGATATGGGGAGAAAAGTGGAGAACAACTACGCGTCCGCGGTATCGGCCGGAAGAGGCAGAGGCTCGGGCAAAGGCTCGGGCTTTGGCGCAGGCACGCTGTCGGCCGGCACCACATGGGGTTCGGCCGCGGCGGTGTCGGCCGCGGTGCTGTCGTCTGCCACCGCCGCGCTGTCGGGACGGGCGGCGACCGGTGCTGCCGGCATGTCGGGCATGGCGAAGTCCGCGTCGTCCATGGCGTTGAAGTCGGCGTCGTCCGGTGCGGGTCCGTCGGAGATGGGCAGGGCGTCGGCCGCGTCGTCATCTGTTGTGGCAGGGGGGAAGATGGTGGCGAAGCCCCACAGCGCCACGCCCACCAGACCGATGAGCGTCAGCACGGCGCACAGGCGGCTGTGGCGCGGCGTGGGTGCGTCGTCGGTCTGCGGCTTATGGTCAGGCGTTGTCGTCATCGTCGTCGAAGTCGAAGGGTTGGAAACTGTCGGCGAAGTCGGCCTCATCGAAGTCGGCGTCGAGAAATTCGGGTGCCGTGAAGTCGTCCAGCGCGCGGCGGTCTTTCTTCGTAGGGCGTCCCGTACCCTTGGCGCGGCCCACGAAACCGCTGATGCGGTGCATCTCCAGCACCTCATATTGCTCGGGCGGCGTGATATTCTCCAAGATGTCGGGCAGGAGTTTGGCGCCCACGCGCTTTTCTATAGGCTGCAGCACGCGGAAGGTATAGGTGACGGGCGGCTTGCGCACGCTCACCTCGTCGCCGGCTTTCACGGAGCGCGAGGCTTTGGCCTGTGCGCCGTTGATAGCGATGCGGCCGTTCTTGCAGGCGTCGGCGGCCATGGTGCGCGTCTTGTAGATGCGCGCGGCCCACAGCCATTTGTCGAGACGGGCTTCCATAGGGGGGGCGGGGAGGGTTACTTGTTGTTGTAGTGGTTCATGGCAAACTGGATGCCCGAGAGGGCGTAGGCCTTGATGGCCTCGCAGGCCATGTCGAGACGGGCGTCCATGGTCTTGAGGTCTTCGTCGGAAAACTCGCCCAGGACGTAGTCCACCTGTCCGCCGCGCGGGAAGTCGTTGCCGATGCCGAAGCGCAGGCGGGCATACTGCTGTGTGCCGAGCACCTGCGTGATGTGGCGCAGGCCGTTGTGGCCCGCCTCGCTGCCCGAGGGCTTCAGGCGCAGGGCGCCAAAGGGAAGCGCCAGGTCGTCCACGACGACGAGCACGTTTTCCAGGGGGATGTTCTTCTCTTTCATCCAGTAGCGCACGGCGTTGCCGGAGAGGTTCATATACGTGGAGGGCTTGAGCAGAACAAGCCGTTGGTTCTTCAGGCGCATTTCGGCCACAGCCCCGTAGCGGCGGTCTTCAAAAAAGATATTGGACGCCTTGGCCAAGGCGTCCAATACTCTGAAACCTATGTTGTGGCGCGTGTGGGCATATTCGGCTCCGATGTTGCCCAAGCCTACAATAAGGAATGTCATCACGAAAGGTTCGTTGGGGGTTTCGCTTTTGTGGCCAAAGACACGCCGCAGGCATTGTAGAAGGCTGCGCATGACTTTGTGTCGTTTCAGCGTGAGGAATATACGTCGTTGTTTGGCGCGTGGGCGTCTGTGCGTCAGCCTTATGCCTTGGCGGCAGCAGCGGCAGCACCCATAGCGGCACGGGTCATCTTGACGGTGCAGACGATAACCTCCTTCGGGGTAACGAGCTCGAGACCTTCGAACGAGAGTTCGCCTACCTTGATACTCTTGCCGAGCTGGAGCGAGGTCACGTCGATGTTGAGCTTCTCGGGAATCTGGGTGTAGAGGGCGCGGACGTTGATCTTGCGGATCATGGTCATGAGCTTACCACCGGCGCGTACACCGTCAGCCAGACCCTGGGGAGCGATGGGCACACCCATAACGATGGGCTTGTCTTCGCGTACTTCGTAGAAGTCAACGTGCAGCACGTTGTCCTTTACGGGGTGGAACTGGGCCTCCTTGATGATGGCCTTGTGCTCCGTACCGTCGATGTTGACGCGTACCAGGTAGATGTTCGGCGTGTAGATGACCTTGTTGATTTCCTTCTCGCTTACGCTGAAGTGGATGGCTTCGGGCAGACCGTTCTCGCCCTTCTTCTCGCCGTAGATAACGCAGGGCACGCTGCCGGCCTTGCGGATTTCCTTCGTGGCCTTCTTGCCGACGTTGGCACGCGACGTGCCGTTGATAGAGATTTCCTTCATGATTGGAATGGGGTTTGTGTTACTCTAAATTAAGTAGATAAGTTTGCTTAATTCGCCATCACACAGGGGACGCTGGCGGCATCCCCAAGGCAAATTCGGCCGCAAAGTTACGGCTTTTCTCGCGGATGGCCAATGTTTTGCCCATTTTTCTTTGTGACCTGCGGCGGGGGCGCAGCTTAGTAGGGCCATGTCCATTGACATGGCGCCGTCAATGGACGGCACCTCCTAACCGGCGCCGCATGGACAGTGTGCAAAGCGTCTTTTTACATTTGTTAACCTCGAGAAGGGCCGCGAAACGCACCCTCTACCCCCGCGGGCGGAAATGGCGCAAGCATGAGGCGGTTGGTTTTGACAGTTTGGGGTAGAATCATGCAAACGTCCCCGCGCGATAGTTAAAACTATTGAAATATCGCTATCTGAAGGCCGAAAATGGCCCTCGTCGAAGCGCGGAAGGAGGGGCGGCTGGGCGGATACAGTATGGGCGACAGGAATTTCTGTAACGCTTACAGGAATTTCTGTCGCCCAAAGTGTGCGTATCAAATGGTGCGTTCGGCCGCGGCCTCGCTTTTTTGGCTTCTGGTTGTAAGGCAGAGGCACTTCACGTTTTCGGCCAAAAAACTCACGTTTTCTACTCAGTGTGCAACGCCGCGTGCGTGGTTTTCCGTCCTATGCTGTTGCGGAAGGCGCGCCGTGCGGCGGGGTCAGAGCACGGCGCTGATGCGCTCGATGAACTCGTCCACCTCGGCGCGGGTCAGGCAGAGCGGCGGCAACAGGCGCAGGATGTTGGTCGAGGCGGCGCCGGTGAAGACGTGCTGCTCCTTGACCAGGCGGGTGCGCATGGCTTTGATGGGGCCGTCGAAATCGATGCCGACCATCAGGCCGCGGCCGCGTATTTCGGTGATGCAGGGGTGGGCGGCCTGAAGGCTGCGCAGGCGCTCGATGAGGTAGGCGCCCGTCTCGGCGGCGTTGTCGATGAGGTGCTCGTCCTCGATGACGTCGAGCACGGCCAGAGCGGCGGCACAGGCCAGGTGGTTGCCGCCGAAGGTGGTGCCGAGCTGGCCGGGCGTGGCCTGGAAGTGGGGGGCGATGAGCACGGCGCCCATGGGGAAGCCGTTGGCGATGCCCTTGGCGCAGGTGATGATGTCCGGGCGGATGCCGAGGTGCTGGTGGGCGAAGAAGCGGCCGCTGCGGCCGTAGCCACACTGTATCTCGTCGGCGATGAGCACGGTGCCGTGGGCCTGACACAGGCGGCTGAGGCCCTGGGCAAACTCGGCCGTGGCCATGCGGATGCCGCCCACGCCCTGGATGCACTCCAGGATGACGGCGGCCACGTCGCCCTTCTCCAGTTCGGCACGGAAGGCGTCGAGGTCGTTGAGCGGCAGGAACGTCACATGACCGCCGGCATTGACGGGGGCCACGATGCGCGGGTTGTCGGTGGCCTCGACGGCGAGCGACGTGCGGCCGTGGAAGGCGTGGCCGGCGGCGAGGATGCGGCTGCGGCCGGTGTGGAACGAGGCCAGTTTGAGGGCGTTCTCGTTGGCCTCGGCGCCGGAGTTGATGAGGAACAACTGGTAGTCGTCGTAGCCGCTGGCGCGGCCCAGGCGTTCGGCCAACTGTACCTGCAGGCTGTTCTCGACGGAGTTGGAGTAGAAGCCCAGGAGGTTGAGCTGCTTGGTGAGGGCTTCGACGTAGTGGGGATGGCAGTGGCCGATACTGATGACGGCATGGCCACCGTAGAGGTCGAGATATTCCTGACCGGTGGTGTCATAGACGTGGCAGCCCTTGCCGCGGGCTATCTCCACGTCGAAGAGGGGATATACGGGATAGAGATTCATGGTGTGAGTGTGTGGGAGGATATACTGCGGCGGCCGCCGTTGGGTGGTGGGGCGGCCGCCGCAGCGAGTGGGTTCAGAAGGCGACGGGTTTGAGGCGCAGGCCGGTGGTCTCTTCCAGTCCGAACATGAGGTTCATGTTTTGTACGGCCTGACCCGAGGCGCCCTTGAGCAGGTTGTCGATGCAGGCGGTGACCAGGAGTTTGTCGCCGTGGCGTTCGGCATGGACCAAGCACTTGTTGGTGTTGACCACCTGCTTCATGTCGATGGGGCGCTCCACATAGTGGGTGAAGGGTGCCTCGTCATAAAACTCGTGGAAGCGTTCCTCAATCTCCTCGATGGGTGCCGAGCAGCGCACCACCTCGGTGGCGAAGATGCCGCGGGGGAAGTCGCCACGATAGGGGATGAAGTCGATGGCGCCCTGCCACTGTGGCTGCAGCTGGTGGAGCGACTGCATGATTTCGGGCACGTGCTGGTGGGCGAAGGGCTTGTAGATGCTCATGTTGCCCGTGCGCCACGAGAAGTGGGTCGTGGCCGAGGGCTTGACACCGGCGCCCGTCGAACCCGTGATGGCGTTGACGCTGACGTCGCCGTCGAGCAGGCCCGCCTCAGCCAGCGGCAGCAGACCGAGCTGGATGCAGGTGGCGAAGCAGCCCGGGTTGGCCACGTGGATGGCGCCGCCGATGGCGCTGCGGTTGAGTTCGGGCAGGCCATAGACGTAGTCGTTATCGTCGGCCGCCAGGCGGAAGTCCTGTGCCAGGTCGATGATGCGCACGTCGGCGGGAATGTAGTGTTCCTGCAGAAACTGTGTGCTCTTGCCGTGGCCGAAGCAGAAGAAGACCACATCGACGCTGTCGAAGGGCAGTTCGGAGGTGAAGCGTAGGTCCGTCTCGCCGTACAGGCCTTCGTGTACGTCGGTCAGGCGGTTGCCGGCATTGCTTTCGCTGTGGACGAAGACGATGTCGGCCTCGGGGTGGTTGAGAAGCAGGCGGCACAGTTCGCCGGCGGTATAGCCGGCGCCGCCCACGATGCCTATTCTAATCATGGTGGGGTCAGAGTGTGAGGGTGGGGCTGAGGATGGGGGCGTGTCAGAGGTCTATCTCCTGATGGTTGCCGTAGAACACGCGCAGGGGGGTGGAGAGCACCTTGATGAAGCCCTTGGCGTCTTCGGCGGTCCAGCCTTTCTGCGTCTCGCCATACTCGCCGAGCTTCGACTTGACCAGGTCGTTCTCGCTATCTACGCCGATGGTCGAGAAACTCAGCGGGCGCAGTTCGAGGGTCACCTTACCCGTGACGTGGCGCTGCGAACTCTCGAGCATGGCCTCGATATCGCGCATGACGGGCTCGAGATACTGGCTCTCGTGCAGGAACATGCCGTACCAGTTGGCCACCTGGTCTTTCCAGTACTGCTGCCACTTCGACAGGGTGAACTTCTCCAGATAGCGGTGGGCGGCGATGATGAGCATGGGTGCGGCAGCCTCGAAGCCTACGCGGCCCTTGATGCCGATGATGGTATCGCCCACATGCATGTCGCGGCCAATGCCGTAGGCGGCGCCAATCTCCTCCACCTTGCAGATGGCGGCGATGGGGTCGTCATAGCTGACGCCGTTGACGCTCTTGAGCTGGCCCTCTTCGAAGCCCAGTTCGAGGATCTCGCTGCCCTCCTTGGTCACCTGCTTGAGATAGGCCGTCTCGGGCAGGCCCTGACGCGAGTCGAGAATCTCGCCGCCGCAGATGCTGGTGCCCCAGATGCCCACGTTGTAGCTGTACTTCATTTTGGTGAAGTCGGCATGGAAGCCATTGGCGTTGAGGTAGTCCACCTCCTCCTGGCGCGACAGGTTGCCGTCGCGTGTCAGCGTGATGATTTCCATCTCGGGGCACATCACGAGGAAGGTCATGTCGAAGCGCACCTGGTCGTTGCCGGCGCCCGTCGAACCGTGGGCGATGGCCGAGGCGCCAATCTCCTTGGCGTAGCGGGCGATGGCGATGCCCTGAAAGATGCGCTCGGACGATACGGAGATGGGATAGACGTTGTTGCGCAGCACATTGCCATAGACCATGTACTTGAGGCTCTTCTCGTAATACTCGTGCGTCACGTCGAGGGTGACGTATTTGGTGGCGCCCAGCTTGTAGGCGTTCTCTTCGTTTTTCTTGAGTTGCTCTTCGCTGAAACCGCCGGTGTTGGCGCAGGCGGCATATACTTCATATCCTTTTTCCTTGGCCAGGTACATGACGGTGTAGGAGGTGTCGAGACCGCCGCTGAAGGCCACTACTACTTTTTTCTTCATATCTCGTTTTGTTCTGAGGGGGGTTGTGTTTATGGAAAGGTTGGGACAGCCCGGTAGCACCGAATGGGGTGGGCTGCCATAGGCCGACTGCTGACTTACAGTAGGCAGATGGCGGGCCTGCAAGCGCATACCGCGGGCCGTCGGGGGGGGGTGCCGGTCAGCCCTCGTAGGCGGGCAGTCCTTCGGCCTTGCGTACGAAGTCGATGACGTCCTGCGGGATGTGGGCGGGCAGCGGGGCGTCGGGATGGCGTTCGGGATCGAAGAGCATACCCGTGCAGACGCAGTACTTGCGGCCCGTGCGGGCCAGTACGTCGCAGTTGATGCAGCAGGGGTGCTCGGGCGTGCCGCAACCCTTCCAGTACTCATCGTCCTGCGTCAGTTCGGCGAAGGGGACGGGCACGTAGCCCAGGGAGGTGTTGATGCGCATGACGGCGCCCGAACTGGTCAGACCGAAAATCTTGGCCTTCGGCCAGCGGATACGCGAGAGCGAGAAAGCCAGACGCTTGATGCGCGTGGCCAGGTGGTGTCCGCGAAACTTGGGAACGACGATGAGGCCCGAGTTGGCCACGTAGTGCTTGTTTTCCCAGCTCTCGATGTAGCAGAAACCGGCAAACTCCTCGCCGGCGAGGGCGATGATGGCCTTGCGCTCCTTCATCTTCGTGGCCACGTATTCGTGGGTTCGTGAAGCGATGCCCGAACCGCGCACCTTCGCGGCGTCGGTGATGGTCTGGAGGATGGTGTCCACGTACTTCTCGTGTGAGGCATCGGCAACGACGACCGAGATGCCGTCGTTATATTCTTCTTCTTGCATTGTGTGTGTGGGTGATGAATGGGTGGTTGTGCGCAGGTCTTCGGTCGTTCTGCACCGGGCTGTCGTCCGTTAGGAGCATGCCCGACGGCTTGCGCTTCTCTATATTATATATATATGGTATGTCGGCTGTGCGTGCGTGGCGTGCCGGTTCCTTGCCGGCTTCTTTGCCGAATTCTGCCGGTGTCCTGCCGGTGTCTTGTCGGCTTCTGCCGGCTCCCTGTCGGTTCCCTGTCGGTTCCCTGTCGGTGTCTTTGCTAATAAACCAGTACGCTCTTGATGGCGGGGATGATTTCGGCCAGTTGGCTGAGGAAAAGGTCGCGGTCGGTGCCTTCGCGCAGGATAATCAGGATGGTGTCGTCGCCGGCGATGGTGCCCAGCACGGTGTCGGGGTGGTGGCTGTCGATGTCGGACGCCAGACTGCTGGCGTAGCCCGGGCGGGTGTGCATTACGGCCAGATTGCCCGAGAAATCGACGCGCTCAAAGCCCGTGTTGCGCAGGAAGTCGGATATGGCCGAGGGCGGCGTCTGGCGCTCGGCCTTGTCGGACTCGGGCAGCAGGTAGCGATAGCCGTTGGCGATAGGCACCTTGATGGCGCGCAGTTTGCGGAGGTCGCGCGAGAGCGTGGCTTGCGTCACGTCGTAACGGTTGCGCAGCAGTTCGCGGAGAATCTCCTCTTGATTGCGAGCCTCCCCGCGCTGTAAAATCAGGCGGAGCGTCTCCAATCGGTCGTTTCGTCGTGTCATGGTGTTTTGTTATAATTATGCGGCAAAGGTACTATTTCTCCCTAAATCTCCCAAACTATTTGCACATTTATTCAAAAAAGGTAAATACTTTTGCACAATGATAGTTTGTAGTGTGAATTGTCGGGCCGTCGTGCGCCGCGGAGCCTGTAGTAAAGTGGACAAAGAAAAGAAGCCGCCGCGAAACGTGGTTGTTTCGCGGCGGCTATCTTAGAGGTGATCCGCTTGGGGCTCGAACCCAAGACCCCAACATTAAAAGTGTTGTGCTCTACCAGCTGAGCTAGCGGATCTCCTTTGCGTTAAGCGGTGCAAAGGTACGCATTTGTTCGCACGCGGCCAAATGTTTTGTAAAAAAAATGTTGGCGGGCGTTCGGGGGGCGTGTTGTTATAGAGTCAACAGGCAAGTGCGGCGTGTTGTCAAACAAATGGACTCTTCTTTATCCCGATAGGTCTTGACGCGGCGTCAGAGCGCCCAGGTCAGCATGAGGTCGCCCTCGAAGGTGGTGGAGTGGACGTTGGGGTAGAGCTTGTAGCGCGTGTGGCGGCTGTAGGTCTTGAACTGGCTGGTGAGGTAGAGGCCCTTGCGCAGGCGGATGTCCATGCGCAGGTTGCCGGTGTGGAGGATGGCGCTCGACTTGTCGCCCTGTGCGTTGAGGGTGTGCGGATCGACGGTGTCCCAGTCGATGCCGGGCTTGTAGCCTTTGTAGGTGAAGAAATGGTAGGCTTCGTAGAGGCCCGAGAGGACGAAACGGTCTTCCTTGTAGAGCAGGCGGAAGCCGTTCTTGGTGCTCCATCCGCTGCCCAGGTTATAGTTGCGGTTATCTACGCGGTAGTAGTCGGACAGGGCGCCGCCGAGCAGGACGGCGTTGAAGTGGCAGTAGCTGGAGAAGTTCCAGTTGCCGGGGCGCTTTGTCTTGTAGATGAAGCCCAGACCGAGCGATGCCGGGGTGCAGAATTTGTAGGGTGTCTTGGCCGAGACGTCAGAGATGGTGTCCGAATCGTAGTAGTCGAGGTGCTGGTACATACCCATACTCAGGTAGTTGCGCTCGTTATCTACCAGTTCTTTGGCCATCAGTCGGCCCACGATATTGAGCTGGCCGAGCACGGGCTGCCCCTCCTGTAGGTTGAGGTTGGCGTGGATTTGGAAAAAGTCGTAGGGCCGGGTGACGGCGGCGTCGTAGCGGTCGCCATACTCCATGTTCATCTCCGTAATCAGTCCGAAACCCTTGTCGAGCACCTCGTCGCGCAGTTCCAGGCTTCGCACGCCCGCCGACAGCGACAGGCGGATGTCCGGCAGACCAAACTGGCGTCCGGAGGTGGCGCGGTGGCGGAAGGCGTCGCCCGAGATGAGACGCGTCAGTCCGCGCGTCGGCGCTACGATGAAGGCCGATGTCTCGCGCCAGAAGCGCTCGCGGCCGCTGGTGCGGTCGTCGAGGATGCGGTCCGACAGGCGGTAGGCCACCTCGCCCATCGCCATACCGCCGATGGGTGTGGCCATGATGTCGTTGTAGGAGGGGTATTCGTTCTCCATACACATTTCCCACATCAGGCTGCCGCCGAGGCCGTAGAGCCCCGACTGCCAGAAGTTCATGCCGTTGGAACGTCCGGCATTGAAGTAGAGGTTGCCGTGATAGGGGTGGAGGAACATGTTGGTGCCCATGGCGTCGTTATCCCATACGAAGCCGTGCTTGAAGTTGCGGCGAATGGTATGGGCATTGATGTAGGCGAAGTCGCCGCGCGTGACGAAGCGGTCGAAGGCCCAGACGCCCATGTTGAGGGTGAAGATCGTGGCGGCGCCGCGCAGGGCATGCTTCTTGCCGTAGTAGGCCAGGTCGGCCGAGTCAGGAAGGACGCCGTCGCTGACGGGGATGAGCGTCTCGTGCTGCGCCTTGGCACCGAGGATGGCACAACAGGCAAGGATGAGGGAAAGGAAGCGTGACTTCATGGTGTGCAGGTTGTTGGTGTAGGGGAATGGAAGTCGTGGAGAGTCAGACGTGGATGCGGTGGCCGCAGAGGTCTTGCCAGTGGCCGTGGGTGAAGTCGGGGATGGACACGGGGCGGCTGCCCTCGCGTGCCGAGCGTTCGCTCAGTTCGGCCAGACACGACCATTCGGCCGCGTCATAGACGTCGATGTCGAGCGGCAGACCGTGCTGCAGACAGTAGATAAGGCGCGCGTCCATCGTGTAGTTCATCTCGTTGGGCACGCCCTTGGCGCGGCCCTCCTGCCATAGGCGTGCGGCGTGCGAGGTGTGGAAACCGTCGGCGTAGGCCAGGGCATCGTCCGCCGTGAGGATGGTATCCGTCTGCGGCGTCTTGACGGTGGGCAGAGGGTACTTCTGCACATAGCCCTGCGTGCCCACCACCGTCTGCAGACGACTGTAGGGGCGCATGCTTGTCACGTCCAGCTGGAGCATGATGGAGGCGCCCCCCACGGTGCGGATGAGCGTGGTGTTGACGCGGCCCAGCAGTTCGTCGCTGCCGCCGCCACGCGAGGTCAGCGACGTAAGATAGTCCATGCGGTCGCCGCGGTGCAGACCCAGCAGCCAGCCGATGGGCCCGATGCCGTGCGTGGGGTAGGGGTTGCCGCGGTGGTGTGCGCAGCAGCGCTCCATCCAGCCCAGGGTGGCCGTGGCGGCATTGCCCGTCAGACCGAAGGTGTCGCGCAGGTTGTGGATGTAGGCCCCTTCACAGTGGGTGATGTCGCCCAGCAGACCCTGGGCCTTCATCTCCAGCGTGGCCAGCGCGAAGTGGTCGTAGCAGCAGTTTTCCGTCATGAAGCAGTGGCGGCGGTAGCGTTCGGCCGTCTCCACCAGGCGGTGGCATTCGTCCATCGTCGTGGCCGCCGGCACCTCCACGGCGACGTGCTTTCCTTCGGTCATGGCTTCGACCGCCATGCGGCAGTGTGTACTCCAGTCGGTGCAGATATAGACCAGGTCGATGTCGGGGCGCCGGCATATCTCGCGCCATCCCTCGCTGCCGGCGTGCATGTCGGCGCGTGGCCGGCCCGTGCGCATGAGGCAGTCGTTGGCGGCCTCCATGCGCGCGTCGTCGGTGTCGGCGATGGCCGTGATGGCGGCGCCGGGGATGTAAACGTAGCGTTCCAGTGTCTTCATGCCGCGTCCGCCCAGCCCTATCAGGCCGATGCGTACCAGGGGTATGGGCTCGCAGCGCAACTCAAGGACGTGTTCCATGGTATTGGCGTTTAGGGTTGCAGGTATAGTGTGGAGATGGCAGCCTGCGGCACGGTGTACGGCGCGCGGCAACCGTTGATGCGGGTGTAATCCCCGCTGATGCGGGTGCAATTCCCGTTGAGAAAAGGGCAAGGGCGGGTGCATCCATGTGGATACACCCGCCCTTGTGTGTCTTGTCGTCCCCGCAGGGGCGGGAGCGGAATTACTTCTTGCGTGCCTGTCCGTAGCGGCTCATGAACTTGTCCACGCGGCCGGCGGTATCGACGAGCTTCGACTTACCCGTATAGAAGGGGTGCGACGAGCTGGAGATTTCGAGCTTAACTACGGGGTAGGTTTCTCCTTCAAACTCCACCGTGTCGTTGGTCTTGCAGGTGGAGCGGGAGAGGAACATGTCGCCGTTGCTCATGTCCTTGAAGACAACGGGGCGATAGTTCTCGGGGTGAATGCCTTGTTTCATTGTGTGCTATAGCTTTTATTATTTATTGTCAGTGGTAAGCCATGCGGCCCATGGTGGTAAGAGCCTTACGGCTGCTGGTGGTAAGCCTTACGGCCCATGGTGGGAGGGTTGGGCCATAAATCGGCTGCAAAGATACGCTTTTCTTTTTTGCCGGCAAAGTGCGCGGCAAATTATTTGCTGTCAATGTCTCGGCTTTTTACAGTTTTACAGTTTTACAGTTGCTGTGTGCTGTGTGCCTATTTGTAGCGTATCCACTTGACCATCTCCTTGAGGTTGGGCTTTTTGCCGTAGAGCAGGATGCCGATGCGGTAGATCTTGCCGCTGATCCATACGCAGGCCAGGCAGGTGCCGAAGAGCAGGCCGAGGGAGAGGAGTTCCTGCCAGAGGGGCACGCCGTGGGGGATGCGTACCATCATGACGATGGGCGAGGTCAGGGGGAACATCGAACTCCAGAAGGCGAGCGGGCCGTTGGTGTTTTCGGCGCTGTAGAGGCCGGCGTACATGGCGAAGACCATGATGACGATCATGGGCGTCATAAACTGCTGGGCATCCTCCTGGGCGTTGATGCTGGCGCCGATGGCGGCGAAGAGCGAGGCGTAGAGCAGGTAGCCGCCGATGAAGAAGAGGATGAAGAGCAGCGTAATCTCGAAGAACGGCAGATTCATCAGTGCGGAGAGCATCATGGTGGCTTCGCCTGTGCCGCTCGTGCCGAACATCTGGCCGGCGGCGGTGAGGATGGCCGTGAGCATGAGCACCCAGACGGCCAGTTGGGTGAGGCCTACGAGGGCGATGCCCACAATTTTGCCGAGCATGAGTTGGAAGGGGCTGACGGCCGATACCATCAGTTCGACGATGCGGTTGGTCTTCTCCTCCATGACGCTCTGCATGACCATGGCGCCGTAGGACATGACGAACATATATATAAGGAAGGTGAAGAGGAAGCCGGCCGCCGTGGCGATGTCGGCATTGGTAATTTTGGTGCTACCGTCGCTGTCGCGCTGCATGGTGATGGCGTGGACGGGCTTCTGGACGTCGGCGATGATGCGGTCCAGGCTGTCTATGCCGTAGGCGGCGAGTTTGTCCTGCCGCACCTGGTTGCCGACGGTGTTCTCGACGATGGCGACGAGGTCGGCCGGCACCTGGTTGCGTGAGTGTATCTGCAGGGCCTGGTCGTCGGTGGCGGGGTCGCCGTTGATGAGGATGACGGCCTCCACGCCGCTGTCCTTGTCGTAGAAGGCGGCATCGTCCTTCGGCTGCCGGCTGAAGGTCCATCCGCCGCCATTTTGGAAGAGCGGGGCGTAGTGGTCGCCGGGATCAACGACATAGACCGTCTTGTCGCTGCCGTCCTTGATGAGCGAGAGGGCCAGCGGCACGAAGATGAGGGCCGCGAAGATAAAGGGCATGAGGAGGGTAAGAAGAATGAACGACTTCTTCTTGACGCGCGTGAGGTATTCGCGGCGTATGATGAGCATGGTCTTGTTCATGGCTGTGCGTGTTTGGTGATGAAGGGGCGGCTATCAGGCGCCGACGATTTTGAGGAATATCTCGTTCATGGACGGCATCACCTCGCAGAAGGAGCGCGGTTCTACCTGTTCGGCGACGGCGCGGGCCAGGTCGGCGTTGCTCACGCCGGCGGCCTTGGCCAGACGGTAGGTGGTGACGTGGCGCTGCGCGGTGCTGCCGGTCACGTCGAAGACCCCTTCGACGGGCTTGAGGGTGCCCTCGGTGGCCACCACCTCGTAGCAGCCCGTGCGGTGCTCCTCTTTAATCTGCGTGACCTGTCCCTGCAGCACGACGTGCGATTTGTGGATGAGGGCGATGTCGTCGCACACCTCTTCTACCGATGCCATGTTGTGGGTGGAGAAGATGATGGTCGCGCCCTTGTCGCGCAGGGCCAGAATCTCTTTCTTGAGCAGTTCGGCATTGACGGGGTCGAAGCCCGAGAAGGGCTCGTCGAGGATGAGCAGGTCGGGCTCGTGGACGGCGGTGATGATAAACTGCACCTTCTGCTGCATGCCCTTGGAGAGTTCTTCGAGCTTTTTGTTCCACCAGCTTTCGATGCCAAACTTCTCAAACCATGCCTGCAGGCGGGCCTTGGCCTCGCGGGCCGACAGTCCGCGCAGCGAGGCCAGATAGACGGCCTGTTCGCCCACCTTCATTTTCTTATACAGTCCGCGCTCTTCGGGCAGGTAGCCTATGCGCTGCACGTCGTCGGCGCCGAAGGGGTGGCCGTCGAAGGTGATGGTGCCGCTGTCGGGCACGGTGATGCGGTTGATGATGCGGATGAGTGTGGTCTTGCCCGCGCCGTTGGGGCCGAGCAGGCCGAAGACGCGTCCGCGGGGCACGCTGATGCTCACGCCGTCCAGCGCGGTATGTGTGCCGAAGCGCTTGACGATGTTTTCGGCCGTGAGGAAAGTGTCGGGTGTCATGTCTGTGTAAGGGAAAAGAGTGTGGGTCAGGGCTGTGTCTCGCCCTCGATGAAGTTTTCCAAGTAAAGGTGCTCGCCGTCATATACGGCGTAGGAGAAGAGACTTATCCAGTCGCCGAGGATGATGAGGCGCGCCGAGCGTGAGAGCATCAGGTCCAGGTCGATGTGGCGATGGCCGAAGACGAAGAAGTTGATGTCCGGGTGCGTCAGGAGGTATTCCTTGCCGAAGCGTACCAGTTCCTCCTTGTCCTCTCCCATGTAGGGCGGCTCCTTGCCGTCCTCGCGCTTGAGGCGGCTGTGGCGTGCCCAGTTGAGGCCGAACTGCATGCCCCACCGTGGGTGCAGGGCGGCGAAGAGGCGTTGGCACAGGCGGTTGTGGAAGATGCTGCGTAGTAGGCGGAAACTGCGGTCGGTGCTGCCCAGGCCGTCGCCGTGGGCCAGATAGAACACCTTGCCGTGGAGCTCTACCGTCTCGCTCTGCCGGTGGATAATCATGCCGCACTCCTTCTCGAAGTAGTCGGCCACCCACAGGTCGTGGTTGCCGGTGAAGAAGTGGACCTCGATGCCCATGTCGGTCAGTTCGCTGATTTTCCCCAGCAGACGGGTGTAGCCCTTGGGCACGACGTAGCGATACTCGTGCCAGAAGTCGAAGATGTCGCCCAGCAGATAGACGGCCTCGGCCTTGTGCTTGATGCTGTCCAGGAAGTTGGCCAGGCGTCGCTCCTGCGTTCGGGCATGGGGGATGGCCAGGCTGCCCAGGTGGGCGTCGGAGAGGAAATAGATGCTTTTCATAGGCATGCGGTGAGGGGTGGGTGAGGGGTGCAGTGGGTGTTGGCGTACTTAGTGGTTAGGGCTTGTCGGGAACGGCTTTGCGTGTATGGCGTTACATGAAGCCCAGTTCCAGTTTGGCTTCGTCGCTCATCATCTCCTTGTCCCATTCGGGCTCGAAGACCAGGTGCACCTGTGGGTCGTTGACGCCCTCGATGCCCTCGAGCTTGATGCGCACGTCCTCGACGATGAAGTCGGCCGCCGGGCAGTTGGGCGCGGTGAGCGTCATATCGACGTCGAGGCCGCCATCGTCGTGCAGGTCGATGCGGTAGATAAGGCCCAGGTTGTAGATGTCCACGGGGATTTCGGGGTCATAGACGGTCTTGAGCACTTCGACGATGCGGTTTTCGATGTTCAGGTGTTGTTCGGGAGTAAGCATATCGCGTTGGGTATGTGTGGTTATGTGGAGGCCACGGTGTGGCCCGTGGGGTGAGGTTATAGCAGGCCCTCGTCGTGGAAACTGTAGTAGTCTCCGTCGGTGACGATGACGTGGTCCAGCAGACGTATGCACAGCGTCTGTGCCGCCTGATTGAGCATCTGCGTCAGGCGCTTGTCCTCGTTGCTTGGCTGGCATCGTCCCGAGGGGTGGTTGTGGCAAACGGCGATGGCGGTGGCTTGGGCGATGAGTGCTTCGCGCATCACCAAACGTATGTCCACCACCGACTGCGTCAGTCCGCCCTGGCTCATGCACTTCTCGGCGATGACCTCGCAGGCATTGTTGAGCATCAGCAGGTGAAACTCCTCCGTGCCTTTGTCGCGCAGGCCGGCGTAGTATTCGTAGATGGCGGCGGCGCTGTCCATGCGGTGCCGTTCGGGCGTGGCAGACTTCTGCCTGCGGCGGCCCAGTTCGCAGGCCGCCATGATGGTGACCGCCTTGGCCTGCCCGATGCCGTTGTACCGGCACAGTTGGTCGTAGGTCAGGCGGCCCAGGGCCGACAGACTGTTGTGGCAGTCGCTCATCACCTGCTTCATCAGCGTCACGGCCGACATCTGCGGCGTGCCCGAGCCGATGAGAATGGCCAGCAATTCGGCATCGCTCAGTTTGTCGGCGCCGAACTTCAGCAGGCGCTCGCGTGGACGGTCGTCTTCCGCCCACAGATTGATGGACAGGTTTCCTTCGGCCATACTCTGTTTATATACTATATATGTGTGCTCCTACTTGTAGAAGTTCTTCTTGAAGGCTTCAAACTCGCCCTTGCCGCGCACGCAGCGCTGCCACCACGAGCGCAGGAAGCCCGTGCCGTAGCCCGTGAGCTGGACGTAGGCCGCCGCTATGGCGCGCAGGCCCACGCCTACCGAGTGCTCCTGACGTGAGGCGTCCGCCATGATAATCAGGGCGAAGAGCGCCAGCGGCATGAGCATCACCCACCAGTGGGGGCAGCCCAACGCCGCCGCCACCGCCGCCAGCACCAGCAGCAGGGCGCAGCCCAGGGTGAAGACCGCCGGCAGCAGGTGTACCAGTTTCAGCGTGCCCGGGTGGCGCTTGCTCAGGTGGATGCGCGCTATGCCCGAGTTGTGCACCTGCTTGAAGAATTTTTTCAGGTCCGTGCGGCGCTTGTGCCACACCCAAGCCTCGGGGAAGAGGCGGCAGCGGTAGCCCCCCTTGAAGATGCGCGTGGAGAAGTCGATGTCCTCGCCGAAGCGCATGTCCGAGAAGCCGCCCAGCGCCTGATAGACCTCGCGGCGCACGCCCATGTTGAACGAGCGCGGGTAGAATTTGTCCAGTTTCTTCTTTCCGCCGCGTATGCCGCCCGTGGTGAAGAACGAGGTCATGGCATAGTTGATGGCCTTCTGCATCGGCGTGAAATCCGGGTGTGCGCGGTCCGGTCCGCCGAAGGCGTCGGCCGGCTCGCGCTCCAGTTCGTCCTCCACGGCCGCGATGTAGCCCTCGGGCAGCACGGCGTCGCTGTCGAGGATGAGCACATATTCGCCTCGGGCGCGCTCCACGCCGTAGTTGCGTGCGCGGCCGGGGCCGCCGTTCTCCTTGACGTAGTAGTGGATGTCCAGGCGGTCGGCGTAAGCCTCAGCCACCTCCTTGCAGGGGATGGCCGAGCCGTCCTCGACGATGACCACTTCAAAGTCGCGGCAGGTCTGCGCGCAGAGGCTCTCCAGCAGTTCGCGGGCCTCGTCGGGGCGGTTGTAAACAGGGATGATGACCGAGTATTTCATTTGCGGCAATAGTCGATAAAGGTGTAAGGCATGTCGTTGCGTTCGTCAGCGTCGTGCCTTTCGCTGTGTTCCGTACGCCAGTCGGCCTCGTCGAAGGGCGGGAAGAAGGCGTCCGCTGCTGCCGGCGTATCCTCTACGCGGGTCAGGTATAGACGCCGGGCCAGCGGCAGGGCTTCGGCATAGACGCTCTCGCCGCCGATGACGAAGGTCTCGTCGTCGGCCGCACAGGCCGCCAGGGCCTCCTGAAGCGAGGCAAACACCTCGATGCCCGGCGCGCTGTAGGCGGCCTGGCGCGTCAGCACGATGTTGCGGCGGTTGGGCAGCGCCCCTTTGGGCAGCGACTCGAAGGTGCGGCGCCCCATGATGATGGTGTGGCCGGTGGTCAGCGCCTTGAAGCGCTGCAGGTCGGCCCGCAGGTGGTAGAGCAGAGCGCCGTTGAGGCCGATGGCGCCGTTGCGGGCGGCTGCGACAATGATGGAAAGCATAGGCGGGGAGTAGGGGGTTGGGTGGTGTGAAAAGAGAAGTGGACCGTCATACCGACACCGTGGCGGCGATATGGGGCCAGGGGTCGTAGCCCTCTAAGCGGAAGTCGTCGTAGTGGAAACTGAAGATGTCCTTGACGTCCGGGTTGAGGTGCATCACCGGCAGGGGGCGCGGCGTGCGCGTCAGTTGCAGGCGGGCTTGGTCCAGATGGTTCAGGTAGAGGTGCGTGTCGCCCGTGGTGTGGACGAAGTCGCCCGCCTCCAGTCCGCACACCTGCGCCATCATCATGAGCAGCAGGGCGTAACTGGCGATGTTGAACGGCACGCCCAGGAAGGTATCGGCCGAGCGCTGGTAGAGCTGGAGCGACAGGCGGCCGTCGGCCACATAAAACTGGAACAGCAGGTGGCAGGGCGGCAGGTTCATCCGTCCCAGGTCGGCCACGTTCCACGCCGAGACGATGAGGCGGCGCGAGTCCGGCGTCTCACGAATCTGGCGCACCACCTCCGCTATCTGGTCGATGTGGCCGCCGTCGTAGTCGGGCCATGAGCGCCACTGGTAGCCGTAGATATGGCCCAGGTCGCCCTTCTCGTCGGCCCATTCGTTCCATATCCTGACGCCGTTCTCCTGCAGGTAGCGCACGTTCGTGTCGCCGCGCAGGAACCATAGCAGTTCGTGGATGATACTTTTCAGGTGCAGTTTCTTCGTCGTCACCAAGGGGAAGCCCCGGCTCAGGTCGAAGCGCATCTGGTGGCCGAAGATGCTCTTCGTCCCCGTGCCTGTGCGGTCTGTCTTGACGGCGCCGTCGTCCAGGATGTGTTGCAGTAGGTTGAGATATGCTTGCATGTCGTTGGGTTTACGGTGAGAGTGAAGGAGTGAGGGGTGGGGAGGGAAACTTTGGAGAGTGGGGGGATGGAGAAGGAGCGGATGCCGTGGCAGTCCTCATTTGAAAGGCTTGCGCCATGTGCACCCCTCTTTCCAGCGTGAGCAGCCGTAGGCCGTGTGGCCCTTGATCACCTTTCCCTGTCCGCACAGGGGGCATGTGCTTCCAGCCCGTATGATGCGGCGTTTGGGTTTTGCCGGCGCGTCGGCCGCCTGCGTCTGTTGGCTTTCCGTCGCTGCCTGCTGCAGGCGCGGGGGCAGCGCCGCCACGCCTGTTTCCGGTACGGTGGTGATGCGTCGGTTTTCGTTGTCCGCCATCACGGTGTGGACGATGTCCGTGACCATGGCTTTCAGTTCGGCGACAAACTGCGGCGCACTGTAGGTGCCGTGCTCGATGTCGCGCAGTTTTTTCTCCCAGCGCCCTGTCAGTTCGGCGCTTTTTAGCAGTTCCTCGCGAATGAGGCCAATCAGTTCGATGCCCGTCGGTGTGGCCACCAGCGCCTTGCGTTGGCGGCGTATGTAGTTGCGCTTGAACAGCGTCTCGATGATCTGTGCGCGCGTTGATGGGCGGCCTATGCCGTTCTCCTTGAGCGCCTCGCGCAGCGTCTCGTCCTCGACGCCGCGTCCCGCCGTCTCCATGGCGCGCAGCAGCGTGGCCTCGGTATAGGGCTTTGGCGGCTGCGTCTGTTTGCGCACCAGGTCCGGCACGTGCGGTCCGCTCTCCCCCTTCTCGAAGGGTGGCAGCGTGCGTTCCTCGGCGTTGGCCGTGCCCTCTGCCCCCTCCGTGCCTTCCGTGCGCTCAGAAGTCGTGGCCGTGGCGGTGCCGTTCGCGGCTGCCGCCGTGGCATCCGGCTGCTTGAACACAGCGCGCCAGCCCGGCTCCGTAATCACCTTGCCGCTCACGCGGAAGGGCACGTCGGCCGCCTGACCGTTCACCGTGGTGGTGGCGAAGCGGCAGTCGGGGTAGAACACGGCGATGAAGCGGCGCGCCACCAGGTCGTAAACGTTCTGCTCCAGGTCCGTCAGCGCCCGCGGCGCCACCCCTGTGGGGATGATGGCGTGGTGGTCGGTGACGCGGCTCGAGTCGAACACCTTCTTGCGTTTCAGCAGTTTCTGTCCGCGCAGGGGGTCGAGCAGGTAGCCGTAGGTCTGGCTGATGCCGTTGAGGATGGTCTTGCACTTGCCGTAGATGTCGTCGCTCAGGTAGGTGGTATCGACACGCGGATAGGTGGTCACCTTCTTTTCGTACAGACTCTGGATGACCTGTAGCGTCAGGTCGGCCGAGTAGCCAAACTTCTTGTTACACTCCACCTGCAGACTCGTAAGGTCAAACAGCCGCGGCGGCGCCTCCGTACCGTTCTTTCGGCTCACGCCCGTCACGGTGAACGGCGCCTGGCGTATGCGGTCCATGGCCGCGCGGGCCTGAGCCTCGTCCGTGAAGCCGCGGCGCACAGTGCCCTTGGCGCCTTCCTCCTTCGTTTCCGCTTCACCGCCCTCGTCGTCGCTGTCGTCCGTCACGGCGGTGAACACCGTGTCGCGGTAGCGTGTGGAGAGCACCCAGTAGGGCTCCGGCCGGAAGTTTTCTATCTCCTGTCCGCGGCGCACGATGAGCGCCAGCGTCGGCGTCTGCACGCGGCCTATCGAGAGCGGGGGCACGCCGCGTTCCTGCCGGCCGTATTTCAGGGTGTACAGGCGCGTGGCGTTCATGCCCAGCAGCCAGTCGCCGATGGCGCGGCAGAGGCCCGCCTCGTACAGGTGGCGGTATTCCTCGGCCGGGTGCAGACTGGCGAAGCCTTCGCGGATGGCCTCTTCCGTCAGCGACGAAATCCACAGACGATCGACGGGGCATGTGGCCCCCGCCTTCTGCATCACCCAGCGCTGGATGAGTTCGCCCTCCTGCCCGGCATCGCCGCAGTTGACAATGCGGTCGGCCGCGGCAAAGAGGCGCTTGATGACGGCAAACTGCTTATCTACGCCCTTGTCCGTCTTCAGCCGTATGCCGAAGCGCGGCGGCAGCATGGGCAGAGCCCCCAGCGCCCAGCGTTTCCACTCGGGCGCGTAGTCCTCGGGGTATTTCAGTTCGCACAGGTGGCCGAAGGTCCAGGTCACCTGGTAGCCATTGCCCTCCAGGTAGCCCTCGCATTGGCGTGTGGCACCCAGGACGTGGGCTATGTCGCGTGCGACGCTTGGCTTTTCGGCGATGCAGACTATCATACGCTGTGTGGAGATTGTCAGGGTTGTATGAGGATGAAAAGAAAGGAAAGGAAAGTCTTTGAAGAAAGGAGAGGCAACCACTTATTCGCTTGGCGCCCTCTGCACCGTGAAGCGCATGCTGTGGGCGTCAAAGTGGAGGCCCGGTGCACCGAACAGCCGCTCTATGTCGCCCCTCTCGGCCAGTTGCTGCGGCGAGCCCTCGGTCAGCGCCGTGCCCTCCAGCAGCCATAGGCGGTCCGCCATGGGTAGCGTCAGTTCCAGGTCGTGCGTGCTCATGACGATGGCGCGTCCCGTCTGGTGGGCCAGCGTGCACAGCAGGCGCAGCAGCGCCATGCGTCCGGGGAAGTCGAGCCATGCCGTCGGCTCGTCCATCATGATGGCCGGCGTCTCCTGCGCCAGCGCCTTGGCGATGGCGATGCGCTGTCGTTCGCCGTCGCTCAGACTGCCCATCATGCGGCCCGCCAGCGGTGTGGCCCCCGTCAGGTCCAGCGCCTCACTGATGGCGCGGCGGTCGTCCGCATTGAGACGTCCCAGGAGCCCCGTGTGCGGGTAGCGCCCCAGGGCCACCGTCTCGTAGGCCGTCAGCGGCGTGTGCTGCAGACGGTCCGTCAGCACCACCGCCACCGTGCGTGCCAGGCGGCGTGCGCTGTAGGAAGCCAGCGGCTGCCCTAACCACTCCACGCTGCCGCCGAGTGCCGGCTGCATGCCGCACAGCGTGCGCAGCAGCGTCGATTTGCCCGCGCCGTTCACCCCCGCCAGCAGCGTCAGACAGCCCGCCTGCAGCGAGCCCTCCAGTGCGCGCCCCACGACGTGGGTGTGGCGGCCCCGGCGATAGCCCGTGACGAGCGAGTGGAAGTGGAGGAGCGTGTCGGTCATGGCAGCGGGTGTTGTGACCTGCAAAGGTACGTTTTTTTACTTTAAGAGCCTCCCTGTCGTTCCCCTTTTCTCTTGACGCTCACTTTTCTCTTGACGCTCGTTGCCGTGCGCCCCGCATGGTGTGACATCCGCCAAGTGCCGCCGCCTTACATTTTCCTTTTTTACGGATTCTGCCATCCCGGGCCGCTTCGGGGCCGATTTGCATTTCGCCCCATTTTGTTGTATCTTTGCAGTGCAGAAAAGGATAGGGCCCTCAGCGGGGCCCTTTTTTCGTGTCCTAAAGGCAGTTATACAGTTTGGGCGACAGGTTTTTCTGTCGCCCAAACCGTAAAAACATTCGCCCAAACCGTGCTGCCGGTTGCGGCGACCGTGTTTTCTGTGCGCGGAAGCCGCGATTTGCTCCGCCGGACCGTTAAACTTTTATAAAACTTACGTCCTCGTCCTTCGTCAAAAGTTTGTCGATTTTTCCGCACCCCTCATCGGGCTCGGCGTCTTCCCCTTGTCTTGGCGACAGGCCGGAGCAAGTGAGAGGGCAAGTCAGGCGTACGAGTGCATGCCCGGCATGAGGTAGTTTACGCCGAAGTAGGTGATGATGACTGTCAGGAACGCCACCAGGACGTAGGCGTGGTAGCGTTTCGGGTGGTTGTTGTCGGTCAGGGGCGAGCGGTGCAGAGGCACGGCATAGACCATCATCGTGATGAGCGCCCAGGTCTCTTTGGGGTCCCACGACCAGTAGGTGCCCCACGACACATTGGCCCATACGGCGCCGATAAATATGCCAGCCGCCAGGCAGGCCACGGCGGGATAGAGCGTGAGTTGCGAGAGAGCCGTCAGGCGGCGCTGCCGCGCCTCGTGTGTGCTTCCCGTGCACAGGCAGCACACGGCGACGAAGGCCGTGAAGGCCAGCAGGGTGTAGGCCATCATGATGATGGCCACATGCACCGTCAGCAGGGGCGACTGCAGCACCGGCATCAGACGGCTCACCTGTGGACTGCCCATGGCCATCGATGCCACCAGCAGACAGAGCGCTGAGGCCATAGGTCCGAAGGCTGCCAGCAAGGCGAAGCGCCGCATCAAGACGAGGGTCAGTACGATGGCCGTCCATGCCATGAACAGCATGGTCTCGTAGCCGTTGCCCAGAGGCACATGGCCGCTGATCCACCAGCGCAGGGCGATGAGCAGGGTGAGGTAGGCCGCCATGGCAGCGACGATGACCATCAGCCAGCGGCGCCAGCGGCGGGCTGCCGAGAGCGCCATGACGCAGGCCACAAGGCCCAAAACTAAGCAGAGACGCGGCGCCAGACGGCAGGCCGCCAGACGGTTGTAGAACGTCTCGGCACGTAGGGTGAAGGTCGATGGAACGGCATCGCCCGCTTTCTCGCGCTGGTACAGTCTGATCTTGGCTGCCATGAGGCGGACGCCATCGGCATCTTCGGCCAGCAGGTGCATGACCAGGTGGTCCATAGCGTGGTTGATAAACTGAAACTCGGCCTCGGGCACGCCCTGCGGCAGGGCGGTGCTCCCCGGCGTGTGCCACACCATCTGCCCGTCTGTCTCGAGGGGGAACATGCGGAGCATCTCGCTGTTGTAGAACATGGTGATGAGGCGTATCTTCTCGTCGGCCTCGCGCACGGCCTTGCGTGTGCCCTCGTCGAGCGTCATGTCGTTGGCCTTGCCCTCCAGTTTGTAGGCATGTTGCGGCGTGTAGAAATCGGTTACCGCCGCCCATGGGCCGCTGATGCCCAGCATCTGCTGCACCTCGCGGTGGGCCACCTTAATGATAGGTTTCGTTTCCCACGCATGGTAGTGGATCATCCACCCAACGAAGATTTCGTCGGCCGACAGTCCCTGCCATGTATCGTCGCCACACAGTTTGGTGACAAAGGCAGTGGCCGGTGTGTTGAGCGGACATATCCGGCTGTCGTAGAGCACGGGAATGGCCGCCACCTCGCGGGCCAGGTCTTTCCTTATCGTTCCGTCCGTGTGCTGCGCGGTGGCGTCGGTGGGGCAGAGAAAGGCCAGGAGCAGCAGTGGCGCGGCGGCAGTGGCCCTGCGATAGAGGCTACGGATGCGTGTACGACGTGAGGCCAGGGTCCATACCAGGCCGGCGAGCAGCATCAGGTAACCAGCATAGGTGACGGCGATGCCGTAGGGGTCGTGAGCCACGAGCAGGACAACACCCTTGAGGTCGTCGTCGTAGGCCGACTGATAGAAGCGGTAGCCGTCGGCCCGCCCGATGTGGTTCATCGCCACCGTGATGCTGTCCGTCGCACCGTCGGGCCCGGCTATGCGAAGGTCGGCCTGATAGTCCATCACCGCGTCGGTGCCCGGGTAGTACACGATGGCGAAGCGGCAGAGCGACACCGCGAAGGGCAGGCGCCGCTCAGCGCCGTCGGTGCCGGTGAAGGCCGTTGCCGTGGCCTCCTGGCGCAGGTGGAGCGTGCCGCTCTCGGCGGTGAGGCGCGTGAGCAAGGCCCCCGCCAGGATGACGGCGAACGACAGGTGGAGCAGAGCCACCGCTCCCCGTCGGAGCACGCCGCGTCGCACCAGATAGGCCAGCGATACCAGGGCCAGCACGGCCCACAGCGCTGCAAACCACCAGGTGCCGTAAACAGAGGCGTGCGCCCCGGCGCTGCCGTGCTGCCGCTCCACAATAGTGGCTATCCCCATACACACGATGAGCAGTGTGTACAGGGACAGTATCACATAGCGGCTGAAGAGAGTTGTGCCCTTCATCGCCTTAAATAGATTCTATGAAGAGCACCACCTGGTCGCGCTCCTCCTTGGTCAGCGAGCGGAACTTCTTGACCGACTCGTAGGCATCGCTCACGCCACCCTCGCCCGTGCAGCCGTGCCACATGATGGCCTCGATGACGTTGCGGGCGCGACAGTCGTGCAGGCGCTCCGTGCCCGATCCGCATTTGGCCGCCAGACCGCGGCCCCAAAGAGGCGTGGTGCGGCACCATCCCGTGCGTATGTCATTCTTCATAAACAGGCGGTGCTGCACCATGTCGGTGTAGGGCCATATCTTCTGATGGGGATAGCGCGGCATGTCGCTGTTGGTGAAGAGACGGTTGGGGTCGTGTATCTCGTCGTCGCCCGTGATCCACGACGGGCGGTGGCATGTGGCGCAGCCCATCTGGGTGAACAGGCGTTTGCCCGCCTGGAAGTCGGCCGTTGTCGTGTTGCGTGCGGCGGGGACGGCCAGACCGCGGTGCCAAATCATGAGGTTCTTATACTGCTCGGTGGTCATCTCGGCATCGAGTGTGCGGCTGGTGAGGTACGCCTTGATGTCGTTTTCCAGATAGCCCGTGTGCCACTCGGGATGCTTGCCGTCGGGATCGATGCGGTTGATATACTCGGTAAATCCGGCCTGCACCTCAGGGTCGGAGGCCGACTTCTCGGCATAGTATTTACCCGCCAGGTCGAGGTAGTGGTAGCGGCGGTCGGGGCGGTTGACGTTGGTGATGTTCCAGATGGCGTTGGCGCCAGCGCCATCGAGCACAGGTCCGCGGCTCAAGGCATAGGTGAAGCGGCGCACATACTTGGTGCCATCGCCCTGCAGGCTGTTGCTGTAGTAACTTTTCCACGTGCCGGCAGCCTGGTCCCAGAGTGAGGGATTGAGGGTGGCGTAGGCCGCTTCGGCCTGCCACTGTGCCGTGATGCTGTCGTCGTCGATGGCATCGAGCAAGCCCGTGCCGTAGATGCCGATGGTCGATTCGAGGCGTATGCCAATGTTCTCGTCATAGGCCGAAGCTGGAATGACGATGTCCTGGCCATCGCGCTGCACGACAACCGGTGCATAGTAGGCCGTGGCCGGGATGGTCACTTCAGGGTAAGTCAGGTCGTAGATCTCGCCATCGTCGAAGCGGTTGCCCCACTCGTCCGTGTAGCGTTGCCACTCGATGCGAATCTGCGTCTCGTCGATGGGCGCCTTAAACGGTTTGACGGCCCCCGTCTGCGGCATGCCCGCTACAGAGCGGATATAGGCGTCGGTCTTCTTGTCGTAAATGACCAGCAGGTAGCCGTTGCGCTGCTGCAGGGCCGAGTAACTGTTTTGCCGTGCGCCGTGTCCGTAGCCCGGGTGGCAGTAGAGGCAGCCTGGGCGCACATACACCGGACCGAGACCCTGGAAGGCCCCCGTGGTGTTGGTGTTGAAATCGTTTTCGAAGAGGTATTCGCCC
This sequence comes from Bacteroidales bacterium, assembly GCA_022772475.1. GTDB lineage: Bacteria > Bacteroidota > Bacteroidia > Bacteroidales > Bacteroidaceae > Alloprevotella. The sequence continues at coordinate 47,259 of JALEZQ010000027.1, read as the reverse complement.
TCGTTGAAGGCTGTGACCATGGCCGCGTTTTCAACCGCCGGCGTGGGTTGCTTGAAGGCGGTAGAGGAGTTGTTGGCCGTGGTGCCCAGTTGGCCACCGGTGAAGTAGTCTTCGGGATAGTCCAATTCGGTGCCCTCGCCGATATTCCACGACAGGGCTTCGGGCGTGTCGTCCGAGCAGGATACGGCAGTCATTGCTGCCAGGAGGGCAGGCAGGTAGAAGCGTTTCATGGTGTTTATTCCTTGATGTTGACGATGCTGTTATAGAGTTTCTCCGCATGGTCGCAGAGGTTGGTGTAGGTCTTGACCACGACGTTGTCCACATAGTTGGCGTTGATAGCCTTGCAGCGTGTCTCAACGATGGTGTTGCCGGCGTAGGTCTTGAGTGTGCTCTCCATCTCTTCCAGAGCGCCGTCGAGTTCGTCAAGGGCATCTATGGCCGTCTTGACCGAGGCATCGGCGTAGTAGAGCGCGAAGGGACGCTTCATGGCGTTGATGCGGCTGAGCGCAGCCTCCAGTTTCTCCTGAACGTTCTGTGCCTGTGCCTTGAGCGTGGTGTTGCCAGCGTTGAGGCAGAAGTAGATGAGCGACTGCTCGTTGGGCGTCGTAGCACCTATCGCTCCGTAGAGGGCATTGCGGCAGCCCACGATGTTGTCGTAGAAGTCGGTGATGGAGTTGTAGGCATAGGGCGATTCGATGTACGAGTCGTCCTGTCCGGACCATGGCAGTCCGATCTTAGAGCCCGCCACCTCGCCGATGATGTCGCGTGCGCCCTCGATAATCTGTATGGTGGCATCCAGGTCGCTATCATATTCGTCAGAGGGGGTAGTCTTGAAGTTGGCGCCGAAGTCGGTATAGTTCAGGCCTTCGCCCGTGACGTTGCCGTCGTCGTCGAGGGTGCTGTGCGAGGCCAGATAGTTGACCGCCTCATTATAGCGGGTGCCGCTCTTGGCCCCATCCCATGTGGTCTGCAGCACGCAGGTGGCCTGATACAGGTCTTTGGCCACGGCGCAGACATAGCGGTATTCGAGCGTCGTGAGTTGGCTGATGTCGCGCGGCTGGCCGTTGCGGAAGAGCACATACTCGATGCCGTGGTAGCCCAGCAGGCCCGAGTTGAGCTGTCGCACCTTGTTTTCGATGTCGGCCATGATGCTCTCGTCGCGCAGCACGCTGGCCAGCGCCGTGCGGTCAACGGGCCAGGTGTCGGTGTGTGGGTCGATGGAATACTTGTCGGCAGCACCGAAGAGGAAAGCCTCGCTCTGCTCCCAGTCGGCACGGGCCACTTTCCACTGGTTGCATGCCTCGTTCATGGCCTCTTGGCTACCGGTCACGATGACAATTTCGACGGGATCATCGGAAGAGCATGAGGGCATCACACCGCATGCGCAAGCGCCCAGCGTAAGGGCGATAAGGGGGTGAAAGTTGGGTTTCATTATGGGTTATGATTTTGTGTGATTAGATAGATTGCGTGGGATAGATTGTGTGTGGATAGTCTGTGTGTGCATAGCGAGGCATCGACAAAAGGCTTGATTCAGAGAAACCAGCCCTGGTAGGCGATGCTCAGACTGACGGAAGGCTCGTTATTGTAGGGCTGGACGTAGAGCGGGCTGTCGCTGCTCAGGCCGCTGTTGTTGGGCTTGCGGAAGGCGCGGTAGGCATACTCGCCCTTGATGACCACTTGCCGGATGGGATAGTAGTTGAAACCCACGGTGGCGATGTGGGGCGCGCAGTAGCCGTACTGGTTGCGGTAGGTACCCGCGGCCATGCTGTCGTAGTGGTCGTAGCGGCCGAAGATGAACAGGCGCTGCTGGTTTCTGAGTTTGGCGATGAGCGAGAAGACGTCGTAACCCGCCTCCAGGCTGTAGGTCAGTGCGTTGCTGGCAATGTTGGTGTTGTGGAAGGGGTTGCCGTCCTGATACTTGTGGTGTGTGGCATTGGCCTTATTATAGGTCGATATGCGGTCGGCATCGGCCAGGTGGGCATAGACCACGTTGCCGCGCACCACCCAGGGGCCGCGCTTCAGTTGGAAGTCGCCCGAGACGATGCCCAGGGCACCCGTCACATCGTCGTACGAGGCTCCCGGCGTGCGGATAGAGTTGCGGAAAGTGTGGCCGTAATAGGCGCTCACACCCACCCGCAGGCCCGGCACCGAATAGTTGTCAAGGCGGGCAGCCGCGGCGTAACAGTTGGCCACCTTATATTCGTAAGGGCTGGTGGCACCCTGATGGACGAAGCCCTCGGCCGTGAAACTCTCCGAGTTGAGCGCCGAGAGCAACTGCACCTCATACTGCCATTGGTTGAGACGTCCCCACAGCGACACACCCAACTGGTGCCAGGTGCAGGGTAAGATGGTCGATTCACCCTCAGGGCGGTAGCAGGTGAAGAAATTGAACGGTTCGTGGTGGGCGTTGGTGTAGCCCACAGGCACAATGATTTCGCCCGCCTTGACGTTGAAGCGTCCGCCCCAAAACGCCTTGTTCAGCCAAAACTGCTCAAGGGCCACTTCGCCACCCTTCTCAGTCTCGGCCTCATATTCGCCCGACTCCTCGGCCTCCATCTCCACAGCCGTTTCATTGCCGCCGTGCTCAAACTCGATCTCCGTGCCCAGCGTCCAGCCGTGGCCGAAGTCGTAGCCCAAGTTGAGCGTGACGTGAGGCAGGTCGAAACGCCCGTGGCTCGCATCGTTGCGATAGCGTTCGGGCGCATTATAGCGGTTGAAACTCTGACTGTAGAAGTAGCGCGACATCACCGCCTCGCCATAGCCGCCCAGACTCAGACGCGACAGTTTCTGCACTATCGGCGTAAGGTGTGCCGTGTCGGCCGCGGCAGGAGATGCTCCCGTGACGCCGTCGGCACCCCGGGCCGTGCTGAAGCCCGCCCCGCAGGCCAGCACCATCAATAGAAGGACCTTTTTAGACATATTTAAGACTTTGTGGTTTGATGGTGCAAAGGACGGTATAAAGCCCAAGGCGCACAATACCCAAAAATGCGTAAATTGGGCGCTAGAGACGACGACGCTTTTAACCCTTTTTAGGTAAGTCGGTCCCACCCCTCCCCTCAAAAAACCACCCCCGTGCTTTGCCCATCGGGCGGGGCATCGTAACTTTGCACATGATAAGCAAGAACAAACGTATGTCCACCGTCATATATCCCTCCCCCATCTTCGGGCCTGTGCACAGCCGCAGGCTCGGTCTGTCCCTGGGCATCAACCTCATGCCCGCCGACGGCAAGGTGTGCACCTTCGACTGCATCTACTGCGAGTGTGGCTACAACAGCGACCACCGGCCCCATGCCCCGCGCCCCACGCGCCAACAGGTAGCCGAGGCGCTGGAGCGCCAACTGCGGCAGATGGTGGCCGACGGCCGCGTGCCCGATGTGCTGACCTTCGCCGGTAATGGCGAGCCCACCGCCCACCCCGACTTCGCCGCCATCATCGACGACACCCTGCGGCTGCGTGACGCCCACTGTCCTGAGGCCCGCGTCAGCGTGCTGAGCAACGCCACCCTCTGCCACCGCCCCGAGGTGCGCGACGCCCTGATGCGCGTGGACGACAACATCCAGAAACTCGATACCGTCAGCGCCGACTTCATCCGGCGCGTCGATCGCCCCACCGGCGCCTACGACGTAGAGCGCGTCGTTGAAGCCCTCTGCGCCTACGACGGCCACGTCATCGTGCAGAGCATGTTTCTCAAAGGCACTGACGACGAGGGCCACGACGTCGATAACACCGGCGACGCCTACGTCATGCCCTGGCTCGATGCCATCGACCGCATACGGCCCCGGCGCGTCATGGTCTATACCATCGACCGCGAGACCCCCTGCCACCACCTGCAGAAGGCCACGCACGACGAACTGGACCGCATCGTCAACCTGCTGCGCCAGCGCGGCCACGACGCCACAGCGTCCTACTGACCCACCCCTGCACCCTTCCCGCATCGCCCGCCCATGCCTCCCACCCTGCCTGCCCTCTTCGCCCGCACCGTGGCCGCCCACGGTCTGCTCGACGCCGCCCATGGCTATCTGGTAGCCCTGAGCGGCGGTGCCGATTCCGTGGCTCTGCTGCTGCTCATGCACGAGGCCGGCTACCGCATAGAGGCCGCCCACTGCCACTTCGGCCTGCGCGGCGAGGAGAGCGACCGCGATGCCCGCTTTGCCGCCGACCTGTGCCGGCGCCTCGGCGTGCGGCTCCACACCGTGCGCTTCGACACCCGTGCCGAGGCCCGCAGTCATGGCGAGAGCATCGAGATGGCCGCCCGACGCCTGCGCTACACCTGGTTTGCCGACCTGCTGCGCCGGCATGACCTGAGCGCCGTCTGCGTGGCCCACCACATGGACGACGAAGTGGAGACCATGCTCCTCAATCTGGTGCGCGGCACCGGCATCCACGGCCTGACCGGCATGGCCTATGCCCGGCCCGGCGTGGTGCGCCCCTTGCTCGACGCCACGCGCGCCGACATCCTGGCCTATCTCGCCGCCCGCGGGCAGGACTACGTCACCGACAGCAGCAATGCCGACACCGCCTATAAGCGCAACCTCGTGCGCCACCGCGTGCTGCCCCTGCTCGAGACGCTCAACCCCGCCGTGCGCCGCACGCTGCGCGCCGACATGCGCCGTCTGGCCCATGCCGCCGCGGCCTACGACCGCGAGCAGGCCACCCTGCTCACTGCCCATGCCGAACCCCTTCCCCACGGGTGGGCCTTCGGCGCCGCAACGCTGGCCACGGGCAGTCTGCGCGACGCCCTGGCCACCCGCTTCGGATTCACGGCGGCCGACGTGGCCGCCATGCACCCGCTGGCCTCGCTCGGGCCACGCGCCTGCTTCCAGGCCCCTGAATGGCAGGCCGCTCCCTACCGTGGCCGCTTAGAGGTGGTGCGCCGCCCCACAGCCTTCGCCCCCGTGCCCCTGCCCTTAGACGCCCTGCGTCAGCGCGCCGAGGCCGGCGGGACCTACGAGACGCAAATCGCCCTGCCCGACGGCATGACGCTGACGCTGACGCTCATGGACCGTCAGGACCTCGAGGCCATACCCCGCGGCACGGACAGCGTGGCGCTGGATGCCGACCGCACAGGGGCGGCGCCCGAATATCGCCGCGTGGCACCGGGCGAGCGCTTCGCACCCTATGGCGCACAGGGCACACGCTTGGTGAGCGACTACCTGACCGACCGCCACGTCTCCCGTCTGGAGCGCGAATGGCAGACGGTGGTGGCCGACGGCGACGACCTGTTGTGGCTCGTGGGACAACGCGCGGCACGCCGCGCCGCCATCACCGAGGCCACGACCCGCGTGTGGCTGCTGCGGATGGCCCCGACGCCCGGAGTGGGCGACGCCACGTCCGGCCTCTGATGCACCGCTCTTTCATTTTCCAACCCCCTTTCCTCCCCCCCCCCCCATTCCCCAACGATGAGATTTCTGACCCACATGCTTTGGGCCGCAGCGGCCCTGACGGCGACAGCCGCCTGCAGCGGTGAAGACCGCGCCGGCGAACAGCCCCTGGAGCCCACCGTGGCCACACGTTCCTACACCGTGACGGCCGACAGCGTCGTGCTGCGCGGCGAGGTGCTCACCTCGCACAACAGCAGCATCAAGGAGTGTGGTTTCCTCTATGGCAACGATACCCTGCGCGTCACCCTCAAGGCCGACGAGGCCGCCACGCTCGAGGCGCCCATCTTCGCGTGCCGGACGGGCCGCCTCGATGCCGGCCGCTACTATGCCCTGGCCTACGCCCGCAACGGCATGGGCACGGCCTATGGCGACACCATCTACTTCACGATAGGCGAATGATGGCACGGCATTTCCCCCTTTCCCTCCACCACGGCCGTGCGCTGCAATCTGCGCTGCTCGCCGTCCTGTGCGTGGCGGCCGGCCTGCTGTGGACTGCCCCGCAGGCTGCCGCGCAGACCATCATCGACATGAACACGGGGCAGGTGCGCCCCAAGACGGCGGACGACTACAGCCAAGAACGCGGCATCAAGGAGCGCCAGCGGGCCGACTCGCTGGCCTACATCGACCATGTGCGCCGCGCCCTCAACGCCATGGCGGCCGACTCGCTGCAGGAGGCCGAGAGCCGTCTGCATCAGGCGCTGAAACTGCGGCCCGACGCACCGGGAAACTACCTGCTCAAGCACCATCTGGGCGACATCGCCCTGGCGCACAACGACTGGCGGCAGGCGGTGACGCTCTATACCGATGTGCTGGCCGGGCATCACGACTACCTCCCCTCGCGCTACCACCGCGCGGTGTGCTACTACGAACTGGGGTCGCTCACGGCGGCGGCGGAAGACTGTGCCGCCATCCTGCGCCTCAACCCCAGCGCCGAAGAGCGCACACGTCTGCTCTTCCTGCGCGCTGCCATACAGGCTAAGGGGCACCATCCCGACCTGGCGATGGAGGACATCGAGATCATCCTGCGCGAGGACCCCGAAAATACGGCCGCGGCGCTGATGAAGGCCCGCCTGCTGGACGACATGGGGCAGCGGCAGGCAGCACTGGACCTCCTGACGACCTTCGTGGCCGCACATCCCGAGATGGCGGAGGGCTTCACGGCACGCGCACAGTTGCTCGACGCCATGGGGCGGACGGAGGCCGCCATCGACGACTATGCCGCGGCGCTGCGCCTGACGCCCGACGACGCCTACCTCTACCGCGACCGTGCGGCGCTCTATCTCAAGATGGGGCAGAAGGCGGCGGCGCGACGCGACCTCGACGCTGCCGTCAAGTACGGTATGCCGCGGGCGGCACTCCACGACATGTACCGCCAGACGCAGCGCTGAGACGGTTCATGCGTAGGGCGGCTCTTATGTGATGGCGGGCTTTTTCGTTCTTAACGTTCTTAACGTTCTTTTCGTTCCTAACGTTCCTAACGTTCCTATCGTTCTTAACGCTTTTAACGCTTTTATCTATGCGTCTGTCGCACCGTTTCCTGCTTTTCCTCCTCTCCGTTCTGGCTCCGCTTGTCGCGGCGGCCCAATATCGCATGATGCCGGCCATGCCGGCGCCTGAGCGCGAGGTGCGCGCCGTATGGCTCACCACGCTCATGGGGCTCGACTGGCCACGCACCAAGGCCAATAGCGACGAACGGCGGCAGCGCCAGAAGGACGAACTGCTGCGCACGCTCGACGCCCTGCAGCAGGCGGGCATCAACACCGTCATGCTGCAGACGCGCGTCCGCTCGACCACCATCTACCCCTCGGCTCTCGAACCGTGGGACGAATGTCTCAGCGGCACCTACGGGCGCTCGCCGGGCTACGACGCCCTGGCCTTCGCCATCGAAGCCTGCCACGCCCGCGGCATGCAGGTGCACGCCTGGGTGGTGGCCTTCCCCATCTGTTCGGTGGCGCAGGCGCGGCAGCAGGGACGCAGTGCGCTACCCGCCAAGCATCCCGAACTGTGCCGCCGCTCGGGCGACAAATGGATGATGGACCCCGGCGTGCCGGCCACGGCCGACTATCTCGCGACGCTCTGCACCGAGATAGTCAGTCGCTACGACGTGGACGGCATCCACCTCGACTATATCCGCTATCCCGAGAAGGGCATCCCCTGGGACGACCGCGCCACCTACCGGCGCTACGGACAGGGGAAGAGTCTGGCGGCCTGGCGCACGGCCAATGTGGACCGCGTGGTGGAGACCGTCAGTCGTGCGGTCAAGAGCGTCCGGCCCTGGCTGGTGATGAGTTGTTCGCCTGTGGGAAAGTATGCCGACCTGCCGCGCCAGAGCAGTTACGGATGGAACGCCCGCGACGCCGTCAACCAGGATGCGCAGAAATGGCTGGCCCGCGGATGGATGGACTGGCTGCTGCCGATGATGTACTTCGACGGCCAACACTTCTACCCCTTCGCCGCCGACTGGCAAGAGAATGCCCACGGCCGCGTGGTGGCGCCCGGACTGGGCATATACTGCCTAAGTCCGCGCGAGAAAGACTGGGACCTGACAACCATCACCCGCCAACTCAACGTGGTGCGCACCCTGGGCATGGGCGGCGTGGCCTACTACCGCAGCCGCTTCCTTACGGACAACACCAAGGGCCTGCTCGACTACCTGCAAAACGCCTTCCAGCGCACGCCCGTGCTGCCGCCGGCCATGACCTGGGCCGACAGCATCGCGCCCGCCACGCCGCAGGTGAAGGTGCACCTTGAAGGTCCGACGCTCCACTTCCGTTGGGCGCCGGTGCAGGACGATACGCCCGTGACCTACACCATCTACCGCCTGCCGACCGACAGCACGGCGCAGCCCGAAAGGGTGGCGCACGGTCTGCGGCAGACGACGTACAGTCTGACGCCGGCCCTGCCGCGCGACCGCCATGCCCGCTATGCCGTGTGCGCTACCGACGCCTACGGCAACGAGAGCGCCGTGGTGGAAGGGGTGAACAGCCAGCGCCTTGGCGGCGAGCAGCAGGCGGCGGCGACCGTCGTGGTGACGGACACCCTGACCCTGCCCGACGGTCTGTCCGACGGCCTCTGGTTGCAGATTACCGACGCCGCCGGCCGCGAGGTGTGCCGTCTGCCACGCGCCCAAAACGTCGTGGTGAGCGCCCTGGCGCCCGGCAGTTATCGCCTGAACATCATCGGGCGCAAGGGCGCCGTGCATCCCGCCATGCGATTCTGGAAGGCGGCGTAAGCGGCCTAAAACGCAAAAAACAGGCGAAAGAGCCTGGCGCACAAAAAATAAATGCTACCTTTGTCGGCAGAAGGGGGGTGCGACGGCACGCCCTTATTGATGTGCGCCGCCGGCAGCACCATGCCGCGGGCACACCGCAGAACCATATAGCAATAGAAATAAAACAACACTATCCAATATGAGCAAAGGACAAGTTGACGCCCTCCTCGGCATCGTTTTCGGCGACGAGGGCAAAGGTAAGGTGGTGGACTTCTTCACCCCGCACTATGACGTCGTGGCCCGCTTCGCCGGCGGCCCGAATGCCGGACACACCATCATCTTCGACGGCAAGAAGTTTGTGCTCCGCTCCATCCCCTCGGGCATCTTCGACGAGAACAAAATTAACATCATCGGCAACGGCTGCGTCGTGGCTCCCGACCTGTTTATGGCCGAGGCCCGCGAACTGGAGGCTGCCGGCTACCAACTGACGGAACGCCTGCACATCAGCCGCCGCGCACACCTCATCCTGCCCACACACCGCGTGCTCGACCGCGCCTACGAGGCTGCCAAGGGCAAGAGCAAAGTGGGCACCACGGGCAAGGGCATTGGCCCTACCTACAGCGACAAGGCCGCACGCATCGGCCTGCGCGTGGGCGACATCGAGAACGACTTCGCCCCCAAATATGAGGCGCTCAAGGCACGCCACCTCCAGATTCTCGCCGACCTGGGCTTCACCGACTTCGATATCACCGAAGAGGAGAAGAAATGGATGGAGGGCGTGGAATACATGCGCAAGTTCCACCTGAGCAACACCGAGCAGGAAATCAACCGCGCCCTGGCCGAGGGCAAGAGCGTGCTGGCCGAAGGCGCACAGGGCTCCCTCCTCGACATCGACCACGGCACCTATCCCTTCGTCTCGTCGTCCAGCACGACGGCAGGCGGCGTGTGCACGGGCTTGGGTGTGGCGCCCAACACCATCCGCCGCGTCTATGGCATCTTCAAGGCGTACAGCACACGCGTGGGCTCGGGTCCCTTCCCCGTAGAACTCTTTGACGAGACGGGCGACACCATCCGCCACATCGGCAACGAATATGGCGCCGTGACGGGCCGTAACCGCCGCTGCGGCTGGCTGGACCTCGTGGCTCTGCGCTACGCCATCATGATTAACGGCGTGACGGACCTGGTGATGATGAAGAGCGACGTGCTCGACACCTTCGAGACCATCCGTGTATGCACCGCCTACCGCAAGGGCGACGAGGTGACCACCGAGATGCCCTACGACACCGAGGGCTGGGAGGCCGTCTATGAAGACCTGCCGGGCTGGAACACGCCGCTGACCGACATCCGCACGGAGGAGGCCCTGCCCCAGACCTTCAAGGACTATGTGGCCTATATCGAGAAGGCCACGGGCACGCCCATCACCATCCTCTCCGTAGGCCCCGACCGCGAGGCCACCATCATGCGCTGAGCCACGGGCAGTCTCTTTCCGACACTCTTATTACCTACAATAGAATAAGGCTTACCCCATACGCGCGCTCTTCCGAAAGGAGGAGCCGGTGTATGGGGTAAGCCTTTTTTACGCCCGAGTACGCAGGGGAGGGTCAGAGGGCGTCGTAGAGTTGGTGAAACTCCGTCACGGCGTGCATGCCGCGGCGGTAGATGTCCAGCGGGAAACTCTCGTTAGGGGAGTGGATGGCGTTGGCCTCGAGGCCGAAGCCCATGAGGATGGTCTTGATGCCCAGCACGCGCTCGAAGACGCTGATGATGGGAATGCTGCCGCCGCGGCGCACGGCCAGGGGCTGTTTGCCGAAGGCGCGGGCAAAGGCTTCCTCGGCGGCCTGATAGGCGGGCAGGTCGAGGGGGCAGACGTAGCCCTCGCCGCCATGGAGTGCGGTGACCTTGACCTTGACCGTCGGCGGCGCCTGTGCCACGAGCCAGTCGGACACGAGGCGCGTGATGGTGTCGCGCTTCTGGTGGGGCACTAAGCGGGTGGAGATTTTGGCGTAAGCCTTCGAGGGGATAACCGTCTTGGCCCCTTCGCCGGTATAGCCGGCCCAGATGCCGCAGATGTCGAACGACGGGCGGCAGGAGTTGCGCTCAAGCGTGCGGTAGCCCTTTTCTCCGAAGAGGGCTTCGACGCCGATGGCGCGCTTGTAGGCTTCTTCGTCGAAGGGGATGGAGGCAATCATCCGGCGCTCGCGGTCCGACAGGTCCTCGACGTCGTCATAGAAATGAGGCACGGTGATGCGGCCGTCGGCATCGACAACGCGGGCCAGGAGTTGGCACAGCACATTGGCAGGGTTGGCCACGGCGCCGCCAAAGTGGCCGGAATGGAGGTCGCGCGAGGGGCCGGTGACCTCGACCTCCCAGTAGGCCAGACCGCGCAGACCCGTGGTGAGCGAGGGTAGGTCGGCACCGAGCATACCCGTATCGCTGACCAGGATGATGTCGGCGGCAAGCAGGGCGCGGTGCTCCTCCAAGAAGGCGTCGAGGCTGGGTGAGCCAATCTCCTCCTCGCCCTCGAAAATGAACTTGACGTTGTGCTTGAGCAGGCCCTCGGCCACGAGATACTCGAAGGCCTTGACCTGGATGAACGACTGCCCCTTGTCGTCGTCGGCACCGCGGGCATAGAGGCGGCCGTCGCGCACCTGAGGCTCGAAGGGGTCGCTCTGCCAGAGGTCGATGGGATCGACGGGCATGACGTCGTAGTGGCCATAGACCAGGACGGTAGGTGCCTGGGGCGAGACGATGCGCTCGGCATAGACCAGGGGGTTGCCCGCAGAGGGCATCACCTCGGCGCGCTGAGCACCGGCGGCAAGGAGTAACCGGCACCAGCGCTCGGCACAGCGCTGCATGTCGGCCTTGTGCTCGGGCAGCGAACTGATACTGGGTATGCGGATGAGCGAGGCCAGTTCGTCGAGGAAGCGGGCCTCATGGGTTTGGTAATAGTCTTGGAAAGTCATAAATCAGGGAGTTGAGGTATATTGTTGATCATCACTAAAGGCTTTGTCAATCATTCTTACGTTGGCATTTCACCTGCCGTTCATCCTCAGTGGCTGCCGCGCACCAGGCTGCCGCCGCGTATGCCCCATTCGCCGGGGCGCAACGGCTGCTGTCGGCGGCGGCCCTGCAGGTCGTATAGGGGGGCGTTGGTCCTGCTGTCGTCGTCCGTCACGGGAGCGATGGCGTCGGGCGAGCCCGGCATGGTGAAGGTTGCCACGCGGCGCAGCGTCCACGGGCAGCGCACATAGAGCGTATAGCAGGTGCCCGGCGTCAGACCGAGGAAGCGCACGGTGTCCGTCTCTTCGGCCAGCGGCTGGAGGAAACAGTAATCGACGTGGGCGCGGCCGTTGTGGTCCGGCAGGGGCTCGCCTTCAAACAGTTCGTAGGTCACCTTGTTGCCCGCGCGGCCGCCGGTGCCGGTGTGGCGGATGTGCTGGACGATGCGCAGGGCGGTGGGGCTCTCGGCCTCGAGCATAGGCTCGTCGAAGAAGAGGTCCGCCTGCCCTGTGCGGGCGATGCTGACGGGCGCCTCGTAGAGGATGTGCTCGTCGTCGGCCGAGATACGGAGGATGCGGTCGCCCGCGGCGTCATAGCGGGCCATGACGGGGATCACCAGACGGCCGTAAGGCGGCAGTGTGGCGTTGGCATAGGCAATGTAGTCGCCCTGGTCGAACCATGCCGTGTCGGCCGGCGTGTTGGTGAAGAGTTCAAACGGCGTGGTCAGCGCCCGGTCCGTGGTGTTGCGGACATGCAGACGCATGGGCGTCATCTTCCAGAAGTCCGGTTCCTCGAGAATCTCCACCGAATCGATGGCCACCTCAACCCCCGTTCGCTCCAGCGTGTCGGGCAGGGCGACGTCGATAGCGTCGGGGTGGATGAGGACCGCCTCCTGCAGGCAGAAGAAGCCCTCGGTAGCCCCTTGCTCGGTGAGGTCCCACGCGGGCTCGGCGGCGTTGAGCAGGTCCAGACGGAAGTAGCCGTCGTAGTCGCCATCGACGCCCCAGTTGACGTGAAAGAGGCCGTCAGCATCCAGGCCGTCCAGCACGAAGGCGTGGGCGTTGAGGCGCTGTGCGGCTGCGGCGAAGCAGACGGGACGTCCGCCACGAATCTCGGCGCGCAGCATGGCGGCCCAGTCGGCCGGCGCATACCGGTAGGCGTTGACGTAATGGACATAGCCCAGGCCGAAGGCGCGGCGCAGGGGCTCGGCAATGCGCCGCATGGAGGCGCCGCTGGCATCGACGCCCCAGTTCATCTTTACGGCCACGCCGAGCATGTAGGTCAGGCGCGCCACGGCCTCGGCCTCGGCGGCGGTATAGGTGCCGAGGGAGTCGTAGTTGTCGCGGATCAGGCGGCTGTCCACCCGCATACCGGGCAGCAAGGGGTCGATGGTGTAGTGGGGCGTGGTCCATCCCGCGAGGGTGTCGCGCAGCACATATTCGCGGCGATGGAACGACAGCACCTCCTCCAGCGCCGTGGCCACGCAGCCGCTGACGCAGCGTGTGGCGGAGGGCTGCCCGTCGTCGTCGATGTAGTAGGGGCAGAGGTCGTTGTACGGACTTTTTTGGTGGCGCACGAAAGAGAGCAGGGGCGGCACGGCGGGTCCGCCGTCGGCGGGAAAGGGCAGCACGGCGGCGGCCGAGCGGGCCCGGCGGTCGATGAGCGTCAGCAGGTGGCGCATACCGGCGGGCAGGCTGTCGCTGCGGCCCTGCCGGCCGTAGGCCACGATGGCGGGCAGGACGCTGTCGGCGGCGGCCACGGCATAGCGGCCGTCATCGCCGGCGAAGAGATAGGTCGATGGCGTGGTGTGTAGCAGTCGGAGGGTGGTGGCCGAGCGGTGCAGTTTTCCCACCCCTCCCTTCTTCATAGGCGCCATGGCGTCGAGATGGCGTATGGCAACGGCCCGCGCGGCATCGACGGGGACAGGCTGTGCGCTGAGGGGGGCGATGGCGGCGAACCACAGGAGGAGGGTGGAAAGAAGGCTGAGGGCGGCAGGGCGTTTCATCGGGACAAAATCAAAGAAAAATAGGGACGGGCCACGGTCAGAGCAGCGGGGCGAAGATGCGGGTGTAGGCTTCGACCACGCGGTGGCGGTAGGGACGTTGGCGCCATTCGGGCAGGGTGACTTCGTCGCAGTGGGCCATGTCGGCGATGAAGCCCTCGCGTACAGGGCAGGCAGCGGCCGAGCCGTAGATGAAGGCGTTGGCCTCGAAATTGTTCTCAAAACTGCGGAAGTCCATGTTGGTGGAGCCCACGGTGCACCAGTCGTCGTCGGCCACGACGCACTTGCTGTGGAGGAAGCCGTCCTTATAGCGGAACACGCGGATGCCGGCCTGCAGCACCTGCGAGAAGTAGCACTCGTTGATGCGGCGCAGCAGGATGCTGTCGGGTTTCTCGGGCACCATAAGACGCACATCGACGCCGCTCATGGCGGCCGTCTGGAGAGCCTGCAGAACGGGCTCGGTGGGCATGAAGTAGGGGGTCTGGATATAGAGGTAACGGCGGGCGTGCTGGATGACCCACACTAAGCCGTACATGATTTCGGGGTAGCGCGAGACGGGGTTGGACGAGACGATCTGCAACAGGCAGTCGGGCACGGGGCTGCCGGCGGGCATGGCGGCGGGCATCGGGGCGCCGGCCGGCAGGTCGTCGGCAGGGATGGGGGTGCCCGTGACGAAGGTCCAATCGACGAGGAAGAGGCGCTGCAGGTCGGCCACGGCATCGCCCTCGATGCGCAGGTGCATGTCGCGCCACTTTTGCTGCCGGCGGCTGACGTAGCGCAGGGCCAGGTTCATGCCGCCGATGAAGCCTACACGGTCGTCGATGATGCAGACCTTGCGGTGGTTGCGGTAGTTGACCTTGTGCGTCAGGCTGGGGAAATGGACGGGTAGGAAGGCCTGTACCTGAGCACCGGCGGCCACAAGGGGGTCGAAGAACGAGGGGTGCACATGCCAGCAGCCCACGGCGTCGTAGATAAGGCGGACGTCTATGCCGCGCCGCGCCTGGTCGATGAGGGCGTCGCGCATCAGGCGGCCCACGGGGTCGTCCTCGATGATATAGGTCTCGATATGGATGCTCTTGTGCGCCCGCCCCACCTCGCGCAGCAACGCCTGCACCCAGTCGGCGCCGGTGGTGTAGCCGTCGATGTGGCGCACGGAGGTCAGGATGGAGCCGTTGGTGGTCTGAAACAGCCGCACCAGGGGGATGTAGCGCCGCGGCGCGGCATCTTGCGGCAGGGCGTTGACGCGCTGTAGCATCTGCCGCGTCAGACGGTTGTACTGCCGCCGGCTGATGTAGCGCTCCTTACGGATGTTCTGGCCGAAGAAGTAGAAGATGATCAGGCCCACCACGGGCAGCATCACCAGTACGATGGTCCACGCGATGGTCTTGGCGGGCTGCCGGTTTTCGAGCAGGACGACCGTCACCGTACTCACCACGAGGACGATATAGACAAGGAGGATAATCCAAAAGACGACGACTGACCACATAGCGCTGAGGGGGGGGATGAGGGGAAGGGGAAGCGTACGCCGCCGGCCGGCTATGCCCGCAGACGGTGACGAGGTAGCCCCGGCAACATGTATCTATGGCAAAACTAAAGAAAAAAATCCACATAGCGCCCCCGACAACAAAAAAACGGTTCCCACAGCCGCTATTGGCGTGGAAACCGTCTGGAGATGGACTGTCGGAAAGAGGCGACTCGAACGCCCGACCCCTACGTCCCGAACGTAGTGCGCTACCAACTGCGCTACTTTCCGATTAGCGCTGCAAAGTTAGCCATTATTTTGGAATGTAGAACACTTTGCCGCGATTTTTCTGCGGGAAAAGCGGAAAAGCGGCCAATCGGGCGGTCCTATTTGGCCACGAGCAGGTCTATTACAATTTTGGGATGGGCGGGGTCGTTGGTGATGAGCAGGACGCGGCGGCGACCCTTGAACGTGTTGCTCATGGCACTGACGGCAATGCGCAGTTTGGCGCTCTCGCCGGGCTTGAGGTGACGCTTCGACAGACTGACGGACAGACCGGGGTTATAGACCTGCAGGGCGCTGACGTGGAGGTCGGCATGGCCGGTGTTGGTGAGGTTGACCACGGCCTTGAGTTTTTTCTTCCGGCTGAGGCTGCCCATGTGCAGCAGGGTGCTGTCGAGGGTGGCCTGCGGGGCGCGGGCTATATCGACGTTGACGGCTACGGGAGGCAGCAGGGTGGCGCTGACGCCAATCTCATTGTCGCGGTGCACGCGGTCGCCGCTGAAGCGGCTCAGATAGACGCTGGTCTGCGTGAGGCCATAGTTGTGCAGCAGGTTGCTGTTGAGCGTGAAGAGAAGGCGGCCTGTGCGCCCGGGGCGCAGCACGGCAGGGTCGGCCGTGACGGTGAGGTACTTGGGCAGGTGCATGAGCGAGGGCTCGATGCTTTGGCGGCCGCCGTTATAGACGGTGAGGGCTTTCTGGGGAATGTCGCCGCGCTGCACGTCGTCAAATTCGATATTGTCGGCGTCGAGGTACAAATCGCCCACACGGCAGGGGAAGCGGCTGGAGATGTCGATGAGTTTCATCACAACGTCGCCGCTGATGGTGAGCCATATATCTTTGTCGGCATCGCTGACGGTGACGGCCATCTGCTTCTCAAAATGGCCCAGCAGGGCGGCGTCGAAGGTGGCGGTGATGATGCCCTCGGCGCCGGGAGCGATGGACGTGCGCGGCCAGTTGACCACGGTGCAGCCACAGTCGGGACGGACGTCACGGATGGTCAGGGGCTGCGACCCGACGTTGGTGAAATGGAACGTGGCGGTCACGGGGCTCTGCCACACCACGGTGCCGAAGTCGTGGCGAGGGGCCTCGAAGCGCAATTGGGCAGTGGCGCACCAGGTGCAGAAGGACAGGAGCAGGGCCAGTGCCCCGCGTATGGAGAAAGGAGAGGTGTGGGTCATGAGGAAAAGGTATATCTTGCCGCGGACAACGGACGCGCCGCGGCTGCAAGGGCAAAGTTAGAAAAAAATCTGCATTCGCTTTGGCTTTTCGCGGGATGTTGGCTACATTTGCTGCAAAATAGGCCGCCGCGGCCTGCTCAGAAGGGCTCGCGGCAAACCGGCCTATGCTTTTCCATACGTAATCATATATAATGAGCACGGCTTCGGGGTGGCGGGAGATCACGCTGTCTGCCCCGACGCACGAGCCGCATACAGACCACACACATGCTGAAATTCATATCCTGGAATGTCAACGGACTGCGAGCCTGTGCGGGCAAAGGCTTCGGAGAAACCTTCAAACAGCTCGATGCCGACTTCTTTTGCCTACAAGAAACGAAACTGCAGGAGGGACAGATAGACCTGAGTTTCGAGGGCTACGACAGCTACTGGGACTATGCCGACAAAAAGGGCTATTCGGGCACGGCTATCTTCACCCGCCACAAGCCGCTGGCGGTGACGCGCGGACTGGGTATCGACGAGCACGACCACGAAGGGCGCGCCGTGACGTTGGAGATGGACCGCTTCTTCTTGGTGACGGTGTATGTGCCCAACGCGCAGGACGAACTGCGCCGACTGGACTACCGCATGACATGGGACGACGCCCTGCGCCGGTATCTCACCACGCTGGACCGCCGCAAGCCCGTCATCGTCTGCGGCGATATGAACGTGGCCCACAAGGAGATTGACCTGAAGAACCCGAAGACCAACCGCCGCAACCCCGGCTTCACCGACGAAGAACGGGGAAAGTTTGGCGAACTGCTCGACGCCGGCTTCACCGACACCTTCCGCCATTTCTACCCCGACTTGACGGACGTCTATTCGTGGTGGTCCTACCGCTTCCGCGCCCGCGAAAAGAATACGGGGTGGCGTATCGACTACTTCCTGGCCTCCGACCGCCTGGTGCCGGCGCTCGAGAGCGCGGCCATTCACACCGAGATTTATGGCTCGGACCACTGCCCCGTTGAGGCCTGCTTCAACCTTTAATCCCCTTCATCCTTCTCTTCCACCACACACATGAAATCATTCTTCAAAACCGTCCTTGCCGTCATCGTCGGCATGGTGCTCTCTTCCATCGTCATCGGCGTCGTCTTCATGGGCCTCATCGGTTCGTTGCTGGCCATCGAGCCCGAAGTGCCCGCCGTCAAACCGGGCACCGTACTGCATCTCCGGCTCGTCGGACAGATCGAGGAACGCGCGCAGGACAACCCGCTGGGCCTGCTGCTGGGCTCTACGGCGGCCGACGTGCAGGGGCTGGACGACATCCTCGAAGCCATACACGAGGCCGAACGCAACGACGATATCCGCGGCATATACATCGAAGGTGGTATGCTTTCGGCCGATATGGCCTCGCTCGAAGAAATAAGAAAGGCCATCACGGACTTTCGCAAAACGGGAAAGTTCGTAATGGCCTATGCCGAAAACTACTCGCAGGGAGCCTATTATGTAGCCTCGGCAGCCGACTCCGTATTCATCGAGCCCACAGGTATGCTCGACTGGCACGGCATCGCCTCGCAGCCCATCTTCTACACCCAACTGCTTGAGAAAGTGGGCGTCAAGATGCAGGTGTTCCGCGTAGGCACCTACAAAAGTTACGTCGAGCCCTACACCCGGACGGACATGAGCGAGGCCAACCGCGAACAGATAGCCTCGTTCATCGGCGACATCTGGAAGGTGGTATGCCGCGATGTGGCCGCCTCGCGCCACGTCAGCATCGACAGTCTGAACGCTCTGGCCGACCGCTACATGCCCTTCGCCAATACGGACGACTATGTGAAGGCCGGCCTCGTGGACCGCACCACACGCCTTGACGAGATGCGCGAGGTGCTGGCCGATATGATGAACGACGAGAAGCCAACCCTCATGTCGCCCGCCGACATCGCAGCCGGCGCCCGTGAGAAGGCGGACGACGGCGATGGAGAGATAGCCATCTACTATGCCTACGGCGACATCGTGGGTAGCGAGGCAGGTGTGGCCAACGGCGAAGGATATATCGTGGGAACAAAGGTGGTAGAAGACCTCGACGCTCTGATGAACGACGACGAAGTCAAGGCCGTAGTCATCCGTATCAACTCGGGCGGTGGCAGCGCCTTTGCCTCCGAGCAGATGTGGCAGGCCGTGCGCCGGCTGTGCGAGAAAAAGCCCGTTGTGGTATCGATGGGCGGCATGGCGGCATCGGGCGGCTACTATATGGCCTGTGCGGCCGACTACATCGTGGCCGACCCCACCACGCTGACGGGAAGCATCGGTATCTTCGGCATGATTCCCGACATGACGGGACTGCTGACGGACAAACTCGGTCTGCACTTCGATGTGGTCAAGACCAACGAGGCGTCCGACTTCGGCGCTCTGGGCCGGCCGCTCAACGCTCAGGAGTGTCAGACGATGCAGGCCTACGTCGATCGCGGCTACCGCCTGTTCATCGAACGTGTGGCCGAAGGGCGACAGATGCCCACCGACAGCGTAGCCGCCATCGCCGAAGGCCGCGTATGGACGGGCCGGCAGGCGCTGCAGCGCAAACTGGTGGACCGTCTGGGTACGCTGCAAGATGCGGTAAACGAAGCCGCACGCCGCGCCGACCTCGGCACCTATGCCACGGTGGCCTATCCCGAACCCGTCGATTGGTTCGAACGCCTCCTCGAAGGCGAGAAGAGCGACTATATGGAGCGCCGCCTGCAGAGCACGCTGGGCGAATGGTACCGCCCGCTGCGCTTCGCCGCCACCCTTGAGGGACGCGACTGCCTGCAGGCCCGTATGCCGTTTGAACCTAACATGAACCACTGACGCCCATGCTGCGCTACCTACTCCTGCCGCTGGCCTGGCTCTTCGATGGGGTGACGCGGCTGCGCAATATGGCCTTCGATCGCGGCTGGCTGCGTATGCGCCGCTACGACGTGCCAACCATCGCAGTGGGCAACCTGTCGGTAGGGGGTACGGGCAAGACACCGCATACCGAGATGCTGCTGGCCATGCTGACGCCACATTGGCGCACGGCCATGCTCAGCCGCGGCTACGGTCGCCGGACGCGCGGCTTTGTCCGGGCCGACGAAGGACGGAGCGCGCAAGAGGTGGGCGACGAGCCCTGGCAGATGGCCCGCAAGTTTCCCACGGTGCAGGTGTGTGTCTGCGAAGACCGCTGCGAGGGCATCGACCGCATGATGCGGGAGGAAGCGCCGCCGCAGGTCATCGTTCTGGACGACGCCTACCAGCACCGCCATGTACGCGCCGGCCGCTATATCCTGCTCACCGACTATGCACGTCGCTATACGCACGACTTGCTGCTGCCGGCAGGACGCCTGCGCGAAAGCCGGCGCGGGGCACGGCGGGCCGACATCATCATCGTCACGAAATGCCCGCCCGACCTCACGGCAGAGGCTTTCGCCGGCATACGCGACGAACTGCGTCCGTTGTCGCACCAGCACGTCATGGCCTCGACCTTGGCCTACGACACGCCACACCGCCTCTTCGCCGCAACGGAAGACGGGCAGGCTGCGTTATCCACAGATACCCGTCTGCTGGTCGTCACGGGTATCGCGCACCCTGAGCCGTTGCTCAACCACCTCGCCGCGCAGGGCTTCGACACCACGCCGATGACTTTTGCCGACCACCACGACTTCACCGACAGCCAACTGGTACGCATGGACGCCTGGCTGGCAAGTCGGGGCGAGGCAGCGGCCATCCTAACCACCGAGAAAGACGCCGCACGTTTCATGGCCCACGCCGCTACGCTCACGCCACGTCTGCGACAGGCCCTATGGGTGCAGGGCATACGTCCGCGTCTGCTCTTTGGAAAAGAAAAAGATTTACACCACCTCATCCTACAATATGTTACAGAAAATCAAAGAAACCGCTGAATGGCTGAAAGCGCACACCGCTCTGCGCCCCGAGATGGCCATCATCCTGGGTACAGGTCTGGGCCGTCTGGCCGAAGAGATAGAAGTTGTTGACGCCATTCCCTATACTGCCATTCCCCACTTCCCCGTCTCGACCGTGGAGGGCCATCAGGGGCGTCTGCTCTTCGGACGCTTGGGAAACAAGGAGGTGCTGGCCATGCAGGGTCGCTTCCACTACTACGAGGGCTACTCCATGAAGGAGGTGACCTATCCTGAGCGCGTGATGTACGAACTGGGCATCCGCGTGCTCTGTGTCAGCAACGCCGCCGGCGGCATGAACCCCGACTTCCGCATCGGCGACATCATGCTCATCCGCGACCATATCAACTTCTTCCCCGAACACCCGTTGCATGGCCCCAACTTCCCCACCGGTCCGCGTTTTCCCGATATGTCGCAGGCTTACGACCGCGAACTGCTGGCGCTGGCCCATCAGGTGGCTCAGGAGAAAGGCATCCGCGTGGTCGAGGGCGTCTATCTCGGCACACAGGGACCGACGTTCGAGACGCCGTCTGAGTATAAGATGTTTCACATCCTTGGTGCCGACGCCGTAGGTATGAGCACCGTACCCGAGGTAATTGTGGCCCGCCACTGCGGCATGCGCGTGTTGGGCATCAGCATCATCACCGATCTGGGTGTAGAAGACAAGATTGTTGAGGTCACGCACGAAGATGTGCAGAAGGCCGCCGATGCCGTACAGCCACTCATGGCAGACATCTTCCGTGAAGTCATCAATCGTATCAACTAATTTTATAAGGTGGAACCCGTGGTCAGCGCACCAAGGCTCCACCTTTTTTCCATCTTTCCTTACCTTCGATCTTTTCCCTCGTCCTTCCCTGCCATGAAACTCCGCATTACTCCCAACGCCTTTTCCTCCCTCTCCTCGCCGGGCACCGTGGGCCTCATCATGGGCTTCGCAGCCGCCATCTGCTACGGCTTCATCCCGACGTTCACCCTGCCCCTGCGCCCCGATGCCGCTGCGGGCCATACCGGCCTGTCCGATCTCTCCATCCTGTTCTACCGCTTCATGAGCGCCTCGGTCATCATCGCCTTGCTGATGATAGTCAAGGGGAAGTCGTTTCGCATCACGCGCGGCGAACTGGTCACACTCACCTATCTGGCCTTCCTCTCGGACGGCGCGGCCCTCTTTCTGCTGGCGGGCTATGAGTTCATGCCGTCCGGCGTAGCCACGACTATCCATTTCATGTACCCCGTGGCCACAGCCATCCTCATGATGGCTTTCTATCATGAGTCGCGCCGCTTGTCCACCATCTTGGCGGTGTGCATGGCGGTGCTGGGCGTCGGCGCCCTGTCGTGGCCTACGGGCGGCGTCGAGGTCAATCCGCGCGGCGTCGGCCTCGAACTGATTTCGGCCATCTGCTTCGCCCTGTATCTTATCCGTCTCAACCGCTCCCGTGTGGCTCAGATGGACGACATGAAACTGACGTTCTACGTCGTGTTCATCGGCGCCCTCATCTTCGGCTGCGAAGCCTTCCGTCAGGAAGACTTTCAGTTGATTTCCACCACGTCCGAGGCGGTCAATCTCTTTGTCCTAGGCTTGGTGTGTACTGTGGTGACGAACCTCTGCTTAGTGGTCGCCGTCAAGAAGATTGGCTCGACGATGGCCGCTGTTTTGGGCGCTCTTGAGCCCCTGACGGCCGTTATCCTCGGCGCCTGGCTGTGGCACGAGGTCATCACGTGGAACATTGTTCTGGGCATGTGCATGATTATCCCCGCCGTCATTTTGGTCATCTTTACCCGCGGGCGCTGAGACCGCGGAAAAGCCCGGAGGGCCCGGCTTTCCCGGAGGGTTCGGTGATTTCGGACATTCCTGAGAACCCGGCTCTCCCGGCGGCTTTCACCCGAAGAAGCGCGCCCATTCCTGCTCGAAGTTGGGCGTGAAGAAGCCTTTCCCCAGATTGGCCGCTATCTCGTCGGCCGTGAAGAAGCGGCCGCCTGCCGTCTCGGCCGAAGGTTGTGGCGGCGTGTCGGTGACGGTGCGATAGACGTGGACCAGTTCGCGCTCTCGTGCACATTCAAAGACGTAGCGGGCTACGAAGCACGGCGTGAATGCCGTCAGTCCTATTTCTTCGCGCACCTCGCGGCGCAGTGCTGTCAGGATGTCCTCGCCGTAGTCCACGTGGCCGCCCACTGCCGTATCCCATCGCCCCGGTTGGATGTCCTTCCATTCGGGGCGTTTCTGTAGGTATAGCGCGCCGTCGGGGCGGAAGACGTGCAGATGCACCACGGGGTGCAGCGGGCGCTGCGGACCGTGACATTCGCCGCGGGTGGCGCTGCCGATGACATTACCCTCAGCATCGACCAGAGGGAGCAGTTCTTTGAGATTGTCTTTCATGATGGGACGATTGATGGGACCATAGGGGGAATAACTATTAGGAAAGGGTGAGAGGCCGATGCGTCAGTCGTCGTTGCCGAGCAGCGAACTGTCCCCATACGAGAGGAAGCGGAAACCGTTGTCCAGCGCGTAGGTGTAGATGCTGAGCCAGTCGCCGTGGACGAAGGCCGATACCAGGAGCAGCAGCGTCGATTGCGGCTGGTGGAAGTTCGTCAGCATACGGCGCACGACGTGGAAGGTGTAGCCCGGCGCGATGATAATCTGCGTCGAGGCGTGCAGGGCGTGCAGACCGTGGCGGTCCATCCAGTCGATGATGGCCTGCAGCGCCTCCACCGTCGTCAGCGTGCGCTCCGGCACTGCCGGCACGTCGTAGGGCATCCATTGCGGCACATGCAGGTCCGCCTCGTCGATGTCGGGTCGCCGCGCTATCATCACGCCAAGGTAGTAGAGGCTCTCCAGCGTGCGCACCGACGTCGTCCCCACTGCCACGCACTGTCCGCCGTGGGCGATGAGGCGCTCTATGCTGCCGCGCTCCACCGCTATCCATTCGGCGTGCATCGTGTGTCCCTCAATCTGCTCCGCCTTGACCGGCTTGAACGTGCCCGCCCCGACGTGCAGCGTCACCTCGTTGCGCTCCACACCCATGGCGTCCAGCGCTTCCAGCACGCGCGGCGTGAAGTGCAGACCCGCTGTGGGCGCTGCCACCGACCCCTTTATCTTGGAATAGACCGTCTGGTACGTCGTCAGGTCCGCCGCCTCCGTCTCGCGGTTGAGGTAGGGCGGGATGGGCAGTTCGCCCACCGCCTCGAGTACCTCGGCGAAGGTCACGTCGGGCGCGTCCCAGGCAAAGCGAATCTCGTGCCCCGTGCCCGACGGCCCCAGGCGCTCGGCCGTCAGCACCACGGCGCGGCCGCCCACGTCAAGCGTGCGCTCCAGACGCCCCTCTTTCCATTTCTTCAGGTTGCCCACCAAGCAGGTCCATGTCACGCTGCCGCGCGTGGCGAACGACACCTGATAGTCGGCCGGCGTATGGGGCTCGAGGCAGAACACCTCGATGAGCGCCCCTGTGGACTTGTGGAAATGCAGGCGGGCGCGGATCACTTTCGTGTTGTTCATCACCAGCAGGTCGCCCGCGTGCAGATACTGCGGCAGGTTGTGGAAAACATCCTCGGTGATGCGGCCGTTGCGGTACACCAGCAGGCGCGAACTGTCGCGCTCGGCCAGCGGGTATTTGGCAATGCGTTCGTCGGGCAGCGGATAGTTATAGTCGCTGATGCGGATATGGCGGGGGTCGGTAGTAGTCATGAGTGTGGAATATATAAATAGGAAAGGGATGAGAAGGGACAGGCAGCTTGGCCGCCGGCTCTTGCGCTGCAAAATTACGAAAAATATCGCGAGCAGTTCACTTCCTGTTCGGCCCTTCTCCTTCCTCACGGCGCCATAACCTTCACCCTGACCTTCACCCAGACCTTCACCGGACCACGCACTGCCCGTCGCCATCTCTCCCGCAAAATAAATTGCCCCGTCCGCGAAATCACTTCGAGGGCGGGGCCGCACTTAACCTAAACTATGAAAAACTTAAGCAGTAATGCTTCTCTAATAACGGACGCGCCATGGGCGGTAATTGAGTGGTCAAAGACCGCCGCGGCGTGAGTTCTGTGAGGATGAGTGAGATTATTGCGGAGTTTCTACAAACTATTTCTATTGCTATCCTAACCTCTGCGCATAGAGGTGCGGCGGGCGTCAGTACTTCATATTGCCGTCGGCGTCGGCCTCGTCGGTCGTGGCGTCGGCAAAGTTGTAACTCTCGCCGTGCTGGCTCATGTCGAGGCCCAGCACTTCGCTGCTGCGCGACACGCGCATCGGTATCATGCGGTTTACCAGCCAGTAGAGCGCCATGCTCACCACGAAGGTGTAGGCGAAGACCAGCACCACGGCCAGGATATGGTTGAAGAACACCACCGTGCCGTCGGCCGTCCATAGGCCGTCGTCTTCGGGCCAGCACAGTCCTATCACCGCCACGATGGCCATGAGGGCAAACATGATGACCCATTTCTTTTTCATCTTCCTTGTTTCCATATTTCTGTGAGAAGGTTGGTAATGCGCTGTGCTGTTAAAACGCTGCAAAGATAGATATAATTGTGACAACGGAAAAGGAAACGTCGAGAAAAATATAGCAAAAAGATAAAATAACGCGCCGTTTGCTTTCTTTCTGTGCGTTGGGGCGCGTTGAGCGGCTCCGGCGTGTCATTGTGGCGCAGGACAACCCTTTCATCTGTCGTCCACAAAAAGCGCCGAGGCTGTGCGGCCTGTTGTGGGGTTGCACAGCCTCGGCGAGGTATGGGGGAGGGGATTACTTATCGATGGGGGCGGCGAAAACTCAGATGTTCGCCACGCGCATGATGTCGGCAAAGACGCCGGCGGCGGTGACGTCGGCACCGGCGCCGTAGCCCTGGATGAGCATGGGGTATTCGCGGTAGCGCTCGGTGGTGAGGGTGATGATGTTGTTCGAGCCCTCGAGGACGTAGAACGGGTGGCCGTCGGGAATCTCCTCGAGGCCCACCGAGGCGTGGCCGTCTTCCCATCGTGCCACGAAGCGCCAGCATTTGTGCTCGGCCTGCAGGCGTTGGCGTTCGGCCTCGAAGCGCGCGTCGAGTTCGGGCAGGCGCTGCCAGAAAGCGTCGAGCGAGCCGTCGAAGAGGTCCTGCGGGATGAACAGGCGGCTCTCCACCTGGTCGGTCTCGAGGCGGTAGCCGCTCTCGCGCGCCAGGATGGTCAGTTTGCGGATGACGTCCTTGCCCGAGAGGTCGATGCGCGGGTCGGGCTCGCTGTATCCCAGTTCACGCGCCTGGCGGACAGCCTGGCTCAGCGTGACGTCGGCCGAGAGCGTGTTGAACACATAGTTGAGCGTGCCCGAGAGCACCGCCTCGATGCGCAGAATCTTGTCGCCCGATGCCGTCAGGTCGTCGATGGTGTGGATGATGGGCAGGCCCGCGCCCACATTGGTCTCGAAGAGGTACTTCACGCCGCGTTCGCGCGCCGTGTGTTTGAGGCGTGCGTAGTTTTCGTAGGCCGACGATGCCGCTATCTTGTTGGCCGCCACGACCGAGACGTTGTGGTCCAGCAGACGCTGGTAGGCGGCTGCCACCTCGGGGCTGGCGGTGCAATCGACGAAGACCGAGTTGGGGATGTTCATGCCGATGATGTGGTCCACCATGCGGTCGATGCCCCCTTCTTCGCCCTGCGCCATGCTCTCGCGGTAGGTGTTGAAGTCGAGGCCCGTAGCGGCATAGGCTGCGCGCTTCGTGCCGCATACGCCGACGAGGTTGAGGCGCAGTCCGCGCTCGTCCATGAGCGCCTGACGCTGTGCCGCAATCTGGCGGAGCAGGCTGCCGCCCACGGTGCCCGTGCCACAGACGAAGAGGTTGAGTTCCTGATAGTCGCTGAGGAAGAAACTGTTGTGCAGGACGTCGAGCGCCTTGCGCAGTTGCTGGCGGCTGATGATGATGGACAGGTTAATCTCCAGTGCGCCGAAGGCGATGGCACAGATACTGATGCCGTTGCGTCCCAGCACGCTGAACAGTTTGCCGGCGATGCCCGGCGTGTGCTTCATGCGCTCGCCGACGACCGCCACGGTGGCCAGTCCATCCACCAGTTCGGTGGGGTTCATGGCCCCCTCCTCGATCTCCTTGCTAAACTCCGCGTCGAGCAGCGTGCAGGCACGGCGGGCGTCCGCCGGCGTCATGCAGATAGACGTGCTCGTCTCAGACGCCGTCTGTACCACCATGAACACGCTGATGCCGCCGGCAGAGAGCGTGGTGAAGATGCGGCGGTTCACGCCGATGACGCCCACCATCGACATACCGCTGACGGTCACCATACTCATCTCGTTGACCGACGATATGCCGCGGATGGGGCGCGCCGAGGCGTCCACGTTGCGGCGGATGACGCTGCCCGGCGCTGCGGGGTTGAGCGTGTTCTTGACGTAGATGGGGATATTCTCGGCGCATACAGGGAAGATGGTCGGCGGATAGACCACCTTGGCGCCGAAGTTGCACAGTTCGGTAGCCTCGCTGTACGACAGTTCGGGAATGGTATAGGCTTCGGGGATGACGCGCGGGTCGGCCGTGAGGAAGCCGTCCACGTCGGTCCATATCTCCAGCGCTTTGGCGCGCAGGGCGGCGGCGATGATGGCGGCGGTGTAGTCCGAGCCGCCACGGCCGAGGTTGGTGGTCTGTCCCGTCTCCACGTCCGAGGCGATGAAGCCCCCCACGACGCTCACCGGGCAGCGCTCGGCGAAGGTCTCGCGCACCAAGCGGCGTGTCTCGTCGAAATCGACGATGTGGCCGTTGCCCTGGCGGCGTGTGCGGATGAAGGCGCGCGAGTCGTAGTGGCGCGCCTCGGGGATGAGGGCGGCGGCGATGAGCGACGAGAGGCGTTCGCCGTAGGCCACGATGGCGTCGGCCGTCTTGGGCGTGAGGTCTTGCAGCAGGCTGAGGCCCTGCAGGATGCTGCGCAGTTCGTCGAAGAGCGTGTCCAGACGTGCCGTGAGGGCCGCCTGCTTGTCGGCGGCAATGACCTCGGCCACCATCCGGTGGTGGCGCTCAACCATCTCGTCGAGCACAGCGCGGTAGCCGTAGTCGGCCGCGGCGGCCATCCGGCCCAGGCGGATGAGGGTGTCGGTGACGCCGCCCAGCGCCGATACCACCACGATGACCGGGCGGTCGGTGCCCTCGACGATGCGGCGCACGTTGAGGATGTTCTGTGAAGTGCCGACGGAACTGCCGCCGAATTTCAGTACTTTCATGCGAGTATGTGGTGTGAGTGGAGGTGTGTGGTGGATTTTTCCGTGTGGGGGAATTGTTCGGAAGTGTCGCAGTCAGCGTGAGCGTCAGAGTTTGACCTTCTCCTTGACCGGCTTCGATTCGTTGCTCAGACGGTCCAGGGCGGTGACGACGTAGGTGTAGCGCTGCGAGCCGTCCTCGTAGGGCAAGGCGTAGAACGTCTTGTCGGTGGTTGCTACGAGGTGCGAGGCGTCGTCGATGTTGATTTTCTCGCCTTTGGCAAAGCGGTAGATGGCGTAGGTGCGTGCCTCGTCCATGGCCGTGCGCGCCTTGGGCGCTGTCCAGAACAGGTAGTAGCCCTCGGGCATCCACAGCGCCTTGACTTTACGCGGTTTGCCCGGCGCCTTGTCGTCGATGAAGGGCATGAGGGGCTGCAGGGCAGGGCGGCTGTAGTAGTGGCCGGCCAGGGCGTTGGCAATGTTGCCCTCGTTGCGGGCCAGGGCGGCGGAGTACCACCAGCAGGCACCGCCGACGCTCGGCAGCGAGCGGGCCAACTGCATTTTGGCGCCCAGCTGGTGCTGCTGCGGGTTGGTCTTGTCGGCAGCGCGGGCCGTGCGCTCCACGTCCTGTCCGATGAACAGCGGACGGTTGGCGGCATGGCGTGCCCACCAGCGCACCAGCGTCTCGTGCTCGGCCACGGCGTGGCCAATCTCCCAATAGACCTGCGGCACGTTGTAATCTACCCACCCCTGGTTCACCCAGTAGAGGATGTCGGCGTAGAGGTCGTCATAGTTTTGCAGACCCTTCGTGGCGCTGCCCGGCACCTTCGTGCCGTTGGTCTGGTTGTGGTAGATGCCGAAGGGCGAGATGCCAAATTTCACCCAGGGCTTGGCCGCGTGGATGGAGTCGTGCAACTGTGCGATGAAGCGGTTCACATTCTGGCGGCGCCATTCGGCACGGTCCGTCATGCCGTTGTTGTACTTGGCAAACGAGGCGTCGTCGGGGATGGGCAGGCCCGCCACGGGATAGGGGTAGAAGTAGTCGTCGATATGCAGGCCGTCCACGTCGTAGCGGCGCACGATGTCTGCGGCCACGCGGCAGATGTAGGCGCGGTTTTCGGGCAGTGCGGGGTCGAGCAGCATCAGACCGTCGTAGCTGAAGCAGCGGTCGCCGTGCTGCACGACGTAGTGCTTTTGGCTAAGCATGGTCGTGCCCTTGGTCTTGGCGCGGAAGGGGTTGATCCACGCGTGCAGCTCCATGCCGCGGCGGTGACACTCGTCCACCATCCATGCCAGGGGGTCCCAGTAGGGGTTGGGCGCCTTGCCCTGCGTGCCCGTCAGGAAGCGCGACCACGGCTCGTAGGGACTGGCGTAGAAGGCGTCGGCCTCGCCGCGCACCTGAAACATGACCGCGTTGATATGGCAGCGCTGCATGGCGTCGAGATGGCGGGTGAGTTCGGCCTGCATGGCGCTGCGCGACATGCCCTGAAACTGGCCGTTGATAATCTGGATCCACGCACCGCGAAATTCGCGCTTGGGCTGCGCCGTCTGGGCAGAGAGTGACACACTGGCGGCAAGGACCGCAAGGAGGAGTAAGAATTTACGCATCATGTTTAGTATTTTGCCCGCAAAGTTAGCAATCTATCACGATACCAAGCCCATTCCTCGCCCCCTTTTTCTGCGCATCTTGCTGCTGTTCGTACCACGACGCGCAGCATGGCGGCGTTTGCGAGTGTGCAATCATGCTATTCACATTTGTTAACCTCGAGAGAGCCCGCGAAATTCACCGACCACCCCCGCGGCCGGAAATAACGCAAGCATGGCGCGTTTGTTTTTGACAGCTTATGCTGTCAACACCGGGGCAGGGTGGCTTTTTGGTTAAATCTATTAAATTTTCGGCCTTTGGGCCTCAAAAAACGCCCTCGTTGGCCCGCCAATGGGGGCGCGATACGGCCTATACTGTAAGCGTTACAGGATTTTCTGTATCGCTTACAGAAATTTTTGTGGCCGATACAGTGTGGGAACTGTGCGGTTTTCGTCCATCGTCCCGCCGTTTCTCTTCTATTTGTCGGCCCAGGACGCTTCACGTTATTGGCCGCGAAATTCACGTTTTGCGCACAGTGTGCAAAATATAAACGACAACGGGAACAACAATGACAACAAAGCCTACCTTGTTGTTGTCCACGTTTTGCCCTCTTGACTTTCCAAAACACGAGCGAAACGGGACAGGATAGGCCTGCAGTGTGCAGTTTTGCTAGCAAAGCCTTGTCGGGTATGCACAGAGTTTGTAATTTTGTGCCGCAATTTTAATAACGATAAAAAGGAACATTCTTATGTCTCACAATCTGCTGAAAGGAAAGCGCGGTATCATCTTTGGCGCTTTGAACTCTGAGTCCATCGCCTGGAAGGTGGCCGAGAAGGCTGTCGAGGAAGGTGCCGTCATCACCCTGAGCAATACCCCCATGGCCCTGCGTATGGGCGAACTCAACGAACTGTCCGAAAAACTCAACGCCCCCATCATCCCCGCCGATGCCACCAGCGTGGAGGACCTCGAGAAGGTCTTCGCCGAGAGCGTAGAGAAGCTCGGCGGCAAGATCGACTTCGTGCTCCACTCCATCGGCATGAGCCCCAACGTGCGCAAGCACCGCACCTATGACGACCTGGACTACGGCTATCTGCAGAAGACCCTCGACATCTCCGCCATCTCCTTCCACAAGATGCTCCAGGTGGCCAAGAAGCAGGACGCCATTGCTGAGGGCGGCTCGGTAGTGGCCCTGACCTACGTGGCCTCGCAGCGTACTTTCTTCGGCTACAACGACATGGCCGACGCCAAGAGTATGCTCGAGAGCATCGCCCGCTCGTTCGGCTACATCTACGGCCGCGAGAAGAACGTGCGTATCAACACCATCTCGCAGTCGCCCACGCCCACCACGGCCGGTAAGGGTATCAAGGACATCGACAACATGATGGACTTCGCCGACAAGATGTCGCCCCTGGGCAACGCCACCGCCGAAGAGTGCGCCAACTACTGCGTAGTCCTCTTCTCCGACTTCACCCGCAAGGTCACCATGCAGAACCTCTTCCACGACGGCGGTTTCTCGAGCATGGGTATGAGCCTGCGCGCCATGAACCAGTATGCCAAGGATATGACCCCCTACGAGGACGCCAACGGCAAGATTATCTACGGTTAATTACCCTACATCCATACCTATTATATACAAGGGAATGACACGGTCCGCCCCGTTCCGCACAGGGACGGTACGCCGGTCATTCCCTTTTTTCGACCTGACATACTATGGGATTCTTCAAGAAACTTTTCGGGCAGCCGGCCGCCGACGCGCCGGCCGCCGACGCGCCGGCCGCCACCGCGTCTGTCGCCGACGTTGAAGTTCGCCGTGACGACCGTCGCTTCGATATGCTCATCGACAACGGCGTGCGCGCCCTGCAGATGAACGAGGTGTGCATGGCCACGCCCTATCTCGAGCAGGCCCATGCCCTGCGCCCCGACGACCGCCGCGCCACGTCGCTGCTGGCCGAGGTCTATCTGCGCCGGCAGGACCATGCCGCCGCGCTGCCCCTGCTCAAAATGCTGGCCCGGGCCGACGGTGACGACATGCAGGTGCTGATGCTCCTGGCCGACACCGAGGGCAAGGTCGGACAGTATGACGCCATGCAGGCCACCGCCGCCACACTGCTCGAGCGCTGTGCCGACGACCCCCGCAGCCACTACCTTGCCGCCGTCGCCGCACACGGCCTGCGCAACGACTTCGAAGCCATCGCCCAACTGTGTGTGGCCCTCAATGCCGAGGAGGGCTATCGTCAGGCCCGCCAACTGCGCGCCGAGGTGCTCGGCAGCATGGGACAGTGGCAGGAAGCCCTGACCGACACCACCCTGCTCGCTGACGATGCCGAAGCCACCGAAGAAGAGTGTCTGCTCCACGCCCGCGCCCTGGCCGCCATGGGGCACGCCGACGACGCCCTGCAGGTCATTGCCGGCGTGCTCGAGGCCAACCCCTTCTGTCGCGAAGCCTTCCTGCTGCGCGGCGCCATCTACGAGCAGCAGTCGCAATGGGAAAAAGCCCTCGAAACCTACGACGAAGCCTGCCGCGAGGTGGAAGGCTTTGGCGAAGCCTACCTGCACCGCGGTGCCGTCAAGCGCCACCTCCACGACGATGCCGGCGCCGCCGACGATATGAAAGCCTATCTGCGCCTCTGTCCGCAGGCCGCCAAGGCCCTGGAGGGCGACTTCACCAACATCGAGAACCTGATGAACGACCGGTATCGTCGCTTGAATCCCTATCAGTTCTAAGTCCGGGCGACGTACGCCCCTTCCTTCCCTGCTTAACCTCTATGCTGTATATCCTTATCAATGCGCTGGCCGTCTTTCTTGGCTGTGCCATCGGTGCCCTGGCCCGCAAGGGCATTCGCGAGAAGTATATCACCGTGCTCAACACCGCCATGGGTCTTGCCGCCCTCGTGCTGGGCGTCAACGTGGCCATTGCCAACATGCAAAAGTCGCAGTTTCCCGTGCTCTTCATCTTCTGTCTGGCGCTGGGCGGCCTCATCGGCACGGTGCTGCGTCTCGACCAGCGTATGGACCGCGCTACAGCCCGCGTGTCGGGCGGCTCGAATCTGGCCGAAGGCATCACCACCAGTATCCTGCTCTGCTGCGTCGGCACGCTGTCGATGATGGGCCCCGTGCTCTGTGCCCTCAAGGGCGACAACACCTACCTCATGACCTGTGCCACGCTCAACCTCGTGACGATGATCGTCATCGCCTCGAGCTACGGCTTCGGCACGGCGGTGACGGGCGTCGTCGTCTTCCTCTGGCAGTCGGCCTTCTACGGCATCGCCCACATGTCGGAGAGTTTTATCTCCGACGAACTGGTGGCCGAGACCTCCGTCGTCGGCGGCGTGCTCATCGCGGCCGCCGGTCTGGGCGTACTCAACATCAAAGACTGCAAGACCATCAACCTGCTGCCGGCGCTGGTGCTCCCCATGCTGTTCTTCCTCATCAAGGACGGCCTCGGCCTCTGACACGCCGCCCTATAAGACAACGATACGCGGGCGTATCAGCACTCCTGTATAAGGTAGGCTGATGCGCCCGCGTAGCATTTGTGGGGAAGATCTTATGGTTCGGTCTGCTTTCCGAAACTGTTGCTGTAGATGCTTTCGCAGACCTTGAGCGTGGCCAGAATGCCCCAGTAGATGGCAATGTCGAGCAGGATAATCCACTGTGCGGCCATGTCCATGCGCAGGCCGGCCATGTTGATGCCGATGAAGAAGAGCGACAGGGCGATGATGGCGATGAGCGCCTGGTGCATGGTCAGGCCTGCCGCCATGAGTTTGTGGTGGATGTGCGTCTTGTCGGCGTGGAAGATGGACTTGCCCTGGAGTAGCCGGCAGATGGCTACGCGGATGAGGTCGAAGACGGGAACGAGGACCAGCGTGTAGGAAATCATCAGCGCGTCGGGACGGTAGGGCAGTTGGCCGGGGTTGTGCATGGCGTGCTTGATGCAGAGGAAGGCCAGCGCGTAGCCCAGGATGAGGCTTCCTGTATCGCCCATGAACGTCTTGGTATTGCGCTCCACGCGCCCCCAGATGTTGTAGTAGAGAAAGGCCAGCACCGAGCCCATCAGTCCGCCCGCCATGATGGTGTACGTGACCACCTGGATGTCGTAGAAGAACAGGGCCAGCGCACCCAGCGCGATGAGGCTCAGCGAGCCCGCCAGGCCGTCGATGCCGTCGATGAGGTTCACCGAATTGATGATGAGCAGGCTGACGAACACCGTCAGCGGATAGCCCACGTACAGCGGCAGTTCGTAAATGCCAAAGAGGCCGTACAGGTTGTTCAGGCACAGGCCGCACAGCGGCATGAGCAGGGCCGAGACGAACTGCACCGCAAACTTGATGCGGGCGTTGAGCCCCAAGATGTCGTCAATCAGGCCAATGAGGTAGATGAGGAACAGACCAATCGAGACGAACAGCGTCGGGCCGCCGAAGGTCGGCAGGCTACCGTTGTTCCACAGCATGTACGCCAGTGCCGCCATCAGGCCCAGCAGCATGGCCGGCGCGAAGAATACGCCGCCCAGACGCGGAATCTTGTTGCTGTGCAGTTTGCGGTCGTTGGGCATATCGTAGAGCCCTCTTATCTTGCACAGGTGCAGCAGCAGCGGCATGCCCACGAAGGTGAAGGCCAGGCTGACAAGGAAGGATATGAGAAAATAAGTCATAGGCAATGGCAGGCCTCTGTGTGCCTGTGATAGATATAACGCCGGAAGCGGGCATTTATTGTTTCTCCGCCCTCTCTATTTTCGGTCCGCGAAGAAACAACAGCCGCCGGTTCACGTGGCGGCATGAGGGGTCAGCGTCGGCGGTTCTTCCCGACGTGCAGCAGGCCGGCCATGACCTCCGTAGCCTTATAGACATAGCGCAGCGACAGCAGCAGTATGTTCGACGGCACACCGTTGGCCTTGAGGGCACGCCGGTGGTCGCGCATGATGCGCACATGGCTCTTCCATCCCGAGGTGCTGACGCCGCCCGTGCGCATGGTGACGAAGTCGTAGGGCAGGTACTGCGTGCGGATGCGGTGCACGTAAATCAG
This sequence comes from Bacteroidales bacterium, assembly GCA_022772475.1. Taxonomy (GTDB): domain Bacteria; phylum Bacteroidota; class Bacteroidia; order Bacteroidales; family Bacteroidaceae; genus Alloprevotella. The sequence goes on along the minus strand of JALEZQ010000027.1, from coordinate 13,074 downwards.
GCGCAGCAGCTGCTCGAAGTCGGCCGCCACACGGTAGGACGTGTCGAAGGTGCCGTACTGTTTGTAGATGGCGGTGCGGCAGTAGAAGGTGGGGTGCGCCGGCATGAAGCCCATGCGCATGCGGCTGCGGCGGAAGATGGCCGACGAGTAGTAGCGCACGCTGCGTTGGGGGTTGTCGGCATGGACGTAGTGGACGTCGCCATAGACGGCATCCACCTCGTTGTCGGCGAAGGCTCGTGCAATGCGTTCCAGGGCGTGGTCGTCGGTGTAGAAGTCGTCCGAGTTGAGCAGGCCCACCACGTCGCCCGTGGCCATACGCAGCCCCTTGTTCATGGCGTCGTAGAGCCCCTTGTCCGGTTCACTTATGATGCGCAGGCGGCCCCCGTAGCGCGGTTCCATACTGCGGGCGATGCTGAGCGTGCCGTCTGTCGAGCAGCCGTCCACGATGATGTGCTCAATGTCGTGATGGGTCTGTCGGAGGACGCTTTCCATCGTGTCGCTGAGCGTGGCTGCGCTGTTGTATGTGGCAGTAATGATGGTGATTTTCATAGACCCTATGGCGGGAGCGCCAAGCCCCCGCTTCAAAATTTCACGCAAATATAATCAATTATTGTGGCCCGCACCATATACCACGCCCGGAAACAGCCGCGCGGCCGCTCATTCGCCGCGCTTTCGCCGTCGTTTTGGCGTTTTGGCGACCTGGTGAGACGGACAGCGCCGTATTGAGCAAAGAAGCACCCCGCCGTATGCCCGGACAGAGCATACGGCGGGGTGCGTTATAAGGTATGGGTGACGATGTTTAGAAACGATAGGTCAGGGTGACGCCGAGGTTGCGGAAGCCGCGGTCGAGGATGGAGAAGTCGTCGCCGACGTTGAAGGCCACCATCGGGCGGTAGTCGATGCCGAAGGTCAGCGGCGCGTCTTTCAGCGTGAAACCGAAGCCCAGGACGGCCACGGGACCGAAGAAGAAGCCGTCGTCGCCGTGCTTGGCGTCGTAGAAGCCGAGGCCGCCGCCGAGGCCGCCCCAGAATTTCCACGTGGCAAAGTCGGGCGTCCAGTTGGCCCACTGGCGGAAGTAGCGGTTGAACGTCATCTGTCCGCAGAAGCCCTTGTCAAGGTCGAAGACGCCGGCCGTGATGTCGAGAAAACTCTGCTGGCTGCGGTGGTTCTGATACTCCAGGTCGATGGTAGAACCGCCGAAGTGTGCGCCAAAGGCGTGGGCCGAGCGTTGCGCCTGTGCTGTGCCGCCGATGGCCAGCAGGGCGATGGTCAGGATGAGGAAGAATTTTTTCATGCAGGTTTTTGCTTTATGGGCGGAGGTGCTTTGCTTTTCGGTGGCGTGCGGTCTGCCCGGGGTTAGGGGTTAGGGGAATGTAGGGGCGTATGTCGCCTGTGTGCTGCAAAGATAAGGTATTCGCCGGCATTGATGCAGTGTCTGCACCATGTGGCGCGTTTTTTTATGAAACATTGCGTGTTGTGGGCGTTTGTGCGTGGTAAACGTGCTCAATGCTGTCGTAATCTTCCTTCCGTCTCAAGAGGCTTGTTGGCCTTCTTCGTAGCCACGGGCATAGCCGGTGGCATAACTGGCGCGGTAAGTTTCGCGCTGGCTTCGGCTGCTGTAGGCGGGTGTGACGTCGTGCGGTTTGTTTTCCTGTCCGGCAATGCCGTCGTAGTAGCCATCCCAGTAGCCGTCCTCTTCTCCCGCTTCGTCGGCCGGGCGGTTGTCGCGGCCGATGTCGTCGGCGGGGGCTATGGTGATGCTTTCGGCGACGGCAGGGAGCGTGCCCGGCGCCACCGACGTGTCGGGGGTGGCCACGGGGAGCGCAGCCCGGTCGGCATCGGTATTGTCAGCCGCTTCGCCGCCGGGCTTGGCGGCACTGTATTTCAGCCAAAGGATGAGGGCGAGGGCAGCGGCGATAATCAGGATGAAGAGCCAGACGTTGCTGCCATGCAGGGGGGAGTTGTTCTTTTTCATATCGGGAGATTGTCCGTGTGGAACGGGGAGGGTGCGAATGCAGAGTGGGGGGTCAGCGCAGGCGGCAGCGGTCGGCCGCGTCGATGCGCAGGAAGATGAAGAGCAGCAGGGTGAAGCCCCATAGCGACGAGCCGCCGTAACTGAAGAACGGCAGCGGGATGCCGATGACGGGCATGATGCCCATGACCATGCCCACGTTGATGAGCACGTGGAAACAGAGGATGCTCAGTACGCAGTAGCCATAGACGCGGCCAAACTTGCTGCTCTGGCGCTCGGCCAGGTGGATGAGGCGCAGGATGAGCGCCAGGAAGAGCAGCAGGACGCCCGCCGAGCCGATGAAGCCCTGCTCCTCGCCGACGGTGCAGAAGATAAAGTCGGTGTCCTGCTCGGGCACGTACTTCAGTTTGGTCTGCGTGCCGTTCATGAAGCCCTTGCCCTCGAGTCCGCCCGAGCCGATGGCAATTTTGCTCTGGTTGACGTTGTAGCCCGCGCCGCTGATATTCTCCTCGATGCCCAGCAGAACACGGACGCGCGTCTGCTGATGCGGCTCGAGGATGTTGTTGAGGGTATAGTCGGTCATGTAGAGGAAGGCCGTGGAGCCCAGGGCGAAGATGGCGATGAAGGCGTAGCGGCCCATGCGCTCGCCCAGCGCCTGCCAGCCCATATAGGCGGCGCAGCCCACGCAGGCCGTGATGCCGCCCCAGGCGACGTCGATGGGGACGATGAAGGCCGACATCAGGTAGGTCACGGCAAAGACACCGCCGCCCCACAGCAGCATACGGCGGGCGTGGGGCGTATGCGGACAATAGACGCGGGCCATGCCTGTGGTGAAGAGCCATATCAGCAGCAGGACGCAGTACTCGCCCACGGGGGTGAGCGTCATGGGCATCAGGTCTTCGGCGAAGCGCAGACACACCACGAAGTAGATGATGGCCGCCGTGGCGGTGAAGAGGAAGCCGCCGGGCATGCCCTCGCGGTAGAACATGAGGAAGAAGGCCAGATAGACCAGTGCCGACCCTGTCTCGCGCTGCATGACGATGAGCACCATGGGCAGCAGGACGATGGCCGAGGCTCGCATGAGCGACCGCATGTCCGACAGCGTCACGCCGAAGCGCCCGATGTAGCGCGCTATGGCCAGGGCGGTGGCGCACTTGGCAAACTCGGCCGGCTGGAGGCTCACGGCACCGAGGCTTATCCACGACCGCGAGCCCTTGATGTCCTTGGCCAAAAAGGGCGTGACGATGAGCAGGGCCATCATGAGCCAGTAGGCCACGCCCGAGAGCGCCTCGAAGTAGCGGTCGTCGGTCATGAGGAGGATGAAACCCAGCGTCAGGGCCAGGCCAATCCATACCATCTGCTTGCCCGAGCGCGACGACCAGGCCAGGAAGTCCGTATCGCCCAGTTCGTGGCTGGCGCCGCAGATGCTCACCCATCCGAAGGCGATGAGGGCCAGATAGAGCACGATGGTCAGGCCATCGGCATGGAAGGCAGGATAGCGAAGCGGTTTATCTGACATAGTCTCCGTATTTGATGCGTTTGGCCTGAATCTCTGCGGCCCGTTTCTCTGATGCCTCCGAGAGGCTGCCGTTGAGGTACTGCTCCATGATGAGCGTGCCGATGGGCACACCATAGACGGCACCGAAGCCGCCGTTCTCCACGTAGGCTACGACGGCGATGCGCGGCTTGTCCATGGGGGCGAAGCCCATGAAGGCGCTGTGGTCGTGACCGCGGTTTTGCGCCGTGCCCGTCTTGCCGCACACCTCGTAGCCCGGGATGTTGGCGGCGTGGCAGGTGCCGCCGGTGACGGCGCGGCGCATGCCCGCCACGGCCAGGTCGTAATACTTGCGGTCCACGCGGGTGCGGTGGGGACGGGTGTAGAGCGTGTCGAGCTGTCCGCCCTTGATACTGTGCACCACGTGGGGGATGTAGTAGTGTCCGCGATTGGCCACGGTGGCCGCGAGGTTGCATATCTGCAGCGGCGTGGCGGTGACCTCGCCCTGGCCGATGGAGATGGAGATGACCGTGAGGGCGTTCCATGCGCCGCGGTAGTGGCTGTCGTAGTAGTCGGCATTGGGAATCATGCCGCGGCGTTCGCCCGGCAAATCGACGCCCAGTTTGTAGCCGAAGCCCATATCCACCATGTAGTCTTTCCACACCGTCATGGCCTCCTGAACGTTGTGATACTTGCTGCGGTTGCTGAACATGCGGTTGAGGTTCCAGCAGAAGTAGGCGTTGCAGGACGTGCCGATAGCCGGTACAAGGGGGATGGGCGAGGCGTGGCCGTGGCAGCCCAGGTGCAGGCCCTTGTAGTTGAAGCCGTGGTTACAGGGGAAGGCGATGTCGGGCGTGATACTGCCCTCCTGCAGTCCGAGCAGCGCCTGCGTGATCTTGAACGTCGAGCCCGGGGGGTAGGTGCCCATGATGGCGCGGTTGAGCAGGGGGCGCATGGGGTCGCGGCTCAGACGCAGGTGGTTGGCGCCGCGGTTGCGGCCCACCATGTCGCGGGGGTCGTAGGTGGGCGACGACGCCATGCAGAGAATCTCGCCCGTGGCGGGCTCGATGGCCACGATGGCGCCCAGTTTGCCCTCGAGCAGGCGTTCGGCCAGCGCCTGGAGGTCCATGTCGATGCTCAGCGTGATGTCGTGGCCCGGCACGGGAGCGCGGTCGTAGCGGCCGTCCTGATAGTGGCCGCGGGTGCGGCCGTGGACGTCGCGCAGCATGATGCGCATGCCCTTCTCGCCGCGCAGCTGCTTCTCGTACGAGCGTTCCACGCCCAGTTTGCCGATGAAGTCGCCGCTCTGGTAGTAGTCGTCGTTCTCGATGTCGGCATCGTTGACCTCGCCCACGTCGCCCAGCAAGTGGGCCGCTAAGCCCGTGGTGTAGTGGCGCACGGAGCGTTTCTCTACCGAGAAGCCCTTGAAGCGGAACAGTTTTTCACGAAACACCGAGAACTCCTCCGCCGGTATCTGCGTCATGAACACCTGCGGCGTGTAGCGCGAGTAGTTGGGCTTGGCCTTGATTTCGTCCATGCGGCGGATGTAGTGGTCGCGGGTGATGCCTACGGTCTGGCAGAAGTCGAGCGTGTCGATGCCGCGCTGCTCGTTCATGACCACCATGATGTTGTAGGACGATTCGTTATAGACCAGCAGGCGCCCCTTGCGGTCCATGATGAGTCCGCGCGAGGGATACTGAATCTCCTTGCGGAAGGCGTTCGAGTCGGCATTCTTCTTGTAGTCGTCGCTCATGATTTGCAGCGAGAGCAGGCGCAGGATATAGACGACGGTAATGCAGAAGGCAATACCGCCGATGATGTATTTCCGGTTCGAGAAGTTGGGTTCGCCGTTCACAGCAGGCAATGGATGGGGAGTAAAACAGAAAGGGGAAATGGCGGGTCTATGGCGTGCCGGCCGTGCCGTCAGCCCTTGATGTGCGGTTTGCGCAGCATCTCAAAGGCTGTGATGAAGAGCATGGTCAGCGCGGCGCTGGCGAGACACGTCAGCGCCATTTCCGGCCACAGACTCAGGGTGAAGGCTTCGATGGCGAAGAAAAGAATGCAGTGGGCGAGCGTCAGTACGGCTGCATAACTGAGGAAGCCCGACCATTTCATCGTCACGGCCGAGGGGCGGAACTCGTCCATCTCGGCGTCCGTCGGGGCGAAGAGCGGGCATACCATCGGCGCCAGCAGTCCGCACGCCGTCATCGAGGCTGCCGCCATGCCGGGCGTATTGACCATGATGTCGGCCGCCAGCCCGGTGACGAAGCCCGTGAGGATGAACACCCACCGCGGGGCGGCCATCGGCAGGATGCAGAGCAGATAGACGTAGGGCAGGGGGATGGCGTAGCCGCCGAGGTGGATATGGCTGCACACTAAGGCTTGCAGCAGGATGAGGGCGGCAAACCAGGCGATGCGTGAAAAGATGGTTTGAAGCACGGGGACAGGGTAGAGTTTGGGGGGAAACAATTGCGGCGCTGCGGCGTATTCATCGTCGTCAGTGGCCTTCGCTGTTATTCGCCGAGCAGGTCTTCGTCGGCTTTGCTTCGCAGCGTGTCAATCTCAGCCTTGTAGGGCGTGGCGATGACGCAGACGTCGCTCAGACGGGCGAAGTCGGTGCCGAGGGTGACGTTCAGGCGGTACGACTGGCCGTCGGCGGAGTTGCCGATGCCTTTGATGCGGCCCACGAAGAGGCCGGGGGGGAAGACGGAGGAGTAGCCGCTGGTCTCGACGACGTCGCCCACCTTGACGCGGGCATAGCGGGGAATGTCATCGACGGCGGCGTGGAGCAGGCTCTTGCCGTCCCACTGCAGGTAGCCGAAGTAGTTTTGTCCGCGTATGCGGCAGCTGATGCTCGACTTCTTGTTGGTCACGGGGATGACCAGCGCATGGTTGGCCCCCGCCAGATAGACGATGCCCACGATGCCGCCGCCGCCCACGACGCCCATTTCCGGGCGCACGCCGTGGTTTGTGCCGCGGTCGATGACGAGGTAGTTGTGGCGCGTGCCCACCATGTTCGACACCACCGTGGCGGGGATGAGGTCGTAGCCCGCCAGATGGTCGGCCAGCAGGCGCTCGGTCAGCGTCGAGTCGTGCGTGGCCTGTGTGAGGGCTTTCCTCAGCCGAGCGTTCTCCATCTGCAGGCGCAGGTTTTCGCTCGTCAGGCGTTCGTTGACCTGTCCCAGCGCCGTATAGCGTTCGATGCCGGTGTAGAGGTTCTGCACGCCGGCGGCCACCTCGTTGGCCGACGACAGCCAGACGCTGCCCTGATAGTGGTTGAAGCGGAAGAGCAGGATGAAGCTCACCGTTTCGAGCACCAGGAAGAGCAGCAGATAACTGTTCTTGCGGAAAAAGTCGAGAAGGTAAAACACGGGAGTGGTTGTCGTTGGGGAATGGATGGGGAGAATAAGCCGTCGGCTGCCTACTACTGAGCCGCCGGTCGTCTACACTAAGCCGTCGGCCTCCCTAAATATGGTTGTCACCCACAGCGTGTTGTGGCGCTGTGGGTGACATAAGGGGGCTCCTTCGGTCGTGCGGTTATCGCATGAGGAAGGTAAATTTGTCCACGTTTTTGAGCGCCACGCCTGTGCCACGTGCTACGCAGAGCAGGGGGTCTTCGGCCACGTGGAAGGGGATGTTGATTTTGTCCGTCAGACGCTTGTCCAGACCGCGGAGCAGGGCGCCGCCGCCTGTGAGGTAGATGCCGTTCTTGACGATGTCGGCGTAGAGCTCGGGCGGCGTCTTCTCCAGGGCGGAGATGATGGCCTGCTCGATGCGTGCCACCGATTTCTCCAGGCAGTGGGCAATCTCCTGGTAGCATACGGGCACCTCCATGGGCATGGTGGTGATGCGGTTCGGGCCGTGCACCACGTAGTCGGCCGGGGCGTTCTCGCCCAGGTCCGTGAGGGCGGCACCGACGTGAATCTTGATACGTTCGGCCATGCGCTCGCTGACCTTGACGTTGTGCTGGCGGCTCATGTAGTCCATAATCTCGGCGTTGAAGTCGTCGCCGGCCATCTTGATAGAGTTGTTCGAGACGATGCCGCCGAGCGAGATGACGGCGATCTCGGTGGTACCGCCACCTATGTCAACCACCATGTTGCCTTCGGGGGCGTTGACGTCGATGCCTACGCCGATGGCTGCCGCCATGGGTTCGAAGAGCAGGAAGATGTCGCGTCCGCCGGCATGTTCGGCCGAGTCGCGCACGGCGCGGAGCTCCACTTCGGTCGAGCCCGAGGGCACGCCGATGACCATGCGCAGCGAGGGCGAGAACAGGCGCTTGCCGCGGTGCACCATGTTGATGAGGCCGCGCATCATCTGCTCGCAGGCGTTGAAGTCGGCGATGACGCCGTCGCGCAGGGGGCGGATGACGCGTATCTTGTCGTTCGTCTTTTCGTACATCAGTTTGGCCTGCTCGCCGACGGCAATCATCCGTTCGGAGTGGCGGTCGAGCGCCACTACCGAGGGCTCGTTGACCACAATCTCGTCATCGCTGATGATGATGGTGTTGGCCGTACCCAGGTCGATGGCCAGTTCCTGGGTGAACGAGAACAGTTTGGAGAAATATCTGAGGAAACTCATTCGTCTGTCTGTGAGTTAGGGCGGGCAAGTGCGGGGCGTTGACGCAGCATGTACCTGCCGCCGGTGGGGTGGGGGGGGATGGGTGGAGAGGGGGGAGAAGCGACCCGCACCGTCCGGCACGGGTCGCGAAGAGAGTTGGGCAGCATCGGGCGCTCATGCCCCTGTCTGCGTCAGCCTTGTCGTGGCCGGGCTTATTTCGTGGCGAACCAAGCGTGGATGGCCGTGTCGTAGTGGCTGCTCACGCCGAAGGCGCGTGTGGCCAGCATGCGGCGCTCCTCGAGGGTGGTCTGTGCGCCCTTGCGGTCCAGGATTTCCTGAAGCACGGCGTATTCGGCCTTGGAGGGCACGATGACCACGTCGTTGAAATTCTTCGCACCGGCGCGGATGAGCGAGATACCGCCTATGTCGATCTTCTCGATGATGTCGGCGTCGCCGGCACCGCTGGCTACGGTCTGCTCGAAGGGGTAGAGGTCAACGATGACCAGATCAATCTCGGGAATCTCGTACTGGGCCATCTGGGCGGCATCGCTCTCCAGGGCGCGGCGGCCCAGGATGCCACCGAAGATTTTGGGGTGCAGCGTCTTGACGCGGCCGCCGAGGATGGAAGGGTAGGTGGTCACCTCTTCTACCTTCCGGCAGGGGTAGCCCAGACTTTCGATGAAGGTCTGCGTGCCGCCCGTCGAGAGGAACTGTACGCCGTCGGCATGCAGTTTGGCCAGGATGCTCTCCAGCCCGTCTTTGTGAAACACCGAGACGAGCGCCGTTTTGATGCGTTTGTTTTCAGACATGGTGGGGTTGTGGATTATGGACGTTAATCTTGCTGGTTTATTGGCATGGTAATCGCCGCCGGCGGGCTTCATCGCTGCCCGGGCGGGCTTGGGCTGAGGGGGAACTGCTGTGGCATTGCTCGCCGCCTCTGAGCGCCATGACTTATACATCTATATAATATGTGTGCAAAGTTACGCCAACGCTCTCGTATGGCAAAATGTTTGCAGGCTTTTTCCTTAAAATTGCGGCCGTGGCGTGCGGAGTGTAAACTGCGCTTTATAAATGGCGTGGAAAGTGGCGCGTAGGCCCTTGATGAAGGAAAACTTGCTATCTATCGCGCCAAGGATGGAATGCACCTTAAAAAATCTTCTTACCTTTGTGGCCGTTATGCTGCGAATACTGTGTCCTTTCCCCGGCGGCGTGCTGCGCCTGCTCCTCGCCGTCGTTGTCCTGCTTTCTGCCGTGCCCGTGTGGGCTGAGCCTCTCGATGGCGGCAAGAAATCGTTTACCCTCGTCATCGACGCGGGCCATGGCGGCCACGATGCGGGTGCCGTGGGCAAGGTGGGCAAGGAGAAGAACATCAACCTGAAGGTGGCCCTCGCGCTGGGCCGCCTCATCGAGGCCAACTGCCCCGAGGTCAAGGTGGTCTATACCCGCCGCACCGACGTCTTCGTGGCGCTGGACCGCCGCGCCGACATTGCCAACAACGCCAAGGCGGACCTCTTCGTCTCCATCCACACCAATGCCCTGCCCAAGGGCCAGATAGCTCGCGGCACGGAGACCTATACCCTCGGTACGGCCCGCGCCGCCGCCAACCTGGAGGTGGCCAAGCGCGAAAACTCGGTCATTGTCTATGAGAAAGACTACCGCCAGCGCTACGCGGGCTTCGACCCCAACAAGGCCGAGAGCTACATCATCTTCGAGCTGATGCAGGACCGCTATATGACGCAGAGCATCGAGCTGGCCCGCGCCGTCCAGCAGCAGTATGCCCGCGCCGGGCGCCAGAACAAGGGTGTGCATCAGGCCGGCTTCCTTGTGCTGCGCAATACGTCGATGCCCGCCATCCTCACCGAACTGGGTTTCATCTCCACGCCCGACGAGGAGCGCTATCTGCTGTCGGACCGCGGTGTGAGCGAACTGGCGCTCAGCCTCTACAACGGCATCGCCGCCTACCGCCGCAAGCACACCAATGCCCGTCCGGCCGACCTCCCCGCGCTGCCGGCCGATGACGCGTCGGCAGAGCCTGCGCCCCGGCCGTCCACACCATCTACGCCCTCAAAATCAGATGCCGCGCCGGCCGACAGCGGTAGCCGTCCCGACCGCCCCGCCGACCGGCCCGCGCCGCAGCGGCAGAGCCGGCCCGAGCACACGCAGCCTGACCACAGCGAGGATGACAGCGAGCGCCCCATATTCCGCATACAGCTCTTCGTGGTCGACCGCCAGCTCAAAAAGAGCGACGCCCGCTTCAAGGGACTCAGCCCCGTCGATTTCTACCGCGAGGGCGGCATGTACAAATACACCTACGGCAGCACGCCGGACTATAACGAAATCAAGCGCCTGCGCACCACAATCGCCAAGAAGTTTCCCGACGCCTTCATCGTGGCCTTCGCCGGCGGCAAGCGCGTCAACCTCAGCGACGCCATACGTCAGAGCCGAAGCAAGCGCTGAACGCTGACGGCAGGCGCTGTGGCATACAACCCTCATAAAGCAAGCCTCTATTCTCCTACCACCATGAAAAGTAAGGAAATCAAAATCGCGCTGATGGCCATCGTGGCCATCGTCCTTCTCTTTATCGGCCTCAACATGCTCAAAGGGGTCAACGTGTTCAAGAGTACCAACACCTTCTACGTCAAGTTTGCCGACGTCGCCGGCCTCACCGAGAGCAGTCCCGTCTATGCCAATGGCTACAACGTGGGCATCGTCAGCCGCATCGACTATACCTACGACCGCACCGATCAGGTCATTGTCGTGGTGGACCTGAACAAGTCGATGAATGTCCCCCAGGGCACACGCGCCGAACTGGAGTCGGAACTGATGGGCGGCGTCAAGATGAGCCTCGTCCTCGGGCAGAACCCCACCGCTCTGCTCGCCCCCGGCGACACCATCAGCGGCGGCATCCACGAAGGCGCCATGGTCAAACTCGAGAAGATGCTCCCCACTTTCGAGCAGATGCTCCCCAAACTTGACACCATCATGGCCAACCTGCAGCGCCTCACCGGCGACAGCGCCCTGCTGCAGACCCTGCACAACACCGCCGCCATCACCGCCGACCTGCGCCAGACCACGCACACGCTCAACGGCATGATGGCCAACGACGTACCGCAGATGGTAGATAACCTCAAGCGCACCAGCGCCCACGTCGAGCAGATTACCGCCGACGTGGCCAAGAGCGACATCGCCGGCACCATGAAGAGCGTCAACCACACCATGGCCAGCATGCAGACCGTCAGCGCCAACCTCGTGCAGACCACCTCCTTCCTCGACACGCAGATGCGCAGCCGCGACAACAGCCTCGGCCTCTTCCTCAACGACGCCGGTTTCTACAACCACCTGACGAGCACCATGAGCCATGCCGACTCCCTCATGATCGACCTCAAGGCCCACCCCAAGCGCTACGTCCACTTCTCCATCTTCGGAAAGAAAGACAAGTAGTATAGGAAAAGAAAGATAAATAAGATAGATATGAAACTACACATTGCTGTCCTTGCCGGCGACGGCATCGGACCCGAAATCTCCGTTCAGGGTGTGCGCGCCATGGAGGCCGTATGCCGCAAGTTCGGTCACGAGGTGACCTTCACCGAAGCCCTCTGCGGCGCCGCCGCCATCGATGCCGTTGGCGACCCCTTCCCCGCCGAGACCCTCGAAATCTGCCGTCAGGCCGATGCCGTACTCTTCTCGGCCGTCGGCGACCCCAAGTTTGACAACAACCCCGCTGCCAAGGTGCGCCCCGAGCAGGGTCTGCTGGCCATGCGCAAGCAGCTCGGCCTCTTTGCCAACATCCGCCCCGTGCAGACCTTCGACTGCCTCGTGCACAAGTCGCCCCTGAAGGACGAACTGGTCAGCGGCGCCGACTTCGTCTGCATCCGCGAGCTCACCGGCGGTATGTACTTCGGTGAGAAGAAGGAGGGCGACGACTATGCCTACGACACCAACGCCTATTCGCGTGCCGAAGTGGAGCGCATTCTCCGCGTGGCCTACGACTATGCCATGCGTCGCCGCTGTCACCTCACCGTCGTCGATAAGGCCAACGTCCTGGCATCGAGCCGCCTGTGGCGCCGTGTGGCCCAGGAGATGGCACCGCAGTATCCCGACGTCACCACCGACTACATGTACGTCGATAACGCCGCCATGCGCATGATTCAGGACCCCCGCTTCTTCGACGTCATGGTGACCGAGAACACCTTCGGCGACATCCTCACCGACGAAGGCTCGTGCATCACCGGCTCGATGGGTCTGCTGCCCTCCGCCTCGACCGGCGAGAGCACGCCCGTCTTCGAGCCCATCCACGGTTCGTGGCCGCAGGCTAAGGGTCAGAACATCGCCAACCCGCTGGCGCAGATTCTCTCCGTCGCCATGCTCTTCGAGTACTTCAACCTCGCAGAGGAAGGCCGTCTGGTACGCGAAGCCGTCGATGCCAGCCTCGCCGCTAACGTCCGCACGCCCGAGATTCAGGTGGCCGGCGGCGCCCACTACGGTACCCGCGAGGTCGGCGACTGGATTGTGGAGTACATCAACAAGAAGTAATCCGCGCCGGCTCAGACGCCGCGAAAAAGATGGACAACCTCAAATTCCCCGCTTGTGGGCTTTGACACACCCTCCTATCGGGCTTTTCATCTTGGCACACCTTTTGGTGAAAATGCCATCGCCACTTGCCCGGGCCATTTTCCTTTTTTACGGATTTGGCCACGCTATGCTCGCCGGAGCCGATTTGCTTTTCGCCGCGTTTTGTTGTATCTTTGCATTGCAAATAAGGATAAGGGCCTCTACGGGGCCCTTTTTTCGTGTCCTAAAGGCACTTCCACGGTTTGGGCGACTGTTTTTTCTGTCGCCCAAACCGTAAAAACCGTCGCCCAAACCGTGTGGAGAGAATAGGCGACCGTCAAATCAGAGCGCGAAACAGGCTTTATTCACCGCCCACACCGTTAAACTTTCCTAAAAGAGAATTTGTAGAAATGTCGGATTGCGCGATGGGAATCATGCTTTGCCTACGGGGAAAATGGAGGGTGTGTCAAAATGAAGATGTTTGGGCGGCGGGGCC
>JALEZQ010000082.1 GCA_022772475.1 Bacteroidales bacterium | reverse complement strand
AAATCTTTGTGATATAGCAAAGCCCTGACTTGAGAAAGTCGGGGCCTTGCTTTAAGTATTAACAGCATATTTTGAGGGGCAATTTTGATACACCCTCCGGTGCTGTCGGCGGTGAGGGGAGCACCGTCGGTGTCGAGGCGGCTTTCGGGACGCGAGAAGTTGAGGCCGTTGCGGCTGTCGGCCTGGCAGACGACGAGGGTGCGGGCCTGCCGCAGCGTGTCGGTGCCGGCATCGTTGGACGCGGCGAGCATGACGTCATAGACGCCCGGCTGCGTGATGCGCCATTCGGCATGGCGGCCGCGGGCCTGGAGGGTGTCGGTGGGCGACGTCGCCATCCACCGGCGCTCGGTGGGCGCATAATGGCTGGTGCAGGTGAGGCGTGCCGTCTGTCCGACGTAGAGCATCCGGCGCTCGGCGGTGAAGGCCGCGTGGGGGACGGACTGTGCGATGTGCAGACGCATGGTGCGGCTGTGGCGCTTGCCGTCGGGCGTGGTCACGGTGAGGCGTGTGCGGTAGGTGCCGGCCTCCTCGTAGGTGGCGCCGGCCAGGGCGGTATGGGCGCCGTTGCGGTCGGCGCCCTTGAACGTCCATGTGTAGGTGGCGCGCGGGTCTTGGTGGAGCGGTGAGAGTGTCAGACGTTCGCCGGCCCGGGCGTGGCCCTGCAGGACGGTGAAGTCGGCGGCGTGCTTGCCGACGGCAGCCGGCGTGGCCTCAGCGGCGTAGCGGGCATTCCACAGACTGTCGGCACGCGCCGTGCGCAGGTCGTAGAGCGAGTCGGGGCGGGCGGCGACCCATTCTGTCGGCGTGGAGGCCACGAGGGTGTCGCGGCCGTCGGCCGTGCGGCAGCGGTAGAGGGCGGCCACGCGGTAGGCGCAGTCGGGGCGCGGCGTGGCGAGAATGGTGGCGGTGGCGTCGAGGGTGTCGGTCACGGTCTTGACGGGCAGCATATTGCGGCGTTGCGGACGCTGACGTGGCGGACGCTGGCGGCGCTCACCGTGACGGCGTGCGTTGCCGGTGTCGCGCGGCATCTGGCGGGGCATGCGGGGCATGGCGGGGCGCTGTTCGGGCAGCGTCTGACTGCTCAGGAGGTAGCCCGCCAGCGTGTGGCGTGTGGCCGTGGGGGCGCTCCAGGCCAGACGGCCGTCAGACGTGCGGTGCAGGGCCGAGGGAGCCAGGAAAGGCTCTCCCGTGACGACGGCGGAGACCACCGTGCGGCGGCCCTGGCGCTCGATGCGCAGGTTGGCGGGGATGGGCGTCTCGATGCCGCGGTGGTCCAACTGGTAGTCGATCACCGAGGCCTGGCGCAGGCGGCCCTGACCGATGGCGGTGGAGTCGCGCTCGATGATGAAGAAGTAGCGCACGGGGCGATGCCAATCGACGTTGGCCGAGAGGTCCGTCAGGTCGTAGCCAAACTCCATCGGCTCGCTGTGCAGACGGCCGTCGGCCCAGCGGCCGAGCATCGGCGTGGCGGCCTCGATGCCCATCTTGGCCTTTCCGGAGCGGCCGTCGCCGGCGCGCTTGAAGTGCTCCATCTCGACGGTATATTCGGGTTCGGTGGCGGCGGTGTCGGCGCTGATGCCCACCTTCATGAGCAGTTCGCTGCGGCGCGAATAGTCCATCGTGACGCGGAGCGTGCGCAGCGGGCGGTAGTCCTTACGGACGTGGTAAAACTCGGGTTTCCATGCGCCGCCCTCATTCTGGCGCACGGGGAAGCCATATTTATAGGGGCAGTAGATAAAACCCTTGTTGGCCCAGCCGTTGCCCCACGAGTTGACGACAATCCATGCGCCGCGCTCGTCCTCGCTCTCTTCGCCGAGGATGCCGTTGCCGTTGAGGTCGAAGAGGATGCGGTCGTCATAGCCCACGATGGTCAGGGCGTGATCGACGCCGTCGCCCCAGCGCGTGACGTACTTGGCGCCGACGACGCCGGCGCGGCTGTTGATGCCCAGGCTGTCGGCAGCGATGGTGTCCTGCTTGCAGGCGCTGGCCACGCCGATGCCGGCGATGCCGCCCACGGCATAGGAGGTGTCGCCCCAGTGGTTCCACAGCCAGTCTTTCACATGGTTGCGTCCCTCGGGCGTATCGACGCCCCAGGGCGAGAAGGTGGCCGGCGTGATGCGGTTGAACATGGCGGCGTACCATTTGTCGTAGCCCTGCATCCAGGCGAAGTCGGGGGCGGAGCAGTCTTGGTTGCCATAGAGGCGGCTATAGGTTTTGCCACCGTAGAGGGCTGCCGAAGGCACGCCGTTGGCCACGGCCATGCCGTCCTTGCTGGAGTGGCTGTTGGTCAGCAGCCAGGTGAAGTGGGTGGGATAGATGTGCTCGTCGTCGGTGGCCGGCGTGTGGCGGTAGGCATTGATTTCGTGGGTGAACATATAGCCTATGCGCGAGGCCGAGCCGCAGGAGCCGCCGTCTTGGTTGAACACGGCGGGGAAGAAGGGCGAGAGCGCGTTGTTGACATGGTCGGGGCGCACGGCGGCACTGTCGGGTGCGGCAGCCAGCGCGGTGGCGAGAAATAGTGTAGTCAGCATGGTTGGGCTTTTGTATGAGGGATAAAAGTGTTGTCTTCGGTTCGGAATGTGGGCATCCACCGTCAGCGTTTGCGGTGCTGTCCGCCGAAGAGGCTGCGCAGCGGACTTTCCGTCGCGTTCTTGGCGGGCTTCTCGGGGCGCTTCATCTCGGGGTAGGCGATGCGCGTGTGGTAGATGGTCTTGAGGCTATCGACGAGGGTGCGCTTGGCGTCGGCGATGTCGCGGAAGGTGATGGGGCATTCGCGGAAGTTGCCCGCCTCGAGTTGGGCATCGACGATGCGGTCAACGAGGGCTTGGATGCTCTCCTCCGTATATTCCTTGAGGCTGCGCGAGGCGGCCTCTACGCTGTCGCACATCATGAGGACGGCCTCCTCGCGAGTACGGGGTTTAGGACCGGGATAGGAGAAGAGGGCCTTGTCCACCTCTTCTTCGGGATGCTTGTTGGCATACTGTATATAGAAGTATTTCACCAGGCCGTCACCATGGTGTGTGCTTATGAAGCCGCGTATGACTGGCGGCAGGTGGTGCTTCTCGGCCAGACGCAGGCCGTCGGTGACGTGGCTGATGATAATCTGAGCGCTGTTTTCCTCGCTGAGGCTGTCGTGTGGGTTGACGCCGCTTTGGTTTTCGGTGAAGAAGGCGGGGTTGAGCATCTTGCCGATGTCGTGGTAGAGGGCGCCTGTGCGGACCAGTTGGGGGCTGGCGCCGATTTTGTCGGCCACTTCGGCGGCGAGGTTGGCCACCTGCATGGAGTGGTTGAAGGTGCCCTGTGCCACCTTGGACATGCGGCGGAGCAGGGGGTTGTTGATGTCGGTGAGTTCCACCAGGGTCACGCTGGAGGTGAAGCCGAAGATGCGCTCGACGAGGTACATCAGGGGGTAGGCAAAGAGCAGCAGCAGACCGCTGGCAGCAATCTGCAGGGCGCGCGAGCGGTCGAAGGCTTCGGTGCCCATGCTCTGCGTCAGGTCGTAGGCGGTGCTCACCACCAGGCCGACGGCTACGGCGGCCAGACCCGTGCGCAGCAGTTGGGAGCGCTCGGTGAGCTGGCGCAGCATACAGATGACGGTGAAGCCCACGATGGTCTGGTGGAGAAGGAACTCGAAGGGACTGTGCAGCACCACGGCCGAGAGCAGCGACGAGGCGAAGAGCGCCATGGCCGACGTGCGCGAGTCCATGAAGATGCGCACGAACATGGGCAGAATGGCGTAGGGCACGAGATAGACGCTATAGAAGCGGTAGTCCACCATGATGTAGGTGACGATGGGGAAGAGCGTCACCAGCGTGAAGAGCAGGAGGAAGGTGTGGGGCGAGGCCAGGTAGTCGCGGCGGAACAGTTTGAGGTAGATGACGAGCAGGCCCATGACCACCAGGATATAGACCAGATGGCCCGAGAAGAACAGCCAACTGTCGGCCGTCGGACTCTGCCGGCGCTCACTCTCCACCTTGAGCGAATCGAGAATCTTCACGTGGTCGGCGCCCACTATCTGTCCGCGGTCGATGATGAGCTGTCCGCTCTGCACCATACCGCAGTTGTCCGACACGCGGGCCAGTTCGCTGGTGCGCTCCGAGGCATTCTTCTCCTCGTCGGCATGGACATTGACGCTGAGGTAGTGGTTGAGGTTGAGTTTTTGCAGGATGGCGGCGGGCATGAAGGCGCCGAGGGCCTCAGCCAGATGGGCATAAGCCGTGCGCTCGGTATAGAAATCCTGCACGTTGCATCCCGTGGTCTGCATATCGTTGACCAGGCGCACCATGCCCTGTCCGCCGGCCGCCAGCGTCTGCTGTTCGTGGCTGTCGATGATGCCGTGGGCGTATATTCTGCGGAAGGTGTCCACGATACGCGGCAGAAGGGTAGGCATGACACCCGCCAGGTGCCCGCCTTCAAAGTCGGCCCTCAGACGTGTCATCTGCGAATCGACGACGGTAGAATCGACGCGGTAGTAGGGGCGGAAGGCCGCCAGCACACTGTCGCGTTCACGGCTCACCTCGGCCTCACTCTTGTTGATGACGAAGTCGTACGAGGCGATGAGCTGCGGGTAGCGCCAGGGCTTTCCCTGCTCATAGACGTAGCCGAAGGTACTTTCGCGCGGGATGAAGTAGAGCAGGACCAGCGTGGCGGTGACGACGGTGGCCGCGAGGATGGCGATGGTGCGGCGCGTCAGGCGGCCGCTGTTGTGAAGCGTTGACACGGTGTGAAGCGTTAAGAGGGGGTGTACGACGGGGAGGGGGAGGAGAAGGCGCGGACGGCGTGCCGTCAGCGCGGCGTGTTGCGCACGAGGCGGTAGAGTTTGTCCGAAGGACGTATCTTGGCGTCCACCTTGATGGCGACGGTCTGGCCCTTGACGGCCTGCTGCGTAGGCCCGCTGTCGAGGTGCATCTCGGCGGCGGTGATGTAGAGGGCGCCCGTCGTGGGCCCGATGACCAGCAGGCGGTCGCCGCAGTTGATTTGGCCGGCTTCTATGAGAAACTCGCCGACGCCCAGGCGCGAGAAGTATTTCAGGCCCTTGCCCACATACTCCTTATGCTCCGTAGCCGACGACCCATACGTGGCGCTCCATTCGCCCAGGCGCTGCCCCAGGTAGTAGCCGTCCCAGAAGCCGCGGTTGAACACGCTGCCGAGGCGCTCGTCCCAAGCCTTGACCTTCTCGGCCGAGAAAGTGCCGTCGGCCACGGCGGCGAGGGCTTCCTTGTAGCAGCGCACCACGGTATAGACATATTCGGCCGAGCGGGCGCGCCCCTCTATCTTGAACACGCTGACGCCGGCCTGCACCATGCGGTCCAGGAAGCCGATGGTCTTGAGGTCCTTCGGACTCATGATGTACTTGTTGTCCACGTCCAGTTCGACGCCCGTCTCGCGGTCGCGCACGGTATAACTGCGGCGGCACACCTGCATACACTCGCCGCGGTTGGCCGAGTGGCCCAGGTTGTGGAGCGAGAGGTAGCACTTGCCGCTGACGGCCATGCACAGGGCACCGTGGCAGAACATCTCGATGCGCACGGGGCGGCCGGAGGGTCCGCAGAGGTTTTCGCTGACGATGCAGCGGTGGATCTGCGCCACCTGGTCCAGGTTGAGTTCGCGCGCCAGCACCACGACGTCGGCATAGCGGGCATAGAAGCGCAGGGCCTCGGTGTTGGAGATGTTGAGTTGGGTGGAGAGGTGCACCTCCTGCCCGATGTCGTGGCAGTAGGCCAGGACGGCCACGTCGGCGGCGATGATGGCCGTGACGCCGGCGGCCCGTGCGGCGTCGCAG
The DNA here is from genome assembly GCA_022772475.1 of Bacteroidales bacterium. Taxonomy (GTDB): domain Bacteria; phylum Bacteroidota; class Bacteroidia; order Bacteroidales; family Bacteroidaceae; genus Alloprevotella. The sequence goes on along the minus strand of JALEZQ010000082.1, from coordinate 10,712 downwards.
ATGCGGCGCATCAGGGGCAGGTCGTCCTCGTAGATGATGGTGTTGACGGTGAGGTAACTCTTCACCCCCGCTGCCTGACAGCGGGCGACGATGTCGGGCAGGTCAGCCACGGTGAAGCGGCTGGCGGAGTGGGCCCGCATGTTGAGGGCTTCGATGCCGAAATAGACGGAGTCGGCACCGGCCTGTATGGCGGCGGCCAGGGCCTCGCGTGAGCCCGCCGGGGCCATGATTTCGAGAGCGTTTGTCATGCGCAGAGGGGAAAGGGTGATACGATGCTTAGGATATTTCCGTGCCGCCGGCCTGACCCAGATGGTCGGCCTGGGTGATGATGACGCGGCCGACGCCGGCGCGCACGGCCGAGAGGCAGTTTTCTATCTTGGGAATCATGCCGCCCGTGACGGTGCCGTCGGCCTTGAGGCGGGCGAAGTCGGCCTCGCCGATGTGGGCGATGACGCTGGCGGGGTCGTCGGCATTGGCCAGGACGCCGGGAAACTCGAAGCAATAGACCAGAGTGACGTCGTAGTAGGGTGCCAGGCCCTTCGCCGTCTCGGCGGCGATGGTGTCGGCATTGGTGTTGAGCAACTGGCCCAGGCCGTCGTGGGTCAACGGCGCCATGACGGGCACCACGCCGCCCTCGATGAGCATCTGCAGACGGGCGCCGTCGGCACGATCAACGTCACCCACGAAGCCATAATCTACCTCGCCGGCGGGGCGGCGGTGGGAGCGCAGCACGTCCATATCGGCGCCGGTCAGGCCCAGGGCATTGACGCCGGCGGCCTGCAATTGGGCCACCACCTGCTTGTTCACCAGACCGCCATAGACCATCGTCACGACGGCCAGCATGTCGGCGTCGGTGATGCGCCGGCCGCCGACCATCTGCGTCTCGATGCCCAGACGGGCGGCCATGTCGGTGGCGGTGCGTCCGCCGCCGTGCACCAGGACCTTGCGCCCCTCCATCTGCGAGAAGGCGGTGATGAGGGCCTGAAGGGCCGAGGGGGTTTCCACGATTTTGCCGCCGACCTTGACGACGGTGACCTTTTCTTTCTTCTGATTCATCTGTCAGTGTGTGTGTCAATGGGTTGTGGTATGGAGAGCGAGGGGTCAGGCTTTGCCGCCGTTGCCCTTCTCCGGAGCATTCTCCGGCTTCTCGCCCAGACGGCGGCACCATTTTCCGCCCAGCAGGCAGTAGAGGCCCAGGGCGATGAAGGGCAGACTGAGCATCTGGCCCTGGTTGAGGCCGATGGTGTGGACCATGGCGAGTTCCCAGCCCTCCTGCACCTCCTTGATAAACTCGATGAGCAGGCGGAAGGTGAAGATGGACGTCAGGCACCAGCCGAAGAAGAAGCCCGTGCCCACACGCTGACGGAAGCGGCGGTAGAGCCACAGGCCGACGAAGAAGAGCAGCAGGTACATCATGGCCTCGTAGAACTGGGCCGGATAGCGCGGCAGGGTGTCGCCGTTGGCGGCGAAGACAAAGCCGAAGTCGGAGCCGGTATATTTGCCCACAATCTCGGAGTTCATGAGGTTGCCCATGCGTATGGCGCAGGCGGTGATGGGGGTAGCGATGGCGATGTTGTCGAGCACGCGCATGAGGTTGACCTTGGTGCGGCGCACATAGAGCCAGAGGGCGAGCATCAGGCCCGCCGTACCGCCGTGCGACGCCAGACCGGCATAGCCCGAGCAGTGCCAGCCCTCAGCGTCCTGCTTGACGGGCAGGAGCATCTCGATGGGGTGCTGCAGGAAGTAGCCGGGCTCATACAGCAGGCAGTGGCCCAGACGGGCGCCCACCAGAATGCCCACGAAGCAGTAGAGGAAGAGGGGCTCGAAGGCCTTGTCGGGGATGCCCTGACGACGATAGAGGCGGAGCATCACGATGTAGGCGGCTATCAGGCCGATGCACCAGCACAGCCCGTACCACTGCACGGCGTACGAGCCTATGTGAAAGGCCACCTTGTCGGGATTCCAGACGATGGAGAGAAGTTCCATATTGTAGAAGTGTATATATTAATAGGTAGGCGTGTGTAGGCAGACCGTTTTGGGCTGATGATATTTTATTTAGTTGTCGGTGAACGTTGTTTGGGGCAGAGGATGGCTGAAGGCCATCCCAAACCCGACGAAGGCGGGTTTGTCCATAGCCCGGGGTAAGCGACCGTAGGGAGCGACACCCCGGGTAACGCGGCACGCTCGCATCGCGCTGTAAGTGCAAAAGTTCTAAAAGGGGGCAGCGCCCCCGGTGGGCGATGGTTCAAGGGTGCTATCTGCTTAGCGAGGGCGTTGCCCTCTACTAAGACTTTTGCACTTTCAGCGCGACGCGGGCTCGGGCGGTCCTACCCAGGGTGTCGCTCCCTACGGTCGCTTGCCCTGGGCTATGAACTCTCCCTCCTGCGGAGGTCGAGGGATGGCCTTCAGCCATCCTTCTTCCCGCAATGGATGGCACCCCCGTGTGCAATGTCGTCTTTTACATTTGTTAACCTCAGGAATGCCCGCGAAATCCACCGGCCGGCCCGCGGTCGAAAATATCGCAAGCATGGCGCGCCGCGTTTTGACAGTATGTTGTGCATTTATGCGCCGGGTCCTTGGTTTTAGTTAATTCTGCTGAATTTTCTATGTTCCGGACGCAAAAAACGCCCTTTTTGCCCCGTCGCGCGGCAGGCGTTTTCGGCGTCACTGTAAGCGTTACAGGATTTTCTGTCGCCCAAACAGGATTTTCAGTCGCCCAAACTGTGGCGCCGCCATGCGTTTTGCGCCCGTCGCCGCGCCGTTTGGCTTCTATTTGCAGGGCCGGGGCGGTTGACGTTTTGGGCCGCGAAATTCACGTTTTTGGCGGAGTGTGCAATGCGGTGGCGTGCACCACAAGGCTTCTTACGCGACGTGGGTGCTTGGGCGCCGGGGCGTTTAGACGTTGAAGCGGAAGTGCATGATGTCGCCATCCTGCACGACATATTCCTTGCCCTCGACGTGGAGCAGGCCGGCATCGCGCACGGCGGCTTCGGAGCCCAGACGGACGTAGTCGTCGTACTTGATGACCTCGGCGCGGATGAAGCCTTTCTCAAAGTCAGTATGGATGACGCCTGCGCACTGCGGGGCCTTCCATCCGCGGCGGTAGGTCCATGCCTTGACTTCCATCTCGCCGGCGGTGATGAACGTTTCGAGTTCGAGCATCTTATAGGCGGCCTTGATGAGGCGGTTGCATCCGCTCTCTTCCAGTCCGGCGTCGGCCAGGAACATCTGGCGCTCCTCGTAGGTCTCGAGTTCGGCGATGTCGGCCTCGGTCTGTGCGGCGAGGATGAGCACCTCGGCGCCCTCGTCCTTGACGGCCTCACGCACCTGCTCGACATAGGCATTGCCCGTGGCGGCGCTGCCCTCATCCACGTTGCAGACGTAGAGCACGGGCTTCGACGTGAGGAGGAACAGGCCCTTGGCGGCACGCTGCTCCTCGGGGCTTTCAAACTGCACCGTGCGGGCCGAACGGCCCTGTAGCAGGGCGTCGCGGTAGGCCATGAGCACGTCATACTCCACCTTGGCCTGCTTGTCGCCGCCGACCTTGGCAATCTTCTCTACGCGCTTGATGCGGTTTTCGACGGTCTCGAGGTCCTTGAGCTGGAGCTCAGTGTCGATGATTTCCTTGTCGCGGACGGGGTCAACGGAGCCATCGACATGGACCACATTGTCGTCGTCGAAGCAGCGCAGGACGTGGATGATGGCATCGGTCTCGCGGATGTTGCCCAGAAACTGGTTGCCGAGGCCCTCGCCCTTGGATGCGCCCTTCACCAGACCGGCAATATCGACGATTTCTACCGTCGTGGGCACGATACGGCCCGGGTGGACCAGTTCGGCCAGCACGTTGAGGCGCTCGTCGGGCACGGTGATGACGCCGACGTTAGGTTCGATGGTGCAGAAGGGGAAGTTGGCCGACTGGGCCTTGGCGTTGCTTAAGCAGTTGAAGAGGGTGGACTTGCCCACGTTGGGCAGTCCGACGATGCCACATTGTAAACTCATGAATATATTGGTCTTATGGAGTGTTATATAGATTGTTCTATTGCTGTCCGGTAAAGTTCTCCGGTGCGGAGGATGGCTGAAGGCCATCCCAAACCCGACGCAGGCGGGTTTGCTTGTAGCCCGGGGCAAGCGACCGTAGGGAGCGACACCCCGGGTAACGCGGCGAGCCCGCCTCGCGCTGTAAGTGCAAAAGCACTAAAAGGGGGCAGCGCCCCCGGTGGGCGATGGTTCAAAGGGCACATATCCGCTTAGCGAGGGCGTTGCCCTCTACTATGGCTTTTGCCCTTACAGGGCGTGGATCGCTCGGGCGGCTTACCCGGGGTGTCGCTCCCTTCGGTCGCTTACCCCGGGCTACAGGCTCTCCCTCCTGCGGAGGTCGAGGGATGGCTTTCAGCCACCCCCATCGTCGCTATGAGGCTTGTCAGTGTGGATGGTATAGCCCGTTGTGATTGTTAACCGGACAGTAATGAATTTATTCAATGTTGGGATGAACTAATTATAGAGCACCCTTCCTTGTTGTCTTGTTGGTTAAAAGGATGTGGGTTAGGCCGCGTGGTCGTTGCCCTTCAGATGTTTCACCACAGCATAGGCCAGGCTGCCGAAGAACAGCAGCAGGATGACGGCGATGGCGCCGAAGCCGATGGCGTTGGTCGTGCTGACGGATGTGGGGCGGAAGGTGAGCACCACCTCGTGGCTGCCGGCCGGCACACGCAGGGCGCGCAGCACGTAGTTGACGCGGCCCAGGGGCACCTCCTCGCCATCGATGGTGGCGGTCCATCCGGGGTAGTAGATTTCGGAGAGCACCATGACGCCGCCCTGCCGGCTCTCTGTGCGGTAGTGGAGTTCGTTGGGGGCATACTTCACGAAGGCGACGCTGCCCTCGCCCAGTGCCGTGCCGTCCAGCACGTCGCGGAAGCGCTCGTCGGCCACGGCGGCCTGCTTGGTGTCGAGGCCGCTGAGGCCCGCCATCTCGGCATCGGCACCGCCGACGAAGGTCAGGTGGCGCACGAACCAGGCCGGGCCGTTGGCAAAGGGATTGACGGCGACGGCACGCTGCCCGTTGTTGCCCACGATGATGGTGTACTTCATGTTGAGCATGTTGAGCACGGGCGTGGCGGCGCTGTCGGCCTGCCACAGGCGCTCGTCACCAGCCATGGTGTAGAGGCTGTCGGTGATGTGCGGCATCTCGCGGCTCAGGTGGCGCTCGATGAGGTCCTGGTAGCGCTGCAACTTGGCGGCATGGTAGCCGCCGATATTGTGGTGCCAGTAGCTGGCGGTGTTGTCGTTGAAGGTGTTGACCGACATGTCGAGCACGCGGTAGTACGCGGTGTCCGCCAGGATGAGTTCGTCGGCATGGCTCTTGCGGCCGAACTGCTCACTGCGGACGACGGGGTCCTGGAACGTGTCGTCGTTGAGGTACTGCTTGTTCACGCCCCACATATCCACCAGCGCCACCAGCAGCACACCGCCGCATACCGCCGCCTTGGGTACGCGGCGAAGGAACATGGCCACGGCGATGATGCCCAGACCGACGACGAGCACCAGCAGCGAGCGGCCCGCCGATGCCGACAGTACGCCGTGGCGCACCGCGTCGATGGCCGAGGTATAGTCGGCCGCCATATCGGGCGTGAAGACACCGTGGCCGGTGAGCAGCGCCATCATTTGGCTCTCATTGTCCGAAAGGCACGAGCCGGCCAGCGAGGGCGCTATCCAGAGGAACAGGCAGACGCCGACGGTCAGTACGCCGGCCGTGATGACGCCAATCTTCCCGTCGAGGTCAGAGAGCAACTGCCGGCGGCGGCGCAACACCTCGGCCAGCGCCAGCATGGCCAGCAGCGGCATGGTAAACTCCGCCACGACGAGGGCCGACGACACCGTGCGAAACTTGTTGTACATCGGCAGGTGGTCGATGAGGAAGTGCGTCACGCCCGGTACGTTATGACCCCAGGCGAAGAAGCACGAGATGAGCGTGGCGGCAGCCAAAGCCCATTTCAGCGGGCCGCGCACCACGAAGAGGCCCAGGATGAAGAGGAAGACCACCAGCGCGCCGACATAGACCGGGCCAACGGTGAAGGGCTGGTTGCCCCAGTAGGTATTGATGCCCGGTATCTGCGACTGCGGGATGCCCACCTCGCCGGCCGCCTGAACATACGGCAGCAGGCGCTGGATGTCGTCGTCGGTATAGTTTTCCGCCGTGATGGCCGGGCCCGTGCCCCCGCCCTTGAAGTCGGGGATGAGGAAGGTCCAGGTCTCGCTGATGCCGTAGCTCCACTGCGTGATATAGTTGTAGTCCAGACCGCCCTTGCCCGCCTGCTCCTCGCCGCTACCGGCGGCATTGTCGGCCACAGCCTCAGTATCAGTCTGCGGCGCAGCCTGTTTGGCCGCCGTCAGTTCGGAGCCGCCGCGCATGGTATATTTGGCGTAGTCGTAGGTATGGTAGAGGTTGGGCAGGTTGGCCGCCACGCCCAGCAGTCCGGCGATGACGATGACGCCCGTGGCCTTGAGCCAGCGTGCCGGCGTCAGCCCCAGCGTCAGGCGCTCCGTCAGCGACAGACCGTCAGGCTGTGCCGCCTTCTCCGCCATCGTCGCCTTCTCCTTGCGGCGCACCACCGTACCGAGGCCCAGGGCGGCCACAATACAGGCCATGACGAAGAAGAAGTAGTAGCTCATCTGTACGTGGTTCGACAGCACCTGGAAGGCCGTGAACAGCGCCGTCACCGCCGCGCCCCAGAGGTAGCGCCCGCGGTAGCACAGGATGAGACCGCCGATGGTCGGCGGGATATAGGCCAGCGTCATCACCTTCCAGATATGGCCGGCGGCGATGATGATGAAGAAGTAGGACGAGAAAGCCCATACCACGGCGCCGAGCGCCGCCATCCACACCTTGAAGTTGAAGGCGCGCATCATCAGGTAGAAGCCCAGCAGATAGGCGAAGACATAGAGCAGGACGCCGTGCGTGCCCAGGCCGTAGATGTCCGACACGCGAGCCAGGAACTGTGTGGCGCCATACGACGGCGCAATCTGGTACGTCGGCATACCCGAGAACATGGCGTTCGTCCAGCGGGTGGTCTCGCCATCGTTGGCCTCGCGGTAGTCGCTCTGTTCGCGGCCCTGGCTGACGGCAGCGTCAGAGTCGTGGCCCGCCAGCACCATGTCCTGCGACAGCGGCGTCATGAAATAGACATAACTGAGCAGCAGGAAGAACACCACCGCGGCGGCGTCCATGCCTAACGAGCGGAGCAGATGAAGCAGTCTCTCTTTCATATCCATGATGGCAATCAATAGCGGTAGTGTTCGGCTTTATACGGACCCTCCACGGGCACACCGATATATTCGGCCTGAGCCGGCGTGAGCACCGTCAGGTGTACGCCGATCTGCTCCAGATGGAGGCGCGCCACCTCTTCGTCGAGGTGCTTGGGCAGACGATAGACGCCCACCTCGTAGCGCTTCTGCCACAGTTCCATCTGTGCCAGCACCTGGTTGGTGAACGAGTTGGACATAACGAACGAGGGATGGCCCGTGGCGCAGCCCAGGTTGACCAGACGGCCGTCGGCCAGCAGCGTGATGCTGTGGCCGTCGGGGAAGCGGTAGCAATCGACCTGCGGTTTGATGTTTGTCACCTGTATGCCCTCGACGTGCTTGAGGCCGTCCACCTGAATCTCGCTGTCGAAGTGGCCGATGTTGCAGACGATGGCCTGGTCCGGCATACGGCGCATGTGCTCCACGGTGATGACGTCAATGTTGCCCGTGGTGGTGACGAAGATATTGCCCATGGGGGCAGCCTCGTCCATGGTCAGCACCTCGTAGCCCTCCATGGCAGCCTGCAGGGCGCAGATAGGGTCGATCTCGGTGACGATGACGCGGGCGCCATAGGAGCGCATGCTCTGGGCGCAGCCCTTGCCCACCTCGCCGTAGCCGGCCACGACGCACACCTTGCCGGCAATCATCACGTCGGTGGCGCGCTTGATGCCGTCTGCCAGCGACTCACGGCAGCCGTAGAGGTTGTCAAACTTCGACTTGGTCACCGAGTCGTTCACATTGAAGGCGGGGAAGAGCAGTTCGCCCTGTTCCATCATGCGGTAGAGGCGGTGTACGCCCGTGGTGGTCTCTTCGCTCACGCCGCGCAGGTTAGCCGCCATGGCGTGCCACATGCCCGGGCGCTCGGCCAGCGTCTGCTTGAGGATGCGCTTGAGGGCCTCCTCGTCGCCGCTGCCCGAGGGCGTGTCGAGCACGCTGGCATCGTCTTCGGCAGCCACGCCGAGGTGGATCATCAGCGTGGCGTCGCCGCCGTCATCGACGATGAGGTCGGGATACCGGCCTTCGCCGAAGTTGAGGGCCTGGAGGGTGCACCACCAGTAGGCGTCGAGGTCTTCGCCCTTCCAGGCGTAGATGCCCGTGCCGCGCTCAGCCACGGCGGCAGCGGCGTGGTCCTGCGTGGAGTAGATGTTGCACGAGCACCAGCGCACCTCGGCGCCGAGCGTCTGGAGCGTTTCGATGAGTACGGCGGTCTGCACCGTGGCGTGGAGCGAGCCCATGATGCGTGCGCCGGCCAGCGGCTTGCTCTCGCCGTACTTGCGGCGCAGGGCCATAAGGCCGGGCATCTCGTGCTCGGCGATATCCAGTTCTTTGCGGCCGAAACCGGCCAGGGCGATGTCCGCCACCTTGTAGGGGGCATCAGTGAAAAGACTATGGTTCATGCGTTGTGGAATGTTTGTCGTGGTGGGGTGGAATGTGGTGGGCTTGCGGCAGCCTCGCTGAGACCGTTGTCCGGGCTTTCCGGGTTCTCCGGGCTTTCCGGTCAATTGCTGCCATTGGCAGGCTTTTTGCAATCCTTCTTTTCAGAGGGCTGACGCCCTTCTGTCGGGGGCCTATGATTATAATTGCTGCATGTCGTTGAGACGCTTGTAGTAGCCGCCGAGGGCCAGCAACTGGTCGTGCGTGCCGCGCTCGACGATGCGTCCTTCGTAGAGCACGCATATCTCGTCGGCGTTCTTGATGGTAGAGAGGCGGTGGGCGATGGCGATGGTGGTGCGCGTCTTCATGAGGCGCTCCAGAGCCTCCTGCACCAGGCGTTCGCTCTCGGTGTCGAGGGCCGACGTGGCCTCGTCGAGGATGAGGATGTCGGGGTCTTTGAGGATGGCGCGGGCGATGGAGATGCGCTGGCGCTGACCGCCGGAGAGGCGGCATCCACGGTCGCCCACCTTGGTCTGGTAGCCGTCCTCGCTCTCCATGATGAAGTCGTGGGCGTTGGCAATGCGGGCGGCACGCTCGACGTCCTCCTGCGTGGCGCCATCGACGCCGAAGGCGATGTTATTAAAGAAGGTGTCGTTGAAGAGGATGGCCTCCTGGTTGACATTGCCGATGAGGGCGCGCAGGTCGGCGATGCGCAGGTCCTTGACGTTGACGCCGTCCAGGAGTATCTCGCCGCTGGTGACGTCGTGATAGCGCGGCAGCAGATCGACAAGGGTGCTCTTGCCCGAACCGCTCTGGCCGACGATGGCGACGGTCTTGCCGCGCGGCACGGTCATGCAGACGTCGCTGATGACGTCGGTGTGGCCGTTGTAACTGAACGAGACGTGGCGAAACTCAATCTGCTTTTGCAACTTGGGCAGGGGCTTGGGGGCGGCGCACTCGCGGATGGGGTTGTCGGCGTGGAGAATCTTGTTCACGCGCTCCACCGAGGCCATACCCTTGGGGATGCTGTAGGTGGCCTTCGACAGGTCCTTGAGCGGCTGGATGATGCTGTAGAGGATGACCATATAGAAGATAAAGGTCGGGGCATCGACGGGCGGGTGCTCGGAGAAGATGAGGGTGCCGCCGTACCACAGCACAAGGACGATGAGGCAGGTGCCGAGAAACTCGCTCACGGGGTGGGCCGAGGCCTGGCGCACGGCCACGCGGCCGGTGGCGTCGCGGTAGTCGTCGGTGCTGCGGGCGAAGCGCTCGCGCATCTTGTTTTCGGCGGTGAAGGCCTTGATGATGCGCATACCGCCCAGGGTCTCCTCGAGTTGCGACATGGTGTCGCTCCAGCGGTTTTGCGCGTCGAGGCTCTGACGCTTGAGTTTGCGCCCTATGCGGCCCATCACCCACCCCATGAGGGGCAGCACGATGATGGTGAAGAGCGTCAGTTGCCAACTGATATAGATGAGGACGCTGAAGTAGCAGACGATGAGGATGGGGTTTTTCACCAGCATCTCGAGCGAGCCCGTGATGCTGTTCTCAATCTCGTTGACGTCGCCGCTCATGCGGGCGATGATGTCGCCTTTGCGCTCGTCCGAAAAGAAACTCAGCGGCAGGGCCACAATCTTGTTATAGACAGCCTTGCGCAGGTCGCGCACCACGCCGGTGCGCAGCGGCACGAGCATGGCGGCCGAGGCGAAGTAGCACGAGGTCTTGAGCAGCGTGGCCACCATCAGCATACAGCCGATGAGCAGCAGGGCCGTGGCGGCGCCATACTGCTCCATAAACTGCTGCGTGACATAGTACATGTTGTTGATGAGGATGTCCTTCAGGCCAATGCCTTCGGTGTCCCACGCGATGTAGTGATAGACCGTCGTGTCGATGCGGAACAGGAGGTTGAGCATCGGGATGAGGGTCATGAACGAGAACACGTTGAGCACGGCGGACAGCAGGTTGAACACGAGCGATCCGACCAGATACTTCTTGTAGGGCGCGACATACTGCCGCATCACGTGGAAGAACTCTCTCATAAT